>DASSOT010000001.1:0-10375 GCA_035700225.1 Saccharimonadales bacterium (SeqCode)
CCCAGGAACTGTTCGACTACGATAAGTCAGAGTACCTGCACATTTACGAAGCCGGCGAACGCGGGTAGCTCATCATCCCGCTTCTTGTTCCTGTAGTTCAACGGATAGAATAACTCCCTCCTAAGGAGTAGATAGAGGTTCGATTCCTCTCAGGAACACCAATAAGATTATTGCGGGATACACGGGCAAAATGTTTACGGTGCAGGGTTCGCTAGAGTAAACTGTCTATATGGCCGAAAAAGAAAAACATTTCCCCGACCAGATGGAAGATGAAGAATTGTTATTTGTTTTTCGCAAACACCCTATTGTCATGAGGAAGGGCTTGGTCCTGGGTCTGCTGGCGCTTCTGCTGGGAACCGTGCCTTCTCTGATAAAGCCGGAATACAGCTATCTTTTTGGCGGACTGGCCGTGGGCTTGGCAATAGGACTGATATTGTTCGTCCCCTCATACATAAGCTGGTATTTCAGCGTTTACATTGTGACCGACCAAAGACTGCTTCAGATATCTCAGAAAGGGCTTTGGACCAGAAGCGTCGTAGACATAGGTCTGAACCAGATACAGATGGTCAATTATGAAATATCCGGATTTAACCAGACCGTCCTGGGATTTGGTACAATAATGATGCAGACTTTCGTTGGGGATTTGGTAATTCATGAGGTGCATCACCCGGAAAAGATCCAACAGAAAATACTGAAAATACTAAGAGATAACGGGATAGTTGCCAACGCGCCACCCCAGATAAAAGAACAAGACTTGCATGAAGCAGATGAAGAAGCATAAAAAGATAATAAACAAACTGAATATCCGGCGAAAAAAGACTGAAAAACCGCTGGATAAACGTATTACGAACGACAACCTTGCCGACCATCGGGAAGAAGTGCTCGATAGCGCCCGAAAATACATATACCCCCTACGACAGCCGAAACATCGGCTGGTAAAGATATCTGCGGCTATTTTCACAGCCGCGGTCATAGGGTTCTTCTCATATTGCGCGCTTGCACTTTACAAAGCTAAGTCTGATTCGGGCTTTTTATATCAGGTGACCAAAGTAGTTCCATTCCCGATAGCGCGCATCGGTTCGGATTTTGTTTCTTACGAGAGCTACCTTTTCGAAGTGAACCACTACGAGCATTATTACAAGACCCAGCAAAACGTGGACTTTAACAGCGATTCCGGCAAGCGCCAGCTGGCAGAGTTCAAAAAACGGGCGCTGGAAAAGGTAATCAACGACGCCTACGTCAAAGAAATCGCCAGGGAAAAAGGTATTAACGTTTCGTCCAAAGAAGTTGACGAACGTATAGACATGATCAGGAGCCAGAACAGAATAGGTAGTTCGGATAAAGAGTTCAGGGATGTCCTGAGAGAATTTTGGGACTGGTCAGTAAATGATTTCAGGCGCAGTCTGAAGCAACAGATACTTAATGAAAAAGTTGTTTCGGCGCTGGATACCGAGGCCAGGGACAAAGCCCAGAATACGCTGAGCGAAATCAACAGCGGCAAAGATTTTGCCAAGGTGGCGAAAGCCGAGTCAGAAGATCCCTCGACCAAAAGTAACGGCGGGGAATTCGGGTTTGAAATTGACAAGAATAACAGGGATATATCACCCGCTACTATAGACGCTCTTTTCAGACTTCAGCCGGGACAGGTTTCAGGGATAATCAATGTCGGCTATGGTCTTGAGATTGTCAAGGTCCTGGAGAAGAAAGGCGACAAGGTCAAAGCCGCGCATATAATCTTTAACTTCCGCGACATAAATCAGTACCTCGGCCCGATAAAAGACCAGCGCAAGGCTCGCACTTACGTAAACTTTTAGCCTTTCCAGGTAATCTTGGCTTTGTCCAGGTTTTCCTGGTACTCGTTTTCTTCGAGAGAATCATACACTATGCCGCTACCAACAGACATCGATAACTGCCGGCCACGTTTGATTAGAGTCCTGATGAGTATACTCGAATCCAGCCCTTCATTGTCTAGCGCGAACAAATTACCACAATAAAAACCTCGTCCGGATAGTTCGAGCTCGTTGATTATCTCCATGGCTTTTTTCTTAGGACAGCCGGTTATTGAACCGCCGGGAAACATCGATATCAGCGCGGAAAATGGCGCGATATCAGGTTTCAGCTTTCCTATTATCCTTGAGTAAGTATGCATAACGTTCGAAAGCTTCTCGATTTTCTTATTTTCGGACACTTCAACGGTCCCTGGCGCGCAGACCTTGCCCAAATCATTCCGCAGAAGATCGGTTATCATATTCAGTTCGGCTTTTTCTTTTTCGTCACTTAGTAGTTCCGCTTCGTTTTTTTCGTCTTCTTCCTGGTTTTTACCCCTGGGTCTTGTACCCTTTATCGGGGCGGTTTCTATGGCAGAACCTTCGACTCTTATAAACCTTTCGGGCGATAGGCTGAGTATTTCAAATCCCTCACATTCCAGATACGCTTTCATTTTGGCTTGGTTACCGGACAAGCCGGCGAATAAAAGCCTGGAGTTTCCATCGTATTCGGCCTTCATCTCCTGAGTCAGGTTTATCTGGTATATATAACCCTCGTAAATATATTCCCTAATCTTTTCGTAGGCGAGGGTGTATGCTCCTCGATTCCATATAGGCATGAACGATGGTTTTACACCACCGGATATCTTATCAGTATCAGTAATCATAATTTCTGATATCTCAGTCAAAAAACTTTTGTGTGTATAGCAGGCAAAAACCTTGCCGCGCCTCTTTTCCAGGTAATTGTCGTAGGCGAATAGTACCGCGCCCGGTAGGTCTTCCGTTCTCTTGGCGTTTTTTATACCATACAATTCATAACCAAGTTCGTAGCTGATAGCGCCGACAACCAGATTTCCTTTCTCGCGGTGCGTTTCTATGAATCTTTGTAGTCCATCGTCTATATTCTTACCGGCGGGCAGGGAATAGCTGTCACAGGGGTTCCAGGCGAGCCTTTCCTTCCATCCGCCGCCGGTAAGCAGACAAACATTTCGGACATCTCCTAAATTTTTGAGCATTTTTAGAAAATCAGGGCTATTGTCTAACAGATGTTCTTTCATCGCAGAAAATTTTTCATTATTAATTCGCCTTTTGGGGTAAGAAATGATTCAGGATGAAACTGCACCCCGAAAACCGGATAATCATTGTGCTCAATCGCCATTATCGTACCGTCATCTGCCTGCGCGGTTACCTTAAGCGGGCTTTTTACCCGGTCTATTGCCAGTGAGTGGTACCTGGCTACTTCCAGGGGCGAAGATACACCCTTGAATATGCCCGAGCCGTCATGAGTTACTTTTGAGGTCTTACCGTGCATTATCTTTCGGGCGTGTTCTATCTTGGCGCCGAACATAACCCCAATGCATTGGTGGCCCAAGCAAACACCCAAAATGGGCACGGTCTTATGGAACCGACTTATTATATCTTTAGAAATCCCCGCATCTTCCGGTGTCCCTGGGCCCGGAGAAATGACAATTCTGGACGGCTTTCTTTTGGCGATATCTTCGATATTGACGCGGTCATTAGTGATAACCTGGCAGGCCTGCCCCTGCGATTCTATCTGCTGGACAAGATTGTAGGTAAAGGAGTCATAATTGTCGATGACTAAAATCACAGCAGTAATTATACTTTATATTTCTTTTATGATTTATTTATTAGAAAAAATGTACAAAAACGCTTAT
Organism: Saccharimonadales bacterium (SeqCode); assembly: GCA_035700225.1. Classification (GTDB taxonomy): domain Bacteria; phylum Patescibacteriota; class Saccharimonadia; order Saccharimonadales; family 2-12-FULL-41-12; genus JANWLD01. The sequence continues at coordinate 3,662 of DASSOT010000001.1, forward strand.
GAAAAAAAATATTTATAACTTTTATGATTTAGAAAGGAGTTTTTTAATTCGTTTCTTCTTAAAGTGCCGGCGGGCCGCTTCAAACCCTCCGGCTTGTGCAGTATTGATAGCCGCCCAGGTGTTGAGTGCGACTGCGCCAGCGGGAACTGCTAACCCGACGCCGAAAAGGGCAACCGCTCCTACGGCATTCAGATTTCTAAGAAATCTGCTGGCGCGCTCAGCGGTAGTTTCATTATTCTTCGGTGTTTTCTCGCCGGCCATGCTTCTATTTTACCGTGTCTTCAAGGCTGGGCTTTGGCTTGGTTGCGGATTCCCACGAACGATATCACTCCGCCCAAGGCCAGTAGAGCTGACATGTATACCGCTCCTTTATGAAAACCGTTGAGGCTTACCTCCGCGCCTATCACGAATCCCAGAGTGGCTATGGTGACGAGTCCGGCAACACGGGCCATGGCATTGTTTATGGCTGATGCTATACCGGAGCGTTTTCTATCAACCGCGCTCAAAACAGCCGTGGTAAGCGGCGCTACGGTCACAGACAGGCCTATCCCGAATACTACTATGGAAGGGAACAGTTGCGACCAGAAGTTTATATTCTGTTCGGTTCGTACAAGCCACAATATGCCGCAGGCCGAGATTATAGGGCCCAGGGTCATGAACATCCTGGGGCCATGCTTGTCAGCCAAACTCCCGAAACGGGGCGATAGCAAGAACATTATTATGGTTACTGGAAGAAGCGTCAGTCCCGCCTGAAAAGCGGAATACCCGCCGACTTGTTGGACAAAAACCGCCAACAGAAAGGTAACAAGCGAAAGACTGCCATAAATAGCCACTGTAGCCAGGTTTCCGTACAAAAAATTACGGGCCTTGAACAAGTCCAGCGGCAACATCGGATAGGTCGTGCGGCTTTCGTATATAAGGAAACCTGCGAAAGCGGCCAAACCGCCGATTAGAGGTATGAAAATAAGCGGGTTGCTCCAGCCGTAATTAGGTTGTTCGATTAAGGCATAAACAGGTCCTCCCAGACCGAGAGCACCGAGCCCCGCGCCTATAAAATCCACTTTTGCTTTGCCAATTTTTTCTTTCAGGTCCAACGAGCGTAGCAACCACAGAGTGACTGCTATGGGGAGTACATTTATTGCAAATATCAGCCGCCAGGAACCGATGTCTACAAGAAAACCGCCCAGCAGGGGACCGATTATGAAAGCAATTCCTGTCCATGCGGTCCATGTACCGATGGCTTTTCCTTGCTTACCTCCGGGGAACACGGACATTATCAGAGCCAGAGAACTGGGGACCAAAAGCGCTCCGGCTATGCCTTGTAGAGCTCTGTCAACTATCAGAAAATTCCCGCTTGGCGCGAATGCACAAAGCAGGGAAGTGATACCAAACCCCCATAAGCCTACAGCCAAAACTTTCTTTCTACCGAAAAGATCTGATAAAGAGCCGGCTATGAGCATCAGTGAACCCAGCGTAACCAGATAAGCGTCCACTACCCACTGCTTCAGTGTTAGCCCCCCGCCGAGTTCATCGGATATTGCGGGTAAGGCTACGTTTATGACTGAACCGTCTAAAAACGCAATGAAAGACGCCAGCACAGCTATCCAAAGCACCAACTTCTGAGTATTAGCCATAGCGGTAATTATACAGCCGGCGTTGAAATTATCGTAAAATCCGCCGGTATTTATGTAGACGCAAGCGACGCGTCCCCCGCATCAGTGTACAAAGTTCTAGCCGTAGCCATGAAAAAAGGCTACCGAAGGTAGCCGTTCTTCATGGCGGGCCCGACCGGATTTGAACCGGCGATCTCCTCCGTGACAGGGAGGCGTGTTAGGCCAAACTACACCACGAGCCCTTGTTTGGCCACCGCGCCTTATTGGCCTGCTTCTGACAGAGTCAGAACTCCGCCAATACTCTTGGCACTTAGCTTGATTTTTCCTTCCGTTTCTCGTTCACCGTACCAATGTACGGCTCACTGCAATACTCATGAAGAAATCAACCTATGCGCTCAAGCGCGAAGCCCAAACAAGCGATGGCTATCTCATTTCAGACTTAGAAATGACAGATTGAAATATAGCAGTTTCAGGTGTTAAAAGCAACAAATTGGCAAGTATATTTGCTAGAATGTAGTTTGTCGCCATTTTAGCTCAGCTGGCTAGAGCGCCACTTTCGTAAAGTGGAGGTCCGGGGTTCGAGTCCCCGAAATGGCTCCATCTGCGAGATTCGTATAATGATAGTACGCTTGCTTCCCAAGCAAGAAGCACGAGTTTGATTCTCGTATCTCGCACCAAGTTACTTTATAATTGACTTAAATGCCTAAGCCAAAAACCTTTTTCCACGATCGTCTGGTCCTGTTGATACTATCTATCAATACATTTTTGAGTGTAGCTCTCATTCTTTCCGTGGTCTTTGCCTTGAGCGACAATAGCGCAGTCTACATCAGGGAATATCGTTCCAATCTTGGTCTGGACGGATATGAGGCCGGGGGCATAAAGGACATCATGGCCTTTGCTTTCTTCGCGGTCATAGTTTACGGCTTCCAGCTTTATGCTAGTACGAAGATTTACCACATAAGGAAGCACCTGTCACTGATGATATTGCTGATCACTATGGTTATTTTTATCTTCTCTTTGCTGGTAATAAACGCGCTTTTGGGCCTTAAGTAAGCCTGATGAACATCAAATCCCTCGAAATACCGCTTCAGCGGGAAAAGAGTCATAAATATAGGTTTTTTGAGAGATTGCCGGCAGTGCTTAGCTGGCTTCTGCTGGCGACGCCGGTAATATTGAGCCAGATAAGCCCGAAAGCGACGGTATTTTTCATAATCGGCTATCTTCTTATGTGGTTCGTACGCGCCATTGCCTTGAACACCAGAGTTCTTCAGGGGTGGAAAAATACCCGCCTGCACCAGAAATACGACTGGGGAAAGATGCTCAATGATATAGAAAACAGAGAAATAACAGTCAAAGATCCCAAATGGCATGCAAGGAACATTCGAAGGCTGGAAGAATACCCGGTACCGGTAAAACCTTCCCAGGCCATCCATACGATCATGATTGCCATCTATAACGAATCAAAAGAAATATTGGAGCCCACCATAAAGGCGGTTTTAGACTCCAATTACGACATGAAGAAAGTGGTTCTGCTGATAGCTTACGAAGAAAGAGGAGGCCAGCCCACAGAAGAATTATCCAAGTATCTGGTATCAGAATACGGCAAACATTTTATGCACGCCGAGGCTATCAAGCATCCGAAAAACATAGAAGGTGAAGTAATAGGCAAGGGGGGTAACATAACCTACGCCGGCAGGAAGCACTTGAATTGGCTGAAAAAACAAAAGATTGATCCGCAAAGGGTAATAGTGACAACCCTGGATTCCGATAATCGCCCCCACCCGAATTATCTGCCTGCGTTGACCTATACTTATTGCCTATGTCCGGAACCGAAGTTCATATCTTTCCAGCCTATAGCTATGTACACGAATAACATCTGGGACGCCCCCGCGCTTATGCGCGTGATAGCTACCGGTAACTCATTTTGGAACATCATACTGACTATGCGCCCGCATCTTATACGCAACTTTTCCTCGCACGCACAAAGTATGGAAGCGCTCGTAGATACTGATTTCTGGAGCGTCAGGACCATAGTCGAAGACGGCCACCAGTTCTGGCGGACATATTTCAGATATGAAGGAAAGCATGAAGTCTACCCCATATACCTTCCCATATATCAGGACGCGGTGTTGGCTGAAGGATATAAGCGTACGCTAAAGGCCCAGTTCATACAGGTCCGGCGCTGGGCATGGGGCGTGTCTGACATAGCCTATGTGGTAGATAAAGGATTCTTTACCAGAAATAAGATTCCAAAATACGATCTTATAACCAAGACTTTGCGCCTTATGGAAGGGCACCTCAGCTGGGCGACCGCTCCGCTTATCATCACTTTTTCCGCATTCATACCTATATTGTTCAACCCGCAGGACATAGCCGCTAACCAGCTTCCTAATATAGCCAGCAGGATAATGACCGTCGCTATGTTCGGTCTGGTGATAACCATGTACCTGAGCTTTAAGGCATTGCCTCCAAAACCGGCCCGCTACAAACACCACAGGACATTCCTTATGGTCATACAATGGGTGCTATTGCCCCTGTCAACCATTATTTACAGCGCTACCGCGGCGCTCAACTCACAGACCAGATTATTCTTTGGCTGGTACCTCAATAAATTCGATGTGACGGAAAAGGCCACTGTAGGTACCGGTACCAAGAAGCGAGGCTTCTTCCGATTTTTTAGAAACTCCTGAAGCCACCAAGTCTTAACGGTTATGCCGGGCTTCGTAGTAAGTGGCGGCGGCATTATCGAAACGTTTTAATACCTCGGATGAGGCTGTTTTTATTTCCGAGCTATGCAATATGCCGTTTTTACATGGTATAAGCTTGCTCACAATGGTAGCTGAAAGCCCTTTAGCGTCCGTATGAGCCGTTTTCCTATGGGAAACGGCGTTATAGACATGCAAGTAAAGTTTCTCATAAAGAAAAGGCTCTAAGGGGGAAGACGCTCTCTTTACCCTTAAGGACTGTTCAAGGTTAATTGTTTCTTCAGTGGTGAACACCGCTTCGCAATCCAGGCACCGGCGCCTGCGCCAAGTACTCAGACCGTGCATTCGTTTCCTGGAATTCACGGTATTTGTTTTTCCTCCACAATATATGCAAACCATGTCAATATGTTGGCATACAGCTGTTCAAAATGCTAGTGGAAAACCATGTTTTTTCTGTGGGAACACATACTAAACACATCCGGTAGCCCCTGCCGGCTTTTACTGAAGAGAGATTATGGGTTCTTGTACTATGTTCGTGATCGGCGGATGCGACGCACTCTTTTGGCAGAATCAAGCTCTTCGTAAAATAGCTTAAATCCTCCCAAAACTAGCTTTGTCCTGGTACTCAAACAAGCTCCTCTATTAACTGGACAATCCTAGCATGTACCCTTGCTTATGTCAATGATACCAGGCCCTAGAACCTTCCACTTAACAGATGTGGTTTGCTTAATTGGTAATTATGCTGGTGGGCGATAGTGGATTCGAACCCATAACAGTCCGGTGGACTGTTATGTAGGCACGAGCGAAGCGTCGTGTGTTGCTGGTGGGCGATAGTGGATTCGAACCACTCACCTCATCCACGTCAAGGATGCGCTCTAGCCAAATGAGCTAATCGCCCCCGCTACAAAAAGCAGTTATAACTACTTTACACCAGCAACGATAACAGGTAACAGGATAACCGAAGGCGAGATAAAAGTAAATCCACAGCAGATAGTGTAAATATAACAATAATATAATACTAGCCTTATAATACTAATATTGTTATGATACTGCTCGTGGGTGGGATTTTGCGAGAATGTTTTCTCGCGAGAAGCCAAAAGACGAGTACATTTGCGAGAGTACTCGTCTTTTAATTTCCGACCGATTCAGTTAACAAACTGATAATGATATGATGTAAGTCAATGGGAGAAAACGGCAAAAAACAACCTGACGAGTTGTATAGGCAGAGGCATAGCCTGGCTCATATACTTGCATATGCCGTACAGGACATCTACGGCGATGTAAAATTCGGCGTAGGACCGGTCATAGAGAACGGTTTTTATTATGACTTTGACCTTAAAAAACGTATATCCGAAGATGATTTGGCAAAAATTGAGAAGCGGATGCGGGAGATTATCAAGAAGGACTATAAGTTTGAGCGCGAAGAAGTCGGCCTGGCTGAGGCAAAAAACAAGGTAAAGCAACTAGGCCAGCCATATAAAGAAGAGCTGGTAAATGACATCATCACCAAAGGAAGTACCGACATATACGCCGAAGAAGATGGAGCCGGCAATAAGGCGGATAAGGCCAGTTTCTATACGATAGGCGGTTTTACGGATCTGTGCCGTGGCGGCCACTCTACCTCAACCGGCAAGGTGGGCGCCTTCAAGCTTACGAAAGTATCGGGCGCTTACTGGCGCGGCGATGAGAAAAACCCGCAGATGCAAAGAGTTTACGGCGTAGCTTTCAAATCAAAAGAAGAACTAGACAAACATCTGAAGATGGTTGAAGAAGCCAAGAAACGCGACCACCGCAAGCTTGGCCAGGAGTTAGATTTATTCACCTTTTCTGATTTAGTCGGCACCGGCTTGCCATTATTTACGCCCCGCGGCACCGTTATCAGGAGCGAACTTGCAAAATTTTCTGAAGAACTTCAGGCGGAACAAGGATATATGAAGGTTCATATACCCCATATAGCCAAGGTTGATTTGTATAAGACATCAGGCCATTACGATAAATTTCCCGAAAAGCTGACTGTTAAAAGCCACGAGTCAAACACTGAGTTCATGATGAAACCTATGAACTGCCCGCACCATATACAGATATTCGCGTCATCTCCGCGCAGTTATCGCGACCTACCCGTGCGTTACATGGAAACCACGGTTATATACAGGGATGAAAAGGCAGGGGAGCTTCATGGCCTGTCACGCGTAAGAGCGGCTACCCAGGACGACGGGCATGTATTCTGTCGACCGCAAGACATCGAAGTTGAATTTACCGCCATAATGAACATGATTAAACAGATGTACAGCGTGTTTGATATGCGGTTTAAGGCGCGCTTGTCATTTCGTGATGATTCCGACGGGTATTTGGGCGACCCCCAGCTGTGGAAGCAGGCTCAAACCACTCTTGAGAAA
>DASSOT010000002.1:0-10860 GCA_035700225.1 Saccharimonadales bacterium (SeqCode)
AAACAGATTATTAACCAATCGCTGGATGAGATGCAGTTGCACCTGACGCCGGCAATCAGAGCGGCCTTCAACAGACGCGGCCTGACAGTCCACCAGAGCGTTACCCTGGCTTCTATAATTGAAAAAGAAGTCGATAACAATGCCGACAAGCCCGTCGTGGCCCAGGTTTTCCTAAAACGCCTAAAAGAAGGCATATTACTGCAATCAAATGCTACCGACGCTTATGCCCATATGAACTCCGCTTATGACAGCTATGAGCACAAAGGTCTCCCGCCGGGGCCGATAAGCAACGTTACCGACAGCTCATTGCGAGCGGTGGCTTATCCTGCAGATACTGATTGGTTGTATTTCGTAACCGGAGATGACGGCAAGACCTACTTCTCTAAAACTTTGGCAGATCACGAATACCAAGTTAAAAAACATTGCAAAAGGCTTTGCAAATAAACGTTACCACCCCTGTTTTTTTCCACAAGTTGACAGCCCTTGACCCTTGCTTTAACCTTTTATACCTGCTAAAGTTTATGTTGCAGTTTCGGATAAAAAGCTTATCCTTGTAGATATCCTTGACTGCGCCCGCCCGCTCAAAGCTAATTAGTAAGATTTTATAAATTAACAAGAGCGGCAAAACAGGAGTAGTATATTCGCAGTTCAACCGTAGTTGCCAGCCAGCAAATCTCGCAAAAGCTGGACAAGACAGCGCGCAAACGATCAAGATATACGTTTTTTACCCGGCTTTTCGGCAGGTCCGAAAAGCGGTATGTCCGCATAACTATAATAGGCGCGAACATACTGGTTTTCGCAGTTGTAGGCGTCGTGGTTGTTTCCAACGCTCCGAACGAATCCAAGTTCTCAAGCCTCGCCGCAAGCGGCTCGAATGCTGACTCGACCAATCCGCTGGATGAGATATCCGCCGCAGATATCGCGGTGAACGTAGCCCGCGTAACCCGATTGCCCGAATCCACCGCTGTAAAGAACAAGGCCGACTCGGAGGTTGCCAAGCTTGCCGTTTCTTCTAACGACGACAATATTATCAGTAAGCCTCAGGTCATATCCGACGGGCTGAAATCCAGCAAAGACATTATCCATTACAAGGTCCAGCCGGGCGACACCGTGCAGAGTGTCGCTGAAAAGTTCGGGATAACCTCTGAAACTATTCGACTATCGAATAATCTCGAAGGCGATTCGCTTAGTCCGGGCATGGATTTGCTGATAAGTCCGATTGACGGCTTGGTCTACAGGGTCCAGCCGGGCGATACGCCTCAGTCACTGGCCTCCAGATACCGGGCTGATGCTAATCAGATAATCACTTTCAATGACGTGGAAGTCACGGGCAGGTTGAAAGTAGGTCGGCTGATAGTCATACCCGACGGTGCGAAACCGGTTTCATCCTACTATCTGCAGTCGGGCTACACGACCGGTTTTTCTTTCGGTAGCGCCCCGATATACACGCCTAACGGCTATGATTACGGTTATTGCACCTGGTACGCCGCTAAAAGAAGAGCGGAACTGGGCAGTCCTATACCGAGCAATCTGGGCAATGCCATCACTTGGCTCAGCGCCGCACGCCTGGCTGGTCTGTCTACGGGCAGTACGCCCCGCGCCGGAGCTGTGGTTTACTTCATGAATATCGGCGGTCTTGGGCATGTGGCTGTGGTTGAAAACGTCAATTCCGACGGTTCGTTCCGTATCTCACAGATGAATAACCCCTACTGGGGCCGGGTAACTTACGACACCATCCCTGCATCTGAAGCGGGCAGTTACCGCTTCATATACTGAAGCAACCAACTTGTTATAATTACTGCATGATGCGACTCTCTCGTGCAAATACAGCACAAGGAAATAACGAGGAACGGAATAAGGCGTACAGAAACGTACGGTACATGAGTACCGTAGTTATTGACGCAGTGATGTGTGGCAAGTATGGCAGAGCCGCAGAAGCTCGGCCACTGCGGGCAGGCCATGCGGCGAGGGAGTTCGCAGTTGTTTGTTGATAAGGTAAGCGTAAAGATCAAGGCCGGCAAAGGCGGCGACGGCAAGCTAAGCTTCCGGCACGAGAAGTTCGTAAGCAGAGGCGGACCGGACGGCGGCGACGGCGGCGACGGCGGCAATGTCGTAGCCCTTGCCAGCAATAACCAGAACACGCTGGCGAACTTCCGCTACAAGAAAGAAATTTTCGCAGACCCGGGAAAGAACGGCGAAAAACGCAAAAAACATGGCAAGAATGGCAAAGACCTGATAGTAAAACTGCCCGTAGGAACCGTGATTTACGGCCCGGACGACCGGGTTCTGGCAGACCTGACCGAAGATGGCCAGAGAGAAATAATAGCCCTAGGCGGCAAAGGCGGCTACGGCAACGCGCATTTTGTCAGCAGTACGCGCCGGGCTCCTAAGGTGGCCGAAAAAGGCGAACCGGGGGAGGAGTTCGAAGCTGTACTTGAGCTTAAGATGCTGGCTGATGTCGGCTTGGTCGGCCTGCCGAACGCCGGCAAGTCCACATTGCTCGGAAGAATCAGCAATGCACGCCCGGAAATAGCCAACTATCCGTTCACGACACTCAACCCAAACCTGGGGGTGGTGGATATGGGCAATGCTTCAAGCATCCTGTTCGCCGACATACCCGGCCTGATCGAAGGCGCCAGCCATGGCAAAGGCCTGGGGGATGAGTTCTTGCGTCATGTAGAACGCACCAAGCTCTTAGTACATATGATAGACGCATATCAGGATGATGTGGTGCAGTCTTATCGTACGATACAGAAAGAACTTGCAGACTATGCCGTAGATTTGTCCAAAAAACCGCAGATAATTGCCATAAACAAGATTGACGGACTGGACGAAGAAATTGCCGCCGATTTGGTTAAGAAGTTGAAAAAAGCCGCTCCGCGCAAAAAAGTAACGGCCATATCAGCCCAGTCCGGCCAGGGCGTGCAGGAACTCCTGCGCGAAACGCAGAAACTGCTTGAAAAATCCGAAAAGAAAACTACCGGCAAAATCAAAGAGAAACTTCCGGTCATCAGGCTTGCAACTATGGATGACAGTTGGAAGGTTGCCAAGACAAAAGAAGGTTTCAAGGTGTCCGGTAAAAAGATAGAGCGTTTTGCTCTTCGTACCGATTTCGAAAGCGAGGCGGGTGTCCAGCGTCTGCGCGATATCATGCGCAAACTGGGCGTAATGCATGAGCTAGAGCGCAAAAAAATCCAGCCCGGCGACAAAATCATATTTGACAATATTGACAAAAGAATGACTTATTAAACGTTTTATATTATATTGACAGAATGCCTCCCCCGGAGTTTGAAGCGAACTATTTCAGAAGTTACGGCCTGCACACGGTACAGGATGCACAAGGTGATATTCATTTGGCATCCGCTCCGGACTGGGATTCGTTATTTGACTTGCTCATAAGCGAATTGCCGGCGGACGGAGTCGTAGTTACGCCGGAGCTCTCAGGTTTTAGCGGTCCACTGGAAGATATACCTGCGCACAAGACAGAGATAGGCGGCCGGATAGAAGGCGTACGTGAACTCAGCAGGGCGACCGATGCAGTGATTATGCTGGGGATGCCCATGCGGGACAAGGACGGCAGTTGGTACAACGGCGTCCTGCATTTCAAAGACGGCCTGGTCGGGGGCTGTGATCTTAAATCGGGTTTAAGCATGTTTGAAAAAGATTCGGGTATGATAACCGGGCATGACGGCGCAAGATTGCCCAGGTTCGGGCGCACTACGCTCATCTGTTCCGAAATTCTGAATCCGGAGGGCTTTTCCGTGGAAACCTCAACGGTGTTCGTTCCCGCATGCTGGGCCACTCCTTTGCCTGACGCAAATGTCCAGGAAAATCCGTTAAAACTGGATGACCATGACTATCTGAATTTTCTGCGTCTGGGGGCAGTAACCGTGATGGATGTTCACACCAACGTGGACACGGTAGTCGTGGCAGACCGGAACATGCCCGGTTCTGATTGTGCCGGCCCTTTCAATGCGGTTTTCAGCCGGTTACAATAGAAGCATAAGTGGCAGATAGTTTATTTTTTTATGATTTGGAAACTAGTGGCGTAAACCCGCGCGAGAGCCGGATAATGCAGTTCGCCGGCAGGCGTACCGATATGGACTTGAATCCCGTCGGAGAACCGATAAACGTTCTTATCAAGATGACGGAAGATACCTTGCCGGAACCGGATGCGGTAATGGTGCATGGGACGACGCCGCAGAAGACGCTGGCTGAAGGTATCAGCGAAGCAGAGTTCATAAAACTGTTCGACAAAGAGATATGGAAGCCGGATACGATTTTCGCAGGGTTCAATAACATACGTTTCGACGATGAATTCATGCGTTTTCTCTTTTATCGTAACTTCAACGATGCCTATGAATGGCAGTGGCGCGATAATTGTAGTCGCTGGGACCTGCTGGATGTAACGCGCATGACCCGCGCACTGCGGCCGCAAGGAATAAAATGGCCGTTCGCTCCTGACGGCAAGCCTTCAAACCGGCTGGAACTCCTTACAGCGGTGAACAAACTTGATCATTTCGACGCGCATGATGCTCTGAGCGATGTTGACGCTACCATCGCTGTTGCGAAACTGATAAAAGAAAAACAGCCGAAACTGTTTGATTTCCTTCTGAACCTGCGCAGTAAGAAGGCCGTTCAGAACCTGGTAGAAAAAAATAAGATGTTCGTGTATTCCAGTGGCAAATACCCGGCGGAGTTCGAAAAGACTACCGTAGCGGCCCGAATATGCCCGCATCCGGATAGAAACGGTGCGCTGGTATACGACCTGCGCCACGACCCGGAAGAATTCATCAACTTGAAGCCGGAAGAACTGGTAGAAAAATGGAAATACAAGAAAGACAGCGAGGAACTGCGTCTACCCGTAAAATCGCTTCAGTACAACCGCTGTCCTGCCATAGCTCCGCTGGGGGTCCTGGACGAAGCCAGTAAAAAACGTATAGGTATAGACATAAAAACCGCGGAAAAACATCTGGCCACCTTAAAAAAATCTGAAAAATTCAAAGACAACCTGCTTCAAGCGGTAAGTATCATTAACGCCGGGCGCGAAGCCCAGGTCGAGCTAGTCGACAATCCGATTGATGTCGATAAACGTTTGTATGATGCCTTTATCCCGCCTGCGGATAAGAATCTGTCTGCCGAACTTCGCTCTGCTGAGCCGTCGGAGATAAGTGCTTTTAAGAACAAATTCTTCGACAGGCGTCTGAAAAGCCTGGTTGTATTCTATAAGGCGCGTAATTTTCCCAAGTATTTATCGGACATTGAACGAAAAGAGTGGGAAGACTATCGCAAAACCATACTTCTTGCTGGAGGTAAGGAGTCCAGCCGTTTGGCACGCTACCTCGCGCGTTTACAAGAGCTTTCCAGCCAGCCGAATCTGGGTAAGGAAAACCAATATCTACTTGAGGAACTTCAGCTTTGGGCCGAGAATATCGCGGCGGATATGGACTAGCTTTTTTATCAGGCTCTTTTTATACGGCCGTAACTTTTTAGCCAGTTTTTTAGACAGTCTTTGTTCGTGCTTTTTGAAGTTTCTTAGCTGTTTCTTCAGCCCCTTCTTAATGCGAAAAGAGAGTTTATCTATCCTTAATTTTTTCAAGAGTTTTTGAAATTGTTTCGGGTGGAACTTTTTAATATCATAGAGCATTAGTCCGAGAGCCGAGAGAGTCAAATATCCTACAAAGCCCAGTTGCAAGCTGGTACCTGGAATCTGTCCTAGAACTATGTAATCTAACACTTATGCCACCATTTCTACATAAATCAAGTGCGATTATACTGAAGAATTGCCAAAAAGTCAACATTTATGTTTACATCATTGACATCTTATATAACTTATGTTAATATTATATACAAATAGAAGGAGTTTTTTAGCTTATGCGAAGTAAATATTTGGCTACGGGACTAGCGATAGCAACAGGAATATTCGGTGTCGGTTGTGGCGCTGAAAAAGGACCGGAGCAGACATTTAAGGTTGGTAGCGGAGGCTGGTTCAAGGTAGAAGAAGACATACCCCAGCATTTTTCAAACCCTTCTACATCCATACTAAGGGCTGGTCAGACCTGCGTTATTGATCGCGGGGCAGAACTGGTACTTAAGGACGGTAGTATATTTTACGAAAACGATAATGCATTAGGAACTGAATGTCCGGATGGTGCAGAGCTTAGAATGACTAAAAAACAAGCCCAAACCCAGGATAAACAATACCGGGCTTTCGCAACTGAACGTCGGCAGGTTACATCACAGGTTGCGAAAATGCATGGTGGAATCGGTCCTAGGAAGCCAGCAGGCAGGGGCTGGGTCGAAGTAGTAAACCCAGAACCTATAAGGCAAAGATATAGTGGCGTAGCTGGAACACCTGATCATGAAAACTTAGTCTATGGTGATGAATGTGCGCTCAATGGCGAGGTAAAACCCATAGGCCACCTCACCACAGGACAAACTGTCATGCGTGTTATCTACCCCGAGCAACTTGGCACCAGCTGTCCTAGCGGTGTACTGTATCTCGATCCTCCTGGCGCCCGTTAATTTCTAATAACACTGGAAAAATTCAAAAAAATAAGCTATACTATTTGCCCTGATGAAAGAGGGTAAATGGAATTCATAGAGGTTAAAGGTGCCCGCGAGCACAACTTAAAAAATATAAACGTCAGCATACCCAGGAACAAACTGATAGTCATAACCGGTCTTTCCGGTTCGGGCAAGTCCAGCTTGGCCTTTGACACTATCTACGCCGAGGGTCAGAGGCGTTATGTAGAATCATTGAGCGCGTATGCCCGGCAGTTTTTAGGACTGATGGAAAAGCCGGACGTTGACCAGATAGACGGTCTGAGTCCGGCCATATCAATAGACCAGAAGTCTACCAGCCGGAACCCGCGCAGTACGGTGGCTACGGTAACAGAGATATATGATTATCTAAGGCTTCTTTATGCCCGCACGGGCGTGCCGCACTGTCCGGTATGCGGCAAGACCGTGTCACGCCAGACCCCGACAATGATAGTCGACCAGGTAACGAGAGGTATGCCCGAAAAGGCCAGGTTGCTGGTGATGGCGCCGGTTGTCATAGATAAAAAAGGCCAGTTCGAGCATATACCCGAACAGTTCCAGCGCAGGGGCTTTGTGCGTGCCCGCGTGGACGGCGTGGTTTATTCTCTGGATGAATGGCCTGAGCTGGACAAAAACTACAAACACAACATAGAGATAGTAGTAGATCGATTGATAAATGATGATGAGAGTAAGGGCCGGTTGGCTCAAAGCATAGAACAGGCGCTGGAGATAGCCGAAGGCCGGCTACTCGTACAGGACGCGGATAGCAAGCAGGAACATAAATACAGCCTTATGTACGCTTGTGTTGACCATCCCGAAGTAACGATTCCGGAGCTGGAACCGCGCACCTTCAGCTTTAACAGCCCGCACGGGGCATGCCCGGTCTGTACAGGATTAGGCAACCGGCTGGAAGTGGAGCCGGACCTGGTCATACCCAACGGCAGGCTGACGATAGCGGAAGGCGCTATCCGGCCTTTCAATAGAGTTACCTCGGACGCATGGTACATGAAGAAGATGCAGGCTGTAGCTGACAGATTCGGATTTTCCATACATGTCCCGACCGGCCAGCTGAAGAAAGAAGACCTGGACAGGATACTTTACGGCACCGGCGATGAAACTTACCGGATAAAGATGGGGCCGGGCCGGCATTTTGATACGACATATGAAGGCGTGATTCCAAACCTGGAACGCAGGCATAAAGAAACGGAAAGTGATTTCATGCGCAGGGATATCGAACGGTTCATGAAGGAACGCCCCTGCCACGCCTGCGAAGGCCGGCGCCTGAAACCGGAAGTCCTGGCCATAACCGTGCATGGGAAAAACATCATGGAAGTCTGCAATCACTCCATAGACGAGGCCTTGAAATTTTTTGACGGCTTGAAACTTAACGAATCCGAGCTGAAGATAGCCAGCCAGATACTCAAAGAAATAAAAGCGCGGTTAAAATTCCTGCAGGATGTGGGGTTGAACTACTTAAGCCTAACCAGAAGCGCTGTATCACTTAGCGGCGGCGAGGCGCAGAGAATCCGCCTGGCGACACAGATAGGAAGCGGCCTGCAAGGCGTGCTTTATGTTCTGGATGAACCAAGCATAGGTCTGCATCAGCGCGACAATACCCGGCTTATCAACACCCTTTGCCATCTGCGCGATATCGGCAACACGGTCGTGATAGTAGAACACGATGAAGAAACTATCCGGACTGCCGACCATGTGTTGGACATCGGTCCGGGCGCAGGCGTGCACGGCGGCAAAGTGGTCGCCGAAGGAACGCCGGACAAGGTGGCCAAAAACAAGGACAGCGTCACCGGCCAATACCTCAGCGGCAAAAAAGAAATAGCGGTGCCAAAGAAAAGACGGCAGGGTAACGGCAAGAAACTTTCCGTGATAGGTGCCGGTGAAAACAACCTCAAGAACATCAATGTCGATATCCCATTAGGCCAGCTTGTGGTAGTGACCGGCGTTTCCGGTTCCGGCAAGTCCAGCCTCATAAATGACATCTTGGCGAAAGAATTGCAAGCACGGCTGATGCGAGCCCATACGGTTCCCGGAAAACATGAAGAAGTACAGGGCTTGGAAAATCTGGACAAAGTGATAGTTATCGACCAGTCGCCCATCGGACGGACCCCGCGTTCAAACCCGGCTACATACACAGGGCTTTTCACGCCTATCCGAGAGCTGTTCGCCGGCCTGCCGGAAGCCAAACTGCGCGGATATTCCGCTGGTCGGTTCAGCTTCAACGTCCGCGGCGGCAGGTGCGAAAACTGCGCCGGAGACGGCATCATCAAGATAGAAATGCACTTCCTGCCCGACGTTTATGTTCCCTGCGAAGAGTGTAAGGGTAAACGCTACAACCGCGAGGCGCTGGAAATTCACTACAAAGGAAAGAGTATCAGCGATGTTTTGAGTATGACATGCGAAACCGCCCTGGAATTCTTCGGTAACATCCCGAGCGTAGCGAAAAAACTTCAGACTTTGGTCGATGTCGGTCTTGGCTACATCACGCTCGGCCAATCCGCCACTACATTGAGCGGCGGCGAAGCGCAGAGGATAAAGCTGGCTACGGAACTTTCGCGGCGCTCCACGGGCAGGACATTATATGTGCTCGATGAGCCGACAACAGGTCTGCACATGGCGGATGTAGATAAGCTTCTGCATGTGCTGGGCGCGTTGGTGGATACCGGCAACAGCATGATAGTCATTGAGCATAACTTGGATGTCATAAAGTCCGCCGACCATGTGATTGACCTCGGCCCGGAAGGTGGCGACGGAGGCGGCAAGATAATCGCCGAAGGCACGCCGGAAGCGGTGGCAAAGAACAAAAACAGCTTCACTGGACAGTTTTTAGCAGATATTTTATAATATTTTCATGGTGTCAAACGAGGAGGCCAGGGAAAAACTCGAAGTCCTGAGCGTAGGAGCCTACGAAGAGCTGGACCGCTCTTTGGATGACAACGACGAAGATATGGATCGTGCTGTACCGCAAGTGATAATTATCGGCGATGCGCACGCACAGCTAGGCGCTGATAGTGGCAAGCGTTCAGAATCCGTAGAAATGTGCGCTCATTCATTGTCCGAACTGGCGGCACAAGCCGTCAGGCTTAAACGGGTTTCGCCGAGCATTACCAAGCTAGTCTGGCTAAGTTCAGAACACATGGGGATACTCGCGCAACTTAGAGAAGAAGCGAGGGAAGAACTCTTTTTACGAAATCCGCAATACCATGGCAAACGCCTTGGCCGCGAATATGCCAAAGCTGTCGCTACAGGCCGGCTAGCGCTTTGGAAATAATTTTTCTTTGATTTTTTGGCGGGCTTTCGGATCGCCAACTATGTGATACACAGTCGGGCTGAACGTAACCACGGTCGCCAGCAATATAACCGGCAGTATATATTTGTCCAGGTTCGGTATCTGTTGCCCGAAATAGTAACCGAGAAGCGTTACGCCCGCGGCCCATATACCGCTTCCTAAGACGTTATAGAACATGAATTTTGCCGGGTTCATCCTGCCTATTCCGGCAACCACCGGGGCGAAAGTACGGATTATCGGAAAGAATCTGGCCAGCACGATGGTCTTGCCACCGTGTCTTTCATAGAAATCCTCGCTTTTTATGACGTATTCCCGTCGGAATATTATCCCTTCTTCCTTTTTGAACAATCTAGGCCCTGCTTTACGTCCGATTATATATCCCGAAAGCCCGCCCAGGATTGCGGATATTATCACTACGGAAATCAAGGTTACTATGTCGAATTCGCCCCCGGCTGAGAGTATGCCGGCCGCAAGCAACAAGGTATCGCCTGGAAAGAAAAAGCCGAACAGCAGGCCGCTCTCGGCAAAGACCATAAAAGCTATTAGCACCAGCCCGCCGCTGGCAATCAGTTCGTTGGGATCAAGCCAAGACATTGATTATGATTATAACAGGTGTTAAGCAGAAATATTTATGATATAATTGTCAAAACGAAAGGTTTGTTAATTTATGTCAAATGATATAACTCTGACTGCCCAAAAAAGAGAAGTTCTGGGCAAGCAAGTCAAAAAACTGCGTACGGACGGTTTTACTCCGGCCGTTATTCATGAACGGGGCAAAGATTCATTGTACGTATCCGTCCCGGCTCTGGAATTCCAGAAGGCTTTCAGCTCCGCCGGCAAACATCATGCCATCAAGGTTGATGTAGGCGGCAAGAAATACACCACGCTCATCAAAGAAGTCGTCAACGCTCCGGCAAGCAGTTCCGTATTGCACGCCGTGTTTCAAGCCATCAAAGAAGACGAAACCGTTACGGCCGAGATACCCTTGAGGCTGGTAGGCGAGATTCCGGCGG
>DASSOT010000003.1:0-64115 GCA_035700225.1 Saccharimonadales bacterium (SeqCode)
CCTGAATTTTACCCACGGCCAAGTAGTGCTCGTTTTTCACTACATCAAGTTGTTCAAATTTATACTTCATATTCTTTTAACAATTAAAAAAGCCCCGTTTTGGGGGCTGTCTGGCTTTTGATATTTTTTGTAATTACAAGGACATCCCCCGGCAAGCGCGAGGGCGGCGGCGAATTTCAAAAACAGCATTTAATTTAGCCATAGGCAATGATTATAAACTATTTTTCGTATAATTCAATTCTTTTTCAGAGTGATAAGCCTGGAATACGTATAAACGACCAGGTAGCCGCTGAAAAGGACCAAAAATAACGTCAGCGTTGCCAGGTAGGTATCCGAATGCTGGGTCGGATTGACCAGCCTGTCCGAAACGTCGAAAAGCAGGCCTGCCGGCCTGAGTAGGATATCCCACGTATTGAAACGGGTAAATCTGCCCAGATATGTAGCAAAACTGGCCAGGAAAAAAACAACGGCTATTATGCCCAGCGCCGTGTGTGCATTCAGACGTCTTAAAAGCTGTTTATGGATCAGATATACCGAACCGAAGCCCAGTACAATGCCGTTAAGCATAAAACCGGCCAGCAGGACAACGTCGAAATACAGGCCGACATCATCCGTCGGACGGAGGTGGACGAAATCGGTAATCAAATAAAAAGTGTTGGGTAAGAAACCTAGGTAAAGTATGGATAAGACCACCTGCGGCCAGCCGAACCAGCTGAGGGTCTTGAGTCTTTCGCTCAGCCACCAGGCTACAAGCAAAGGTATCACGGCCAGTACGAGGTTCCATACCAGGAATATGTACCTTAAGCTGTCGCTGGAAAATATCCTTCCAGCCAGCAGGGCCAAGCTTATCAGACAAGCCAACATAACGCTGGCTATGAACTGATAGCTTCTATCCTTACCGAGTTTGGCCATGACTCCCGCCATAGCTAAATTATATCAATATGCCTTTAGTTAAACTTTTTTAAGCTCGACCTTCAGCTTTTCAATCAAATCCACGGGCGTAGGATCAAGACCGTTCAAAAGAGCCAAATACAGGCTGGTGAAATCACCCAGCTGTATAGACCAAAGCAGTTGTTTCAGCAGGCTGTCGCCGGCAGGCTTTATGACTTCCGCCGTCGGTTTCTTTCCGGAAAGCAACTTCTCGCTGATTTCAAACCTTGCCTGAACCCTGGCATGTTCCAGATTGCTCCTTATATCCACCACCTTGTACGGTTTTTCGACGGGATGGCTTATCCAGCCCTGAAACTCGTTGTGGTTGAATTCAGGCAGTTGGTTGCACCAGGCTATGTTCTTGGCGTTTTCGTTAAAGTTAATCTTCCATTTGTACGCCGCCGGGAACAGCTTCGGTCCGGAGTAGATAACGATTGAATTTCCGACCAGCTCCTGCGCCATTTTCTTAGCCAGGTTGCGTTCCGCAGGCACTTCCGGCCCCAGTTCCTTTGCCTGCTCGCCGAGCCAATCGGCCGCGCTCGCCAGCTCCTTCAGCTTGTCAGCACCTGTCAGTCCTGCGGAAACAAAAAGACTTATAAGCGCCGCGAAATTATAAAATATCGCCATCCTCGGCTGGAAACCGCCCGGTATCTTATAAAACGGGTAGTTCTTTTCTTTTGCCCGTTCAGCCAGCTTGCCGCCCGAGCAGATGATTACTATCTGGGCGCCCTTTTCTTCCGCCTCATCCAATCCTGCCAGCGTTTCTTCGGTATTGCCCGAATAGCTGGATGCTATGAACAAGGTATTTTTGCCGACATAAGACGGCAGATTATAATTTTTCACTATCACAAAAGGCTTATCCAGGCCCGGCCAGCTGGCGGCTACCTCCGCGGCCAGCGCAGAACCGCCCATCCCGGCCAGCACCACGTTGTCGATGGGGCCGAAGTCCGCCTCTACGTCATAGGCCTGTTTTAACTGCTCCCATTGTTTTCCCGCAATGCCCAGCGAGTCTTCTTTGTCCCGGTTATGTATCATCTTCAAATCATCCAGCATGTTTAATCTCCCTCGGTTAATGCTTTTGTTTATCAGCGGTTTTTGCTACTATCTTATTGTAAATTGAAAATCTTAAATTGAAAATTGTCCGTCATGAACGGAGGGTGGGGATGCAAGAAGAAAATACGAACCAAACAGAAAACACTGACACCGGCGCCGAAACGCCGGATGGCATACCGGAGCTAAGCCTTAGCGGCAATCCTTCCGGCCAGCAGGATTCTCCTGCGCCGGCGGTTACATCAGATGATACCGGGGGTACGGATACTTCCTCGTCTTCAGATGATTCTTCCGCAGTCGCGGATAGCGCTGGCGATACATCGTCTTCAACACAGCCGTCGACACCGGTTGCTGAGGACGACCTGGATGCCATAAGAGACACCGCACTGCATGATTTAGCACCGATTGTGAACAAGCTGGACCAGGACCCGGAGGACAAGTACCGGACGTTGATGATGCTTATACAATCATCCGACGACCAAAGTCTGCTCAAAGAAGCTTACTCTGCCGCCCACAACATAGAAGATGAAAAAACCAGGGCCGAAGCCCTGCTTACCATCATCGATGAGATAAATTACTTCAAAGGCAAGGGCAAAAAGCCCGAAGAAGAGTAGAAAGACCCGGCTTACAGTCCCGGGTCGCCGGTGTCCGGCAAAGTGTCGCCAGTAGAAGGCGTAGTGCTTGGCGCTGTGGCATTATCACCAGTAGAAGGTGTGGAGGTCGAACCGCCGCCCGTCTGCGAGTTTGAGGTACCTTCACCGCCGGCTTGATTGCCGCTTTGTTTTTTCTTGTTTTCTGCTTCTTTCTTACTGTCGTCTGTTTTGGCTGTGGAGGGCTGGTTGTCGTTGGAATCGCCGTTAAGAGCCCGATAAATCGCCCGGCCGCCGAAAAAAAGCGCGCTGGCTATCAGTATGGTTACGAGAAGTGCGAATAATCCGAACAGGACCGAAGCCACCTTGCTCCTGGCCGGTTCATCCTTATAAATTGAAAGGTCGTCAGACTCTTCGTCTTTGTCTTTACCACCTGAAAATCTATCAAAAAACTTCATTAGCTCCTCCGTTACGGTTAAGCAAATTCTACACTTTTATGGCTTTTTTTGCAATCTTTTGATTAAAGTAGTTTATTGACTTAGTTTGAGACAGGCGGCCATAATGGATTTAACAAAGGAGAAATATTTGGCAAAAGTTTATCTGAGCCTGGGCTCGAACGTAGGAAATCGGCGAGGATTTTTAACCGCGGCGCTAAAGGAGCTTGCAAAAAAAATCAATCTGTCCGACCAATCCGCCGTGTACGCGACCGCTCCGTGGGGGAATGAAAAGCAGGCGGATTTCCTCAATATGTGCGTAAGCGGCGAAACCGGACTTTCACCCCAACAACTGCTTGGTTTCATCAAAAATACTGAAACCGGTCTGGGCAGGAAACACACAAAAAAGTGGGGGCCACGGGAAATAGACATAGACATAATCTTCTACGACGGCGAAGTGATTGATATGCCCGGGCTGGCGATACCGCACCCTCATATGGCTGAGCGCCCTTTCGTACTGGTGCCGCTGGCCGAAATCGCGCCGGATTTCACACATCCGCTACTGCACAAAACCGTCTCAAAGATGGCGCAAGAAGCCGGTTCCGAAGGTGTCAAAAAGGCGGAAGCCGATGAATGAATTCACTCTATATCTGGCCGGTGGCAGTCAGCTTTCGGCGGACAAAACTCTGGTCATGGGCATACTCAACGCCACGCCGGATTCTTTCAGCGACGGCGGAGACATCGCAGACCCGGGCAGGCTGGACACGCGCATCAGGGAAATGATAAACGCCGGGGCCGATATTTTAGATATTGGCGGCGAATCTACACGGCCGGGCCATGAAAAGGTGGATGCCGGCGAGGAAACAGCCCGCGTCGTTCCCGTCATCCGGGCCATCAGGAAAATATCGAAAACCATGCCCATCAGCGTAGATACGCAAAAAGTCGAAGTAGCCGAAGAAGCACTGCGCGCCGGAGCAAGCCTGATAAACGATGTCAGCGCCTTTTCGGATAAAAAAATGGCTGAGGTAGTCCGCAAGCATGCCTGTTCAGTAATTCTGATGCGCAACGAGCCTACCGGTTCTGATACCGTGGCTAATACCAAACAACAGTTTGAAAGAATCATTGAAGAAGCCGAGAAACACGGAGTAGATAAGAAATATCTGCTACTGGACCCGGGGTTGGGATTCGGTGATTTGAAAACCGGCGACTACAGCCTGTCGCCCGGTTCGGACCCGGCCGCTAATCTGGAACTGATAAGGAGTATAAGCAAATATTCGCACGGCCTGCCGGTAGTCATCGGCGCCAGCAGAAAGCGTTTCATCGGCGACATCACAGGTGAAAAGGATGTCAAAAAACGCCTCGGCGGCTCGCTCGCCGCGGCCATATTGGCCGCTCAGGCCGGCGCCGGCATCGTGCGGGTCCATGACGTAGCCGAAACCGTCCAGGCGTTCAAGATTCTCAACTGCTAGGCACTAAACGCCGGGTGGCCCGGCGAAGCAATGTATTTCTTTTGTACGAAAGGGTTGCAAGGAGATTTAATGGCTGGGCAAGTAGAGGCAAGAACACCAAAAAATCTCCGCCTGGAGTAAAAAGAACTATACATTCGGAGCCGGGACGGGGCCCGGCAGATCTAGCCCAATTGCCTGATGAATTTCAGCGCGCCGTTCGCGCCGCTTTTTTCTACTTCGCGGATGACCGAACTTCCTACCACGGCTAAGTCCGCTATCTTCAATACCCGGCTTACATCGTCTGCATTTCTGATACCGAAACCTATGGCCACCTGCTTGTCCGGCGACAATTTCCTGATTTCCCCGCCCAGCTTGCCTAGCTCATCTGATACTAGCAACCTATTACCAGTAATACCCTTGGTACTGGTCAGATACACCAGTTCGCCGGAGTTAGCGAGCGCCCCTTTCAGCCTTTGAGCGCTTATACCGGGCGACACTACCGGCACTATCTGAAGTGATGTTTCTGCTGTAGCGCGGATCAGTTCCTTATATTCAGGACTGTCAAAAGGAAGGTCAGGGATGATTAGCCCCTTCGCCCCTGCTCTGCCTGCACGCTTGCAGAATGTACCGATGCCGTTATGAATCAGCTTCTGCGCATAGCTCATGATGTAGATTTCCGCTTTCAACCCTTTTCGGCGCGCCTCTTCTATCAGTTTGAAGCTGGCCTCGGTATCCATGCCTTGTGCTAAGGCCTTATCATTGGCCTTCATGATGGTTTCGCCGTCGGCAATCGGGTCGGAAAACGGAACCTGAACCTCCATGATTCCTACGCCGGCTTTTTGCATGCCAAGTAAGAGCTCAATGCATTCTTCCCTTGACGGATAGCCCGCCACAACATGAGTCATCAGCCCCATGACTACACAGCCCTCCTTTCCAAACCCAAAGCTTTAAGAAGCCTTATGGCTAACCCGTCTAGACTGTTAAAGCAAACCAGCCCGGCAAAGTGAGTTATTTTAATTTGAAAGAGTCTGCTAGCGCTTCCCTTGAATTTCCTGCCAAAGCTGGGAAATTCATAGGTGAAAAAGCGCTCTTGAAAGTAAAATAACTCACGATTACTCATAGCTTTTTAGCTCCTCTTGCAAGAACTTCTTGAACTCATCTCGAGCGAAATTCTTCGCCAGGGTGAATAAATCCTTATCGCCCCTGCCGGATATATTTATCACGAGCTTATTGCTCGGGCGCATCTTCTTGGCACGCCTGACAGCCTCGCTTACGGCATGGGCCGACTCCAGCGCCGGGATGATTCCTTCGTTCTCCGCCAGTATTCTCACGGCGCCCAGAGTGTCTTCGTCGCTCGCGCGGACGAATTCTACCCGGCCTTCATCGGCCAGCCGGGCCAGCTCCGGCCCTATACCGATGTAATCCAGCCCGGCGGCGATACTGTGCGTCGGCGCGCTGTTGCCATCTTTGTCCTGCAAGAAATACGACCTATAGCCTTCCATTATCCCGGGTTTCGCGCCGGGAAAACGAGCGGCGTGCTCGCCTGTCTTTTTCGATTTGCCGCCGGCTTCAACACCTATGAGGCGCACTTTTTTATTGCCCAAAAATTCATAAAAAGCTCCCAGCGCGTTGCTACCGCCGCCCACGCAGGCTACTATCGCAGTCGGGTCTTCGCCCAGTTGCACCCTTATCTCCCGGCCGATTACCGACTGAAAATCCCGGTTCATCCTGGGATAAGGGTCCGGCCCAAGACACGAGCCGATGACATAGTGCGTGTCATCGCTGTTTTGCAACCAGTCGCGGATAGCCCCGCTAACGGCGTCCTTCAGCGTCCGGGCGCCATAGCTTATAGGTACGACTTTAGCCCCTAAAAGCTCCATCAAGATTACATTAGGTTTTTGGCGGTCTATATCAACCTCTCCCATATAAACCGTGCATTCCAATCCGAACCGGGCGGCTACGGTAGCCGTAGCCAGACCGTGCTGGCCGGCGCCGGTTTCGGCTATCAGGCGCTTCTTGCCCATTTTTTTAGCCACCAGGGCCTGGCCTAGACAATGGTTTATCTTGTGCGCCCCGGTATGGTTCAGCCCTTCGTTCTTCAGATAAATCTGCGCTCCGCCGACGGCTTTGGTGAGGTTCTTAGCAAACACCAGAGGCGTCGGACGGTTGTTGTAGCGGGTCTGCAAATCGTCCAGCTCCGCCAGGAATGCCCTGTCGGTCTTGAGCTTGTCATATGTTTTCGCCAGTTTTTCCAGCTCGCCTTGCAACATCTCCGGCACGTAGCGTCCGCCGTGCCTGCCGAAATATCCGGATTCGTTTTTTTTCGATACGGTTTGTACGGGCTCTTCGCGCAAGACCTTGAAATAATCCTTGGCCAGCAGTTTTGAACCTTTGGTAACGGTGGCTACGCCCACGCCAAGATCATCAGCTATGGCGTGGTGGTTTTCGCCACTGAGGAGCTTTTTGACTATTTCGACCCGCTTAGGCAGGTTTTCTTTGTCCTTGTCAGAGGTAATGCCGTACATGAAATCCAGAAAATCATCATACCCCCGTATGGAGTACAAAAAATCAACAAAGCCCTGAAATTTTCGGTCTTTCATGTATATATACTAGCATACTAGTATTGCATATCAAGGGGTTTTTAAGCAACCGCGTGCAGTACTACTTCGACGTCTTCGAGTAACTTATCAGCTGATTGGTATCGGTCCGCCGGGTCCTTCTGGGTAGCCCTTTCTATCATGCTGATTACCGCAGGTGGTATATCCTTGCCATCCGGCACCGTGAAATCAATCTCTGCTTCTTTGTGCAGTTGGGCCAAGCGCCGTTCCCTCTGCTCCTTCGGCGATATCACCGCATCGTACGCGCTAGATTCCAGAGAACGCGGCTTCACATTCCTGGGCGTTTCCACCTGGAACGGAACCCTGCCGTAAAAGAGCTCGTATGCCGTTATGCCCAGATTATAAAAGTCGCTCGTTATATCCACCCTCTGGTTATTAGCCTGCTCCGGCGACATGTATTCTGCCGAGCAAACGACCCTGCCCGAGGTATGCGGACGGCCGAATTTCAGCATGCGCTCGCGGGCTTCGTTGTGCTCCGTAGAACCGCCGAGCATCCGGCCGGAGTCAAGAAGATGCCCGTACGGTCGTGGCATGGCCGCGCCGAAATCTATAAGCGCTGATCGGCCCGTCCTCTGGGCGATTATGTTATCCGGTTTGATATCACCGTGTACAAAACCCTCGCCATGCACATACCCCAGCGGGCCGGCAACGGAACTGATAATTTTGGCGGCGGCCTCTGAGCCTTTGGTTGTCAAGGCCACGTTCATGCTCGGCATACCTGCCTCTCTCGTCATGATGAAATACGGGTCTTCCTCGCCGGTGTGGTCCTCAATCAAGTCCGGTATCTGCGGATGGTCCAGTGCACCGAGTATTTTGGCTTCCGCCGTCAAAACTTCTTTTTGCAGAACAGTTGCGTCGGCTGGCACGCCTTTTATGACTGCCGGCGGTTTCAGCTCGGTTCCGGCGGTAACGAAAGTAGTCGCCATATTAGAGGTGATTCTTTCTTTGATTTCCCCGTAGCGTCCGGCCTCATGGGCCGGTAGAGCAAAACCGTTCATTTGGTCTTATTATACCACTTATGCATTGATTATTCAATAAAAAAATTGCATAGTATCTAAAATAAAAAGGCCCGGATTACGGGCCTCTTCATTTTTGAAGCATTGGGCTTTTACATGCCCATCATGCCGCCCATGTCTGGAGCTCCGCCGCCGGCTGGAGGTGTATTCTCCGGAACTTCAGCGACAAGTGCGCCCATGGTTATAGCCGTACCGGCTATAGAAACGGCGTTTTGGATGGCTTCCTTGGTTACACGGGTCGGATCAACCACGCCGCTGGCCTTGAGGTCGACCAGCTTATCGGGACTGCTTACGTCTATACCCTGTCCGGCTTTGGCCTTGCGTACCTGGGGTAGCCATTCGTCAGGATTAAGGCCGGCATTTTCCAGCAATATGCGGAAGGGTTGCTCAAAGGCCCTAAACAGCAGGCTCTGGCCCGCTAAGACAGATGCGTTTTCATTTGTCAGGGGCTTGATAGCGAATATCAGATTGACCAATGTCACGCCGCCGCCGGGGACGATTCCTTCGTCCAGCGCCGCTTTGACCGCCGCTACAGCGTCATCGACACGGTATTTCTTCTCTTCTATCTCGGTTTCGGTAGCGCCGCCGACTTTGATGACGGCAACCTTGCCCTGAAGCGCCGCGCGCCTTTTTTCAAGGTTTTCTTTGTCGTATTCGCTGGTAGCGGCCGCGATTTGCGCGTTTATCTGCTCGATGCGCGCTTTAAGCTCCGCGGAAGAACCGCCGCCTTCGATGATGGTGGTGTTGTCCTTATCGACGATGACTTTTCGCGCCGTACCGATGACATCGAGGTCTACATTTTCAAAAGTCATGCCGCGGTCTTCGCTGATGACATCGCCGCCGGTGAGGATAGCGATATCAGTCAGGATATCCTTGCGCCTGTCGCCGAAGGCCGGGGCTTTGACACAGACCGCGTTCAATACGCCTTTAAGCTTGTTCAACACCAGCGTGCCGAGTATCTCGCCCTCTACGTCTTCCGCGATTATTATCAGGTCTTTTTTGCCGGCTTGGGCCAATTTCTCAAGGATAGGCAAGAATTCCTGGGTGCCGGAAATTTTCTTGTCGGTTATCAGGATGGCCGGTTTTTCTACCACAGCCTCCATGCGGGTCGTGTCGGTCACCATGTATGGGCTGACGAAACCGCGGTCGAAGGTGAAGCCTTCTACCACTTCGCTTTCCAGCTCCAGGCTCTGGCCTTCTTCAACCGTCACCACGCCGTCTTTGCCGACCTTGTCGATGACATCGGCGATTAACGCACCGATTTCAGAGTCGCCTGCCGAGATGGTAGCGACTTCCGCTACGCGTTTTTTGTTAGCTTTGATGTCTTCGCTTATCGTAGCCAGCTTGGCCAGTACTTCCTGAGCGGCTTTTTCCAGTCCGCGCCGCAACTGCATCGGGTCGTGCCCGGCGGCAATCAGCTTGTTGGCTTCGCTTAAGATATGGTAAGTAAGCACGGTCACGGTCGTGGTGCCATCGCCGGCTACGTCGTTCATCTTGTTTGCGGCCTGCTTGATGAGCTCTGCACCCACTTTGTAGCCGAGTGTTTCATCATCGACATCCTCAAGCTCCACGCCTTTGGCTACCGTCACGCCGTCATGGGTAACCGTAGGACTGCCGTAGCTTTTGCTGATGACCACATTGCGCCCTTTCGGCCCCATGGTAGTCTTTACGGCGTTATATAAGATTTCTGCGCCGCCCAGAATCCTCCGGCGGGCATCTTCATCATAAAAAACTTTCTTTGACATAGATTTTCCTTTCCTCTCTACAATCTACTAACTACTATCTGCTATGTTATTTAACCGTTGCCAGAATATCTTCTTCTTTAACCAGTATGTATTCTTTGCCGTCTATTTTTACGTCGTTGGTGCTATAACCTTTGTAAAGGATACGGTCGCCAACCTTTATCTGTTGTACTGCTTTGCCGACGGCAGAAACCTTAGCTATCTTCGGTTTCTCAGTAGCG
Organism: Saccharimonadales bacterium (SeqCode); assembly: GCA_035700225.1. GTDB lineage: Bacteria > Patescibacteriota > Saccharimonadia > Saccharimonadales > 2-12-FULL-41-12 > JANWLD01. Next base: position 10,050 of record DASSOT010000003.1, read on the forward strand.
TTGTCCGGCAGATAGATACCGCTGGCTGTCTTGGTCTGGGCCGCAGGGGTTTCGGCCACAACGTAATCACCCAGAGGGTTGATGGGGACACTCATATAGGGAACCTCCTTCGTTATGTTTTTTCACAGATGTTACCTCGCAAATAACACCTGCTGTTAGCACTCACTATATATGAGTGCTAAATTTTCTGTCAAGAGGTTCTTGTGATGTGAGCCTATGCGCGGTACTGGTCGATGACGTTGATAGTGTAATTCGAGCCTGCTACGGGCGTACTTAGCCTTTCGACCAGAGCATTGCGTGGCTCCCAGTCGGTCAAGTATTTCGCCGGGTCTTTACCGCCGGCTTCAATGGCTCCCGCCAGCACATCATGAGCATGATCGTAAAGTGCCGGAACTTCGCCTTTGGCTTCTGCTATGCCGGCCTCTCCCATGTATGATTTCAGACGTTGTGCTCGGGCCGGGTCTATATCGGGGTAATCTATTATATCTTCGGCCGTTACTCCGCTGTCTATCCTATCCATCAGGATGAAAGTCTTCGGTTCCTGCTTATCAGGCCTGGCATGAAGCGCATAGTGCACCGGCAGGTTCAACCAGCGCGGCAGACCGTGCTCCATGAAACTGTTGATTTCGTCCATGCGCGTAAGTTCGCTTAAAGCCCCGTACACTCCGGATATACCGATTCTTTCCCTTACCGCATAGGGTCCCATACTATAAACGACCGCTTCCTTGCCGCGCCCCAGCTCTTTCCGTATATTAGGGTCTTCGCCAAGCAGGGCTATACTACCCAGTTCAACCGCCCGGTATCTGTCTACCAGACTGCGCAGTTCATCTTTTTTGTCGCCTTTGAGCAAATCCTGACCGGCGCTGGTAAGGATGGTGTATCTCCTTATATCCGCAGGATCTTCATAGACTTCCCATCGTGCGCCGTCCGGCTGTTCAGTTGTAAAGTTAGGCTTTCGCATATCTATTGCTTAATTATACACTTTTTTTGCGTAAAAAGCAATAGGATTTTATATATTTTTAAGGAGTTCCCTGGCAACCTTCTGGTCGCTCCACGGCACCAGCCTGCCTCCCATGTTCCTGCTATCCTCGTGCCCCAACCCTGTTATCAGGACAGAGTCGTCCTTGCCGGCATCCATAAACGCCTGTTTCATCGCCTCTTTCCTGTCCGGGATGACCTTTGTCTTCCCCGCTCCTTTCGCACCTCTGATGCCTGACATGACCGCCTCTCTGATTTTTTGCGGGTCCTCGGTGTAGGTTTCATCGTCGGTCAGATAGATTGCATCCGCCAGCTTGGCGGCAACCCGGCCCATATCCGGACGTTTTTCCCTGTCACGGTCGCCCGTCGCGCCGAAAACTACCCTGACCTTGCCCTTCGAAATCTTCTTCAGCGCCGTAAGGGCTTTTTCAATGGCATCAGGCGTTATGGCAAAGTCTACGAATACCCGGAAATCCTGCCTCGCGCTAATCTCTTCCATCCTCCCGGAAAGTTCCGCCAGGCTGTAAATTCCCTTCTTGATATCCTCCGGTTTGATTTCAAGCAAAAAACCGACGCCCACAGCGGCCGAAGCATTATAAACATTGAACTCGCCGGGCAGACGCGTGGCAATATCCAGCTTCTGTCCGCCATAAGTCAAGCGCGCGCTTGCACCCGAACCGTTAAGCTTTATCTCCGTTATCTTGATTTTGGCATTTTGCGCTTTGCCGTAAGGCACCACTTTGGCCGAAGAGCGCCCGCGGAAATATTCGAACCATTCGTCATCGGCGTTAAGAAGCCCGTATTTTGCGCCGTAGTTCCTTAGCAGTAAGGATTTGGCCCGGGCGTAATTCTTCATCGTCTTGTGATAATCCAGGTGGTCCTGGGTCAGGTTGGTTATGAGGGCTATATCCACCTTCACGCCCATTATCCTGTCCTGGTCCAGCGCGTGGCTGGTGACTTCCAGGATTACATAATCAACCTTCGCTCTTTTAGCTCGCGCGAAAAATGACTGGACGATGGATTGTTTGTCCACGGTGAAATGAGTCGTGTTCGGCGTCTTTTTGCCGGCCACTTCGTAAAAAACGGTGTTCAGGACCGCTGTTTTATACCCTGCGGCCTTCAATATCTCGTTTATGTAGCTGATGGTCGTGGTCTTGCCATTGGTTCCGGTTACCGCGATGACATGCATTCCGCGCGCCGGAAAGCCGTATCTGGCCTGCCAAAGCAGACCCCTGCTTTTGCGATATATCTTTTCAACCGCCCGCAGTAGCTCCGCAGGCAACAAACTCCTTACCAGCTTTTTTATTTTCTGCACCTCTTAATCATAGCAATTCGCAGGAAGGCCGGGAAAAGCATTTAGTCTGCTAAACTGTTAAACATGAAAATTCTGGGGATAGAAACCAGTTGCGATGAAACCGCGGCGGCAGTCGTCGAGGATGGACGCAGACTGCTCTCGAACGTTGTGGCCAGCTCTATTGACCTGCATAAGGCCTACGGAGGCGTGGTCCCGGAAATAGCCGCCCGAAACCACATAGAGGTCATAAACCCTGTCATCAAACAAGCCCTGGAAGAAGCGGGCTCTAACTGGAAAGATATCGATGGCATAGCCGTGACTTACGGTCCGGGGCTGGGCGGGAGCCTGCTCATCGGTGTACTCACCGCCAGAACGCTGGCTATTCTGCACGATAAACCCCTGTATGCCGTAAACCATGTGCAGGCCCATCCGTTCGCCGCCTTCATCGACGAGGCCTCCCCTTCCCTGTCTTCTGCCTACGAAATGCCGGCTACCCCGCCGAAATTTCCGATTCTGGCTTTGATAGTCAGCGGCGGCCATACACAGCTCGTACTTTTCAAAAGCTATTTTGAATATGATGTATTGGGCCGTACCGGCGACGATGCTGTCGGCGAAGCTTTCGACAAGGTGGCCAAAATGCTCGGTCTTCCCTACCCCGGCGGACCCAGCGTGGAAAATCTGGCTCGCGAAGGAAACCCCTCAAAGCATAAATTCCCAAAAGCCCGGCTCGAGGGAAAATATGATTTTAGCTATTCCGGGCTCAAAACAGCCGTTCTAAGGGCCGCCCAGAAAGAAATAGGTGCGGATTACACCTTCCCCTCCCACGAGCTCTCAGGAAGGCTCGATAAGGCCCAGAAAGCGGATATTGCCGCAGGGTTTGCCCATATCGCCATAGAAATACTGGTAGACAAGACTTTGTCGGCCTATGAAGAGTTCGCTCCCGCCAGCGTTGTGGTCGCCGGCGGAGTATCGGCCAGCAAGGAGCTCAGGCGCCAGATGGCCAAGCGCCTGCCGGTAACTGCCTGCTTTCCTGATATCAAGCTTTGCACGGACAACGGCGCCATGATAGCGGTAGCGGGTTCATTCCTGGCCGCTGGCGGCAAGGCCGTTTCTGCGCACAAGCTGGATATCAACCCCGGATTGGCCATGTAAGCATGCCCGGTATTTGACCGGGCGGTGATACGGGAGTATGTTAGTAAAACAAATAAGGGGTCTAAAGAATGGCTACAGCCTTGACGCCTACGGGGCGCGGTGTTCCTACCATTACTTCCTCGCCTATTGAGGCGCTGGATAATGCGGGCGCGACCTGGTACGTCAAGGATGACCCGGGGCTGGAGCAGTTGGGCCAGCTTGATTTTCTGGATGATATCGGCTTGCCGGTGCCTGAAAGACTTTCGCCGGATGAAAACCATATGGCTGTCAGAAGCTCCGGCATTACTTTGAACGAGGCCGTTGCTAGCAATACTTTACCAGCCGGGCGGACCATACGCATGGCAGGCGTTCTGCTGGGAAAAACCCACGATTCCCTTGAGCGGGCCGAGGCCGAAGGCCTGGCCCCCGAAAAAACAGCCCCCGATTCTTCTACGACCGCCCACCCTGCCGCCAACTTCCACCACAGATTTGCCGAAGGAAAAAGCAGTTCGACCAACGCGATGTACGGCGATTTGCCCGAGAATGGCCTGGGGGTAAGAAGCAGTCTGCTGGAGCTGATAGAGCTTTTAGGCGAGCAGGAGATACCGGAATCCGTAGGCGGGGAAGATGAATTAAGTTATGGCGATTTCAAGCCGGATAATCTGCTGTATGCCGCCGAATCCGGCCTGGTGTTGATAGACCCCCTCGTACACAGAGGAAGGCGGGTCAATGATTTTGCTAAGTTCTGTACGCGTTTCGCCATTGAGCCGACAGCTCCCGACAGCGATATAAGGACACAGTTGCAAGAAAGTTACCGGCAGGCTGGAGGGCAGGAATTCAGAGAGGGCGATGTAGCCTTGTCCGGCGCGCTCGACCTTGCCAACGTCATGTCAAGCTATCTGGGAAGGCTGGCTAAAGGTGATACAAGCTTTCGGATAGTCGGACATTTGAACAGCGATACTGCCTACGCGGAGCGGGTAGAGGGCCTGGTTCGAGCCGCTTTGGCCGAAGTTGACCGGGGAGGCAGTGAATGAACCGTTCGGAAAAAATGAAAATATTGTCGGTAGGGTGCAATGTTGACAATGAACTGCTGAGTCAAGTTATGCCATATATCGAGCTTATACGGGTGAAAGATGCGGCGGAAATCAACGAAAGCCACGAGGATGTCCGGGCGGTGATATGGAGCAATGCACAGTCACTGGGGGCGGGCGAACTTCAACGGCTTTCCAACCTGAGATACATAGTCAACTGGGGTACCAGCAGGGTGAATATTGCGCATGACGTCATGTACGACAAAAAATACGACCTGATGTTCATAGACGATTACTGCTGGCGCAGTGTGGCCGATTTCGCCATGAAACTTATATCCGACAGCGGCAGATATGAAGCAGGTAAAACCAAAGTCGGCATAATAGGTCTAGGCAAGGTGGGGTTCTCGCTGGCTCAACTGCTTTTGTCGAAAGGCACCGAAAGGATTTACTACACGGCGACTCAGGACAAGGAGCTTGAAAATATGATTTTCATGACGCAAAAACAGCTCCTGTCCGAGTGCGATATCGTAGTTGCCGCCACTTCTTCGCCCAAACGAATATCGCTGGCAGGCGTTGATAACCCCCGCCTGACTCTCATAAACCTATGCTGGAACAGTTTGTTTTCAGCCGCGGAGTTGGACAAGCTCCTGCTTGAGGGCAAGATAGGGAACTTTCTGAGCGACACCGAACCGATACAGCTGAAAAGCGGCAAAGCGAAGTTCTTCGGCCACATAGCCTACAGGTCGCCCGAATCTATCAGGAACAAACATAACAAGCTGGCGTATCTGGTAAAGATAATGCTGGCTAGAGACGGCAAGCTTCCGATAAACCTCTATTTTCTACGCCACGGCGAAACCGAGAAGAATAAAAAAGGCATATACCAGGGCAGGGAAGATTCGCCGCTTACCGAACTGGGCCGCAAACAAGCCGGGCGCTCGGCAGGTTTCCTAACCACAAGGCCTATTAAGTATGTCTTTACATCTCCACTGGGCAGGGCCAAAAGCACGGCGGACATATTGTCATCAAGTCTGGGCGTAAAACCCGAAGTATGTGACTTTCTGGCCGAACAGAACTTCGGAGCCCTGCAGGGCATGAAAAAGACCGCGGCGGGGCATAAGTACGAAAACTTCCTTACCCGCAGAAAAGCCTCCGCCTGGTATAAGCTCTATACGCCGTACCCCGGAGGGGGAGAGAGTTATTTCGACGTATACAACAGGGTTCATGACCCGTATGTAGAGCTCCTCGCCGGGCTGGACGGCGACGCAGTGTTCGTGGGGCATGAAAGCGTCAACCGCATCCTGAGAGGAATTTCCAAATGCCGGGAACCGCTGGGCATGATAATGGACAGGCAGGATAACGACCAGATAGTGGAGCTCAAGCTCGCCGATTTAAGCGAGAAAGTCCATAGATTTGATTAATTTGCATATTCATGTGAAACCAGAACATTTAGAGGAAGTTGCGTCAACATTATTATAATCATACAGAGGTGGTATACTATTATTTTAATGAGTACAGGCTATCAATCATCCATAAAATACAGACAGCTCTTTATGGGCGAGCTTCGCCCGGCCCGTGGCGTTTACGACTGTCTTTATTTCACGGATGATTGCTTGGCAGAAAGGCGTGTCTGATATCCCGTGAATCTGCCTAAAAATTATGAACCGGCGCAGTACGAAGAAGATATCTACGCGCTTTGGGAACAGTCCGGGAAATTCCAGCCGAAGCAAGGCGGGGAGAGCTTTTCCATAGTTATGCCGCCGCCCAACGCCAATGCGAACCTGCATATAGGCTATGAGCTTACCGCGGCGCTGGAAGACATAGTCATCCGCTACCAAAGGATGAAAGGGAAGTCCGCATTGCTTTTGCCCGGAGCCGACCATGCCGGTTTTGAGACCCAGTCGGTTTATGAGAAACACCTGGCCCGGGAAGGCAAGAGCCGTTTTGATTTCAGCAGGGAAGAGCTCTATGACCGGATATGGGAGTTCGTCCAGAGTAACCGCGATAAGTTCGAAAAACAGCTCAGAGCCATGGGCGCCAGCTGTGACTGGAGCCGCTACACCTTCACCCTGGATGAAAAGATCGTTTCCCAAGCCTATGAAACCTTCAGAAAAATGTGGGACGAAGGGCTGATTTACAGGGGTGAAAGGCTGGTCAATTACTGCACTTACCACGGCACGGGCTTCGCCGATATCGAAGTAGCCTATAAGGATGTGCCCGGCAAACTTTGGTATATCCGCTATCCACTGACAGACGACAGCGGGGAAGTCGTAGTCGCAACTACCCGCCCGGAAACCATGCTTGGCGACGTGGCCGTAGCGGTCCATCCGGATGACAAGCGTTATAAGGACTTTGTCGGCAAAACTATCAGACTGCCGCTGACCCACAGGGAAATCCCGATACTTGCGGACAAGTTCGTAAAATCCGAGTTTGGCACCGGCGCGGTAAAGGTAACTCCGGCCCATGACCCGAACGACTTCGAGGTAGCGGGTAGGCACGACCTGCCTATGATGAGTGTCATCGGCTACGACGGCAACATGAACCAGCACGTTCCGGAAAAATACCGTGGCCTGAGCGTCAAAGAAGCCAGGGAACAGGTAGTAGCGGATTTGGACGCACAGAGCTTTTTGGAAAAAGAAGAAGAACACCCGCACAGCGTAGGACATTGCTATAAGTGCGGAACGGTCATAGAACCTCTGCTGAAGGAACAATGGTTCGTCGACATGAAACCTCTGGCCAAAGAGGCGATAAACGCGCTCGAGGCCGGCAAGATAGCCTTCTACCCGGACAACAAGAAAAAACAGCTTATAAATTACCTTGAGGGGCTCAGGGACTGGAATATCAGCAGACAGATTGCCTGGGGCATCCCGATACCGGCTTTTCAGAACATTGACGACCCGACGGACTGGATATTCGACGAGAGGGTAGGCGAGAAGACCATTACCATAGACGGCAAGACTTACCATCGCGACCCGGACACGTTCGACACCTGGTTTTCCAGCTCAAGCTGGCCTTACTCCACCCTGGGCGGCCCCGGTGAAGATGACTTTGAAAAGTTCTACCCGACCAGCCTGATGGAAACGGGCGGCGAGATACTCTACCCGTGGGTCAGCAGGATGATAATGCTCGGGCTTTACCGGACAGGCGACGTTCCTTTCCGCGAAGTATATATCCACGGTTACGTCATGGCCGAGGACGGCGCCAAGATGAGCAAGTCCCTGGGCAATGTCGTAGACCCCATGCCGGTCATTGAAAAATACGGCTCCGATGCGCTTAGGATGGGTATCATATCCGGCCGTTCGCCGGCGGTGAACAGGGGTTATGACCCCCGGCGCGTCGAGGAAGCGCGCAACTTCTGCAACAAGCTTTGGAACATAGCGCGCTACATAGAAAGTGTGCCGGCAGACCAAAAATCAGAAAAAGCCATAGCCGATGATTGGATACTGGGCAGGTTGTCCTCAGCAGTAAGTTCCATAGAATCATGCCTACAGGACTACCGCTTCAACGAAGCTTACGAACTGCTTTACCACTTCGTCTGGGACGATTTAGCCGATTGGTATATCGAAGCTTCCAAACAGGCCCCGAACCCACAGATGCTTAACCGTATACTTTCTTCCGTACTTAAACTGACGCACCCGTTCGCGCCCTTTCTGACCGAAGTTATCTGGCAGACGATGAATCCGGATGATGACACGATGGTCATAAGCGAGCAGTGGCCAACTGCCCCGGATTTCAACGCGAAATCCGCCGGCGAATTTGAAAAGGTAAAGACGATAATCAGCGAAATCCGCCAGCTAAAAACCCTGCTCAATCTGCAGGGCGGGGAACTGCGGTTCGAAGACTCTGATACCGTTTTCAACAACGCCGAGATAATCCGGCGCCTGTGCAAGCTGGAGTCCGTTTCCTCGGTAAAGACAGGCAAGGGGATACGGCTTACCCAGACAAAAGAGAAATGCTGGCTGGACATCGGCTCGCAATCCGCGGATGCTCTCAAAGACTCACTGCAAAACAGGGAAGAGCAACTGCAAAAATCCATAGACCACTTAAGCGAGCGCTTGGACAACCCCGGCTATGTCAAGAACGCCCCGAAAAAGCTCATAGATGAAACTAAGGCTCAACTGGAAGAAACCATCAGCGAACAGGTAAAGATAAAGCAGTTGATAACCCGCCTATAGGTTGTATGCCGCGGGTCCTGTCCTTGCTCCAAATGTATAGTTCTTGTTTGCTCCAGGCGGAGATTTTTGGGTCTGCTCGCCTCGACTCGCAAGAGCCCTTAAATCTCCTTGCAACCCCTGCGCAAAAAGAAATACATTTTTCGCAAGGCCACCCGCGGGATCAAAGCATAGGAGGTTTTTCGCTTCTTGAATCGGGAGAGTCGCAAACGTCATGGGCTGAACTGAAAGTTCAACCATAGAGAGCTCTTTCGAGGCAAGAAGCGAAAAAGCCCCGTCGCATGGGAGCCAGGACAGGACCCGCAAGTATAGCAACTTAGTATTCGAGGGCTTTTTTGACCCGTTCTACGGATTCGTCCGGGTGGTTATCGTCAAACCAAAGCACATGCCAGCCCTGTTTGGCCGCTTCCATCAGGTTCGGCCGTGAATCATCCACGAGCAGAAGCGCCTCTTTAGGCACGCCGGCTTCTTTGGCGGCAACTTTGTAGATTTCCGGCTCCGGCTTGATAAAGCCCGTCTGGGAAGAGTCTATGATGATGTCGTAAGGTATGTCTGGAAGCAGGCTTTTGCTGAACATGGATTTTATCAGTCCGGGCATGTTGTTGCTGAGCAACCCTACACGGTAGTGTTGCTGAACCCATTTGATAAGCTCGATGGTTTCGTTTATCGGCTCGACCGCTTCCAGATAGAAAGCCTGCCAGTCCACGCCCGGAACAGAGAATTTCTCCGCCAGAAGCTCGTTGAAATCATGCACGGATATGTCACCCTTGCAGACCAGATCGTTGTACTGCCAGAAGGTCGTTTCTATCAATTCCATCGGCACGCCGGATTCTTCAGCGATAAGGCTGAACGTCCTGTGAAAGAAGCGGACCATACTGCCGTTGATGTCGAAATACACGAACTCAACACCGCTTTTCGAGCGTTTCTTGGCCTTTTGCGGGCCTGCGGCACCGGCCGGCGCCTGCTTGCCCAACAGGCTTTCCACGGACACGTTAAGCGCTTCTGCGATGGTCTGGATGGTAAATACCGAAGGAGCTTTGATGGCCCCGCGCTCTATCTTGGCCAGCGTAGAATAGCTCAGATTTGAAATCTGGCAGAGCTGTTGCTGGGTATAGCCGGCTGTCTTGCGCGCAGTCTGTATACGTTTAGCCAAACCCTTTTCCATATCGGCTGTTGCCGCCAAAGTGCTCACCCCCCTTAGCAAAATGTTATATACCCATATATTACCAGTAAGCCCCAGCTACTGCCAAGCGGTGTCAGCCTTCAATGGCGGAATTTATGAAGCTTATGACCGTCAGAAACAGGATAAAGATTATTACCGCCGTTGCCCCGGCTATCGTAAGGGACTGTTTCGTGTTATTGCCGGTGTAGCGCATGGCCTTGTTATAGACCCAGGCCGATACGCCGGCGGCACCGAATAATGCTACTAGAAACGGTGACATAAGAGAATTATACATTTTAGTCAAACCCGCAGACAAACCGGGCGGGCAAGTTATAATGCTTGTGAAGTGGACGCAAAAAAAATATTCAGAGGAATCGCGCTGTACCTGCTGGGAACTTTCCTTTTCTTTGTGCTTTTTGGTTTCGCGTACTTCCTGGCCTTCACCCAGATGGCCGGTAATCCGGACAGGGTCAAACAGGCGCTTTATAACAGCGGGCTTTATGAAAAGGCCGGCCCGGTACTATACGATAATTTCCAGGAATCCGAGGGTAGCAAGGGGCCGGAACAAGACATACCGCTCAAAGACCCCATAGTCCGCCAGGCGGTGCTTTCCGCTTTCAGCCCGTCCTTCATCCAAAAAAGCGTAGAAAACGTCATAGACGGCACATACGGCTGGCTCAACGGTGACACCGCGCAACCGGAATTCTCGATAAACCTCGCCGAAGCGCAGAAGAACTTTTCCCAGACTTTGGGCGACGAGATTACCGAGCGGCTGAAAAAACTACCGCGCTGTAGCGCCGAACAGGTGCAGAAAGCTAAAAAGACCGACCCGTTCTCCATAAGATGCCTGCCTCCGGGAGTTTCTATAAAATCATTGCGAAAACAGGTGGTCAAAGAGGCAGAGGGCGGCGACGTACTGGAAAAGAAAAAGATAACCGCCTCGGACCTGAAATCAAAGGACGGCGGAGGAACCTTCTCTGACTCCTCAGCCCCAAGCGCCTACCGAACAGCGCTGAAAGTGCCGTATATCCTGCTGGTTTTGGGCGTCCTTCTCGGGACGGGGCTTGTTTACGCCAGCAGTAGCAGAAAAAACGGGCTGAAAAGGCTTGGTAAGATATTGGCGATAGCGGCTGTCTTCGCATTATTCGTACCGATAGCATTCAATATACTGTTTAGCATTTTGCTAAAAGCCGATACGGGAGATAATATTATCACTGACCTGGCCGTACCTGTCATCCGGGAGTTCAACAAAGCAGGAAGCAAGTTTTACTACATAACCGGGGCAGGGTACGCGCTACTGGCGGTCGGAGCGTTCTATCTGGCTAAAAGACTGCCCGCAGAGGGAGATAAGAGGAAGAAATAAACTGATGGAATACACACTGCAGAATGGACCTGACGGCAAAGCTACGAGAGTAGTGATAGGCGGCTCCGCCTTTAATGAGCTGAAGAAACTGGCGGAAGGACATACCAAGATCGCGTTGATAACCGACAAACAAACCGATAAGCACTGCTTCAAAAAGCTACATCCCTATCTGCCCACAGCGGAAAAGATAATCCTGCCGGACGGCGAAGCGATTAAGAGCCTGGCCCGCGTAGAAGATACACTCAAGCACCTACGGGAATCAGGATTTGACCGCAAGAGTCTGATAATAGGCTTGGGCGGAGGAGTGGTGAACGACCTGGCCGGGTTCTGCGCCAGCACTTACATGCGGGGTATTGATTGGGTGATGATTCCCAGTACGCTGACAGCGCAGGCTGACGCTTCCATCGGCGGAAAAACAGGTGTGAACCTGGGCGGTTACAAGAATATGGTCGGCAGTTTCTGGCCGTCCAGAGCCGTGCTGATAAATCCTGTCCTGCTTGAAACTTTACCCAAGGAGCATCTGATGAACGGACTGGCTGAAATCATCAAGATGGGCTTCATCTACGACCCACAGATTCTCGAGCACGTAAGTCGGCTCGACCCTGCTAAACTTTTGGGCGACGATCTGGACACGGCCTCGCGCCTGGCCGCCAGAGGGAAGATTGAGATAGTTAACACCGACCCTTATGAGGCCGGGGGGAGAAAACTGCTTAATTTCGGCCATACGGTGGGGCATGCGCTGGAGGCGATTTCAATGGACGGTGACAAGCCCCTGCTACACGGCGAAGCTATATCCATAGGCATGGCCGCCGAAACCAAACTGGCGGAGCTGGAAAGCGTCTGCGCGCCTGGTCTGAGCGCCAAGGTCAAACAAACGCTGAAGCGTTTCGGCCTGCCGGTCGCATACCCTCACGCATCGCTTGAAGACATACTCGGCAAGATAACTTCGGACAAGAAGAATGTCGGCGGCGCCATCCGCTGGACCTTGCCGGAAAACGAAGGCCGGGGCGTTTACGACCACGAGGCGGACGAAGAAAACATAAAGACGGCCATAGGCTCGATATTGTCTTGATGCCGGCTTTTATTTAAGCTCAAGCGATGCGGCTACCGGGAAAAGATAAGATTCTGCCTGGCTATCCAGAGATTTTTTGCTCGACGGGCTGATTGCCAGGGTAATCGCGTGGTCGCCATCCCAGAAATAAAGCGTCCTAGAGAAGATGTCCGGAGCCTCCACGTCGACCTGCCTCCATGTCCTGCCGTTGATGTTTACCTTCAGATCATTTACTTTGACATCGCTCTTATTTGCGCCGAACAGGGCTATTATGCCGGCCACGAAATCCTTGTCCGTAACCTTTTTGTAAAATTCCGTTTCTGATTTTGAGCCTTTCAGGCTTTCGGTTCCTACGGATACGTATGTGCGGTAGGGCAGTACCTGGCCGGAGTTCGGCGGACTTTCTAGGCCTATGTTCATGTTCTTTGATACCAGCCCTTCGAAATCCGAACTAAGCGGCAGGGATTTATCCTTCGTCCAGTCCGGCGGAGCCTTGACGGTAAAACCGAATTCAGTGTCAATTGTCTTCCAGTCGCCGGGTACTTCTATCGTCTTCTGCGCGATATCTTCTCCCGTAGCCTGCTCCGGCTGGTTCGGCACGGGCGTATTCTGCGCGGTCTTATCCTGCTTTTCGCCTTTGTTAAAGATAAAGAAATAGGCTCCGGCGCCTGCACCGACCAGAACCAGTATTAATAAAATTGCCAGCAGGGGAGTTCTGCGGCGTTTGGGAGGCGGCATGTTAGGGTCGTATTTATCGTAAACATTCTGCTGGGAAAAAGCTTTGAGAGCTTTGTCGTGTTCGGAAGTGTTAAGAGGCTCGGGGTTTATAGATTGCGGCTGGTGGCCGGAAGGGCGCGGCGGAATCGGCTGAACAGGGGCAGGAGCCGCAGGCGGCAGGGTATTATCATCCGTATTAACCGGAGAAAATTGCGTGTTATTTTCCTCCGGGGCGCCGGCAGGATTTCCTCTTTGGCTTCGGTTCTTCCAGTCCTCATCCATAGATATGTCGAGTTTAGCATAAGCGGACTTGTCGTTCGAATCCTTATTTCACAATCCTTCATAGCTCCGCAGGAGCGGAGCGGCGAAGGATGGCGGAGAGAGAGGGATTCGAACCCTCGAAGACGTTGCCGCCTTACCGCTTTTCGAGAGCGGCCAGTTCAACCACTCCTGCATCTCTCCTTGCCACCATTATACTTGACTATAAGGTATTGATTATTTTATAAAAATGTGTTAAAATATCATGATGTTTGAAAAACTCAGGCCAGATCCTGAAGGCGGGCCTATATCTTCAACCGCCTTTAATCTGCTAAGCTCGTTAGGTTTTTATCATGAGGAAATCAGCGAACTGCAGGAACCTCCTACGCCGGAGCCACTTACGGCAATAATCGGAGGCGTCCGCTGGGACTTTGAAGACAAGGACACTTATCTGGCAGTTTGCGAAGAGAATCCGGAACTTTCATGCATAGTACGCCTTGTACTGGACGAAAGCGGAGACATAGAGAACGGGCACTGCTTCTACGATCAGCCGGACCTTATGGAAAAGATGGAAAAACTCGGGTTCGCAGTAGTGCCTGAAACTCTTGAAGAAGCCGAAATGAACCATCAATATTTCGCTCCGGCCGACGAATTTCGCGCCGGACAGGAAATCAACCTGAATTAGCCTGTTATAATCGTTATCCGAGGAGAGGTGTCCGAGCGGTTTAAGGAACTGGTCTTGAAAACCAGCAGGCCGGAAACGGTCTCGTGGGTTCGAATCCCACCCTCTCCGCCATACAAAAATTCCTGCTGTTTTAGGCAGGTGTTTTTGTATCGTAGGATGATAGATTCGAACGGGAAGTCCAGTGGACTTCCCCGGCACTTTTGGAGATTCATCGAGAAAAGCGAATCCCACCCTCTCCGCCAGAAACATGGCCGGTCTTTGAGGCCGGTTTTTAATTTGTCGGGGTTACGAGGTTTTGGCTGGCAGAATGGCCGGCTTTGTAAGCCAGGTGAGCTTTGCGGTGGCGGATTATCAACCTGCCGGAAACCAAAGCCACGATGGCGCCTCCTATGCCGCCAGTGATTATGGCGGCCAGAGCATATGGCGGATCTTTCCTATCCTTGCCCTCGCGGATTGCCTGTCGGGACTGTTCGATATAGCTGTTGACCAGTCTGTGCGCCGGATAAAGCTTCTCGACACGCGCGAACTGCATCAGCGCCTTTGAGTATCTGTCATCGTTAAAAAGATTCAGACCGTCCTCCCAGTATTTCTGTGTCGGGCTGTTCGTATCAAGGGTGATTTCTTTTGAATCCAGCAAGTCGGCGAAGTCTGCTATGTCGCGGATATAGCTTTTGGCCGAATCAGCCTCGTTGTTGCTCTTGAAACGATAAGTGACCAGCCCGAAAGCTCTGCCCCGGCTGTCTATGGCCGGGCCGCCGCTACTGCCCTCTGAAGCATCCGCATCAGTCTGAAAAAGCAGGGAAGAACTACCGTTGGCCCTGCGTATGGAGCTGACCGTACCATTCGTGACCGACGGCGATATTACGCTGTTTTCAGTAAGCTGATTGTCGGCATCGGCAGGGAAACCTATCAGGCTTATCAGCGCATTCTGGGTGATACTTCCGCTGTCGGACAGCTTGATATAGGGGGCGTTCTTTATGTCCGCTTTAAGCAGTGCGACGTCGCTGGCCGAGAAGCCCGACTTCGTATTCTGTTCGATTACCAGCAGGTCCTTTGGGTTGTAATTGACCGCTATTTTCTCGGCCTTTTTGATAGATTCGCTGTCTTGTCTGTTTATGAGCGCTTTGGCGTCTGACTGGCCGTTTATGACCAGCGGCGTAGCGCCTAGCGAAACGAAAGTGGCTTCTCTGCGATTATCGAGCCTCAGTTGCTGGTCGGGCAAATCATATATCTTCGCCAGCAAAGACGCTACGACATCGCTCTTGGCGCTGTCTTCGGCAGAAAGTCCCGCAGTGGCCGTGAATTGGCTCAAAAGCGCCGGATTGTTCATAAGCTGGCTTACCAATATGTCAGCCGCGTCCAGAACCACGACATGGCCGCTGGTAGCTATATAGCCGTCGCTTGAAACCAAAAAGCCGGAACCGGCGCCTCCGTCACAGGCGTCCTGGCCGTATTTTTCGCCGTTTATGACCAGAGTGCCGCAGACAAGGTGATAAATCTTTACCACGGCAGGAGAAACCTTGTTAACATCAAAAGCCTGCTTTCCGGTAGAGTCGGAAAGCACGTCTTTGGAAGAATTGCCAAAGCTCAATGATTCCAGTATCCGCCCGTAAATCGAAGGGATGTTGCTATCAATGAGATTCTGCAGATATATCCTTACGGGGCGGCCCTCGGAAATGCCGGCCCAGACTATGGCGTAAACCGGCTCGGCATCAGCGCTGAACGTCGGCGTTCGCTTATATATTATTTTTTGGAATTTCACCGAGCCTATCTTTTGATAGCTACGGCCTGTTTCTTCGTTCGTAAAATTACCATCGTTTTCCGGAGCGTAATAGCTTGCCAGAGCTTCGTAGGTGTCCTTGTATCCGTATCTGCGCATATAGCCGTCAAAAGCACTGCCGTCTTTCTCTGTGCTTACCTCAAGCTCGCTGAGAGCGTCAGGCCCTTTTACTGATGAGTTTTTCGGCTTGGCGCTTGCTTTTACAAGGGCCTTCGCCTGTTTAAGCGAACGGCCCGGGACTTTTTGGCCCGATTGCGTTTCTCCGGTAACGGAAAATACTGACGGGTCGTAGCGGAAGAAAAATCCGAGCTTGGAATTTACCGCTCCGCCGGAAGGCCGGATTATATTGGAGCTCGCCGAGTCGACGGGTACGGTCGTGATATCGGCTTTGCCGAGCATATATCCGGCGAAAAAGACGGACAGGAACATGGCCGAAAGACCGGCTAAAAACAGACCGATGTGGCGTATCCGATACGGTTTGTGGTGTTTTTTCGGGTGTATAGGCAAAGGAGTTTGCCCGCCGCGGTTTCTGCCTTTTACATACATGCTTATGCCTACTATAACAGATGTCAACGCTTCGGCGGACGGGGTATGAGCACGGAAGTATGTTTCTTATACTCCTGGTATTTTTGGTCGTTTTCGTATTTTTTCTCGAGGATGGGCACGCCTGAAAACCGCGTTATCAGGTAGGTTATGGCAAAAGTTCCGATAAGCCCCCAGTAATTCCCCGCCGAGCAAGCCACGATTCCGGCGCCTACCCAGGCGGTAATCTCGCCGAAATAATTCGGGTGCCGGCTATAGCGCCAAAGACCGCTGGTCATAATTCCACCTTTCTTTTTCCCGCTTCGGATGAAGCGTTGCAGTTGGGCATCAGCTATCGCCTCAAAGACAATCCCCAAACCCCACACAGCCAGACCCAAAAAGGCAACGGGGCGGTTGAAATCTTCGGCGATTATCGCGCCTATCGATGCCATGCTGATAACCAATATCAGAGCGCCTTGGGCCAGGAAAAGACGGATATAAACGAGCCTGTTCAGTCTGCGTGCAAATTTTTTACGGTATATGGTGTAGCGTTCGTCTTCTTCTTTGTGCATATTCCTGGCGGTGATGTGCAGAAAAAGCCGTACGCCCCACAAGCTCACCAGCGCCAGGCTTAGCAGTGGGATAGGCTGATAATTTCCGAGTATTACCATGGAGATTCCTGCCAGATATACAAACCCCAGCCCCCATGCGCTATCGACAGAATCGATGCGTTTAAGATATAGGAATCCGAACACATACCATGCGCTCATGTATACCAACATCGTCAGAGCCAGCAGAAGGAACAACCCGACCAACATCAGTTTGCCTCTATACCCAGTTCGTTCAGTTCCGCTTTGAGGCTGGCGAGATCTTTGTAATGTATAGCCGTTATGCCCAGAGTGCGCGCCGAGTCGGTATTGTAGGAATTATCGTCTATGAAAACTGTTTCCGCCGGTTCTACGCCCAGCTTTTCAACGGTTAGTTTGAATATTTCCGGGTCCGGTTTGATTATTCCGACTTCCGAAGAGATTATATCGACATCAAACAGCCCGGCTATGCCGTGTTCTTCCAATATAGGGCGCAGATAAGCATTGCTGGCATTTGAAAGCAAGCCTATCTTATAGCTTTTCTTCAGTTCTTTTATCAGATTGACAAGAGATTCATCTATCATCCTGTCATCATAAAAAGCTTCTTTTATTTCCGCCTCGGTCTGCTTGCTTAAAGCGCTCAGTCTTTGAAAAAATTCCTGCCAGGTTATCAGATTCTTGTCTACCATGTCGGAAAGGTCGGCGAATTCACCCCCGCGCTTGAAACCATGTTTGTTCAGCCAGCGCTGATACGGATCCGCGTGAATCACGCCGAAAAAGTCAAAGATTACGGCCTTGTACATCCCTCAATTGTAGCAACTTGGTTGCTTGTGAGAGTAAGGTTATTTCGTTTTTGCCGTCTGTTTGGCCAAAGCGAGCTTATTAGCATCTTTGGCTATGAGGTATATGGATCCGGTCAAAACAAGGGCCCCTATGCCCTGCGTCAGCGTCAGGCCCTGTTCCAGCCAGATGTAACCGACTATCACGGCTGATAGTGGCCAGGCTAGCTCCAGCAGGGCGGCTCTGGAAGCCAGCACCCGCTTCAAACCGAAATAATAAATCAACAAGGCGACCATACCGGTAGAGAAAGTAATCGCCACCAGATATTTAAACTGGCTGAAGGTTATAGAGCCAAGCGAAGCCGCACTGCCTGACAAAAATACGAAGCCGAGCGCGAAAAACGGCGTGATGCCGAAGCGCAAGGCCGTGATGTGCAATGTAGAAGTATCTTTCAGGGCGTATTTGGAAAAAGCCGTCGAGCTACCCCATGCGGCGGCGGCGCCGACAGCATAAAGCGCGGCTATTACCGTCCCGCTACCCGTCGAAAGATTCACGCTCAAGCTGGGGAACGTTACGAAATATGCGGCCACCAGCGAAATTACGGCCAGCCCCATAAAGCGCCTGCTGAGCGGCTCGCGCAAAAGCAAAGCGGCGGCCGTGATGGCAAACACCGGGTTCAGTTGTTGTAAAAGCACCACTACGGAGAAATCGATGAAATTTATCCGCCCTAAAGCGGCCGTATACAGGATAGTTCCGACTGCGCCGGAGAGAAAAGCTACCCCTGTGATGGCATACCATTGCTTGCGCGTTAACTCCTTGAACGATTTGAAAGATTTCAACGCGAACGGAGCCAGTATTATCAGCCCGAACAGATGTTCGTAGAACACGATTATCGACGGAGGAAGCGTGTAAAGATGCCTCCGAAGCAACCCGTCCACACTGAAAAGCAATGCCGCTAAAATCAGAGCGACAGAGCCGAACTTAATATATTTCATTTTTACCCTTTCTGTTGCCTGCTAGCAACACCCGCTTTTTATAAACGGGTCCCGACTATACGGTCGGCTCATGATTTTCACATGATCATCCCCTTTGAAGAAAGAGGTCGACGGCTGTTACGTCCGATTGGCGAATTTCACGCCACCCACAGGAAATTAAATTTTATTGCACGATATATATTACACCAACACATCAGGGCGCTCAAACACAAATTGAAAGCTTACCAGACGCCGACAAGATGCGTCGCAACAAGAGCCAACGCTACTACAAGGATACCGCCGGTCTGTATGAAGGGCTCGTGGCCCAGCTCAGGCAGTTCGCCTCTGCGTATGGCCTTGTCGGCCGCTTTGAAGCGTATATAGCCCACTACGGCCATAAATGCACCGAGCATGACTACTGCGGTACCGAAGATGTTCTGGGTGGCGGCGTCTTCTCCGGCAAGCTGGATGAGCGCTATGCCTCCGGCCAGCACGGCCAAAGCTGTGCGCACCCAAGCCAGGAGCGTGCGCTCGTTGGCCAGCAGGAACCGGGCATCCACGTCCAGTTCATCCTTCTTTGGATTTTTCTTCTTAGTTTTAACCATCTAGGTACTTATAGGGTAAGGTATTTCTCTCTCGGCAGTCAAGCTTATCTATAGAGCATTATGCCGAATACGACCAGAGTGCGACTATAACCCAGAGAGCCAAAGCATATCTACCATGCTGAATCCAGCTTGAAGACTGAAATCAGCATGGTATACCAAGGCAGGATTCGGTCACGTTCCGCGACCCCGAAACTTCATCTTTGAAAACAAGTTTTCAAGAGAAGATTTCCTTGCGAAATGCCCCCGGCATTTCTCACCTGTGACCCTCGCAGGTTCGAGCCATGAGATTCCATGACAAAACCCGGCAAAAACCGGGCCATGTCATGGTACACCCGACAGGATTCGAACCTGTGACCTCCGGCTCCGCAAGCCGACGTTCTATCCAGCTGAACTACGGGTGCGCAAATATACGCGTAACAGAGGTTATTTTACAGGTATAGTTGAAAAATTAAAAGTTAAGTTTGCGCGCCAGCTTGTCAACGGTGCGCTCCGTATGTTCGCTGTGTGGCAGATGGTCGGAAAGGAAACTGACGATTGCCGCCTCCTGGTCGGGCGGAAAGTATAGTGAAAGTTCCGGCATAAAACGTTTCAAAGGCATGAAGTTGATACTCCTTATACCGTCTTCCTGGGCAAGGCCGAAGGAGCGGAAAAGATTGTAAGGATAAAACTTTTTGTCTATCGTTATGCCCTCGTCGTTGATTTCAAAGGTCAGTTGATGTGGTTTTCTGCCCGCCAAAATCAAAAAGATTATACCGGCCATAGCTATCGCCACGACAGAGATAATATCTTTGGTAAGCAAATACACGAGCACGCTCAGTACGACTATCCCCAAGAAGAAGACTGTGTACCAGCCGCTACTTTTATGGCGATGAACGAATTCCGAAGCCGTCCAGGTTATCGGCTTTTTATTTTTGGGCTGTTCGGGTTTTGGATTGGCGGCAGGTTCTTCAGGCTTGTATGCCCATGTTGCTTTTTCATCTTGTGGAGGCATAAGCACATTGTATCCAAATATCCGTTCTTCTACCAGCTTGGCGAGTGACAACCGAGGTTAATATTGATATACTTTACATCTGTTAAAATAGACAACGATACGGAGAGGTACCCAAGTGGCTGAAGGGGACGGTTTGCTAAATCGTTAGGGGGGCGCAAGCTCCCGCGAGGGTTCGAATCCCTCTCTCTCCGCCATGGAAAGTGCCGGGCTCTCATGCCCGGCGGTTTTCATGACATAGGGTTTGAACAGAAACATGGCCGGGCGACTGCCCAGGGTTTGTTTCTGGCCAGACGAAAGAGAATCCTTCTATCCGCCGATTTTTGACAAAAATTTTTTTATCTCCTAAGATTACACCTGATGATTATATTTGAAAGCCAGCCGATGATGATGCCTATGTTACGCCCTAGGCCGGTTCAATAATTGCTATAAACTAAAAACTTTACCGGCCTAGGGCCGGTTTTTTTATATTCAATACTAATAGAGAAGAAAGCAAAGGTATGACATCAAATAATTCGGCTCAAACACAGGGTTCTTTGGGGCCTGCTTCATTTGAGGTCGCCCCAGGCCGCCTGGAAACGATTGAAGAACTCGATGCCTCTTGGAAAGAAAAAAATTTATCTAATCCAACTGCGGGCGGGATATATCTTAGGGATGTGGACCCTAATGTTGTCGCTGTTGAGCGGCAACTCTCCGGTGTAACAATTCCCTATCAGCGTCTTGTCGTAGCTCTTACTTCGGGAGAAGCGGCAGTAGATACAGCCATAGGTTCATCATTGTCTCTGTCAGGAAAGAACAAAAACGGAGCACCGCTTCTTGCCTGTGCGGAGGAGGTATATCCGCCTACCGCAAAAATGGTTGAGGATTATAAAAACATGGGAGTGAAAACAATCAAATTCAATAGCGGCGATCCTGATAGCACAAACCGCGTTATGGACACCGCGCCCGATGTAGTGTTCCTGGAAACTGTTTCAAATACGCCGGAAATGCCCGTAGCAAATGTTTTTAGATGGCTTGATTGGAACCGTGCCGGAGGGAATGAAACCACATTGCTTTTTGACCACACCTTGCTAAAGAAAACTGGTTTTGATTTTGCCCCCGTACTTAGGCCTGATGATAATGTGCTGGTTGCTGAAAGCATCAGCAAGGCCGAACTCCTAAATGGCGTTGCGGGAGTAGGCGGCGTGATATACGGAGGTAATGAGGCTCTCATAAGCGAGGTCAGGCGGTACCGGACAAATCACGGGCCGGTTATAACCAGCGCCGGGGCGGAAGTTTTTTCAAAAATTTTGGAAGTGTCGTTGCCTGGATTTCATAAAAGAAACAAAAAACTTTTTGAAAATACCGGCAAAATAGCACTCGCTTTTCATGAAGCAAAAGAAGAGTTAGGAGAAGAAGCTGATTTCGACATATCCTATCCTACCCTTCCAAACCACCCCAACCATGATTATGCCAGGAGACATCTACATAACGGAGTTTCTCCTGTTGCATTTGTCTCCAGCCAAGACACGGCCGAAGGGGCTGGCAGGGGATTGCTGGAAAGGATAACTTCCCATCCGAGTATCAAGGACCAAATTCGTAAAGGGCGGGGGTTTTTTGGACAGAGTTTCGGGTTTTCTGAAGCTACCTTCTTCTATCGTCCGGGGTTTTCCTTTGCACGGTTCTCCGGAGGATACGATATGGATGCGGATGAATTCAGCGGTGCTATCAAGGAAGCGGCCATCGATATATGAGCAATGCTAATCTCTACTGTGTATCACCACTAATTTTCGATTTCCTAAATCTATTTCGGCCATATCTGAAATCATTTCATTGCTTATGCCGGTATTTCCTTGTAGCGAAAGGGTGTATTTTGCCAAATCATATTTCAGGCCGCTGGAAAATTCAGCCTTAACATCACCGAAAACCGGTATGAAAGATATGGCGTCGCCTTTTTTGCCCCTGATGATAACTTTACCCGTTATCATATAAATTTCCTGGTTTCCTTCGATAATCTTCAGCTTTATGCCAACAAAATCCTGCTTATTCAACAGGTATATGTTGCCTAGCATATGGTCGACCCGTCTCCCCAGCAGGGCGACCAGGATTACTTCGCCGGCCCCCTGTTTAATGGCATAGCGGATAGCGGCCTCGGAATCCGTATAGTCCTTATCCTCGGGATGCTCGATGATTTCTATGTCTTCGCGAAGTAGGCTTTTGTCAAAGGAGTCGAAATCGCCGACTATCGCGTACGGTTTATAGCCCAAAGCGGTTATGTGTTTCGAACCTCCGTCGCAACCGATGAGCAGAGTTTTGCTGTCGATATAGCTTTTTATATGGGTTAAATCAGCACAGTCGCCATTAAGGAAAATCACCGCCCTATTCATCGCCGTACCTCCAGGGCATTAAGGCTTTTTGTGCGAACGCTACGAGCGCCAGCAGTACCAAAGTAAGCGCCACTATCACGAAGATTGATGCGAACACCAGGTCTATCGCCCGGGAGTGCGCCGCCGTCTGCATGAATATCCCGAGCCCCTTGTAGGCCCCGACATATTCGCCGACTATCGCGCCTGTAACCGCGTACGTGGTGCTTATTTTGAGGCCGGAAAAGAAAGCCGGCATGGCGGAAGGGAACTGCACGTAGCGCAATATCTGTAATCGGGTAGCCTTCATGCTTTTCATCAGGTCAACCAGATGTTCAGGGGTGCCTAAAAGCCCATCGGAAACGGCCACGGCTATAGGGAAAAAGCCGTACAATGCGACGATTATCACCTTGGGCATTACGCCGAACCCGAACCAGAGGATAAGAAGTGGCGCCAGCGCGATTATAGGTATGGTCTGGGAAGATGCCAGCAGGGGATAAACGGTTTTTCTGAGGCGCGCTGACAAGAATATCCCCGCACCGATGAGCGTACCCAGCACAATGGCTAAAAACAGGCCGTACAGCGTTTCCAAGAGCGTCTGCCAGGTGTGTTCCAGTATGATAGCCCGGTAATCGACCAAGGCGCTCCATACATCGCTTGGAGCCGGCAGGACGAACTTATCGACAAACCCGGCTTGTGCGTAGGCCTGCCATAGGAGTAAGAACAAAGCAAATACCGCAACCGCGGGAAAATACGAGCTGGCGCGTTTCACCCCTTTACCCCCAGCAGTACATTGAGCCGTTTTTCCAGCTTTTTAGCTTTTTCCAGATGTAGATGGCGGTGTTTCCTGGGCCTGGGCAAATCCACCTCCAGCCTTTCCTTTATAGTGCCCGGACGCCCGCTCATGACGTAGATGGTATCTGATAAGAATATCGCTTCGCGGATGTCATGCGTCACGCATACCACCGCAGGCCGGGATTTCTGCCAAAGGTCTAGGAGCCAGCTCTGCATATTAACGCGTGTTATGGCATCCAGGGCGGAAAAAGGTTCATCAAGGAGTAGTAGTCTGGGGTTCGTCAGCACAGACCGGATTAAGACTGCTTTTTGTTGCATGCCTCCGGAGAGCGCCCTGGGGTATGCTTCCGCGAATTCGCTTAAATCGAACTCCTGTAACATTTTACGGGCCTTATTACGTGCGGTTTTAGTGCCGGTTTTTCGGATTTCGGCAGGCAACATCATATTATCCTCTATGGTGCGCCAGGGCAGGAGGCTGGGACTCTGCGGCAGGTAAGCCGTCTTTTTTATGACATTTACATCTCCCGAGGAATGCTCAAGAATACCTCCTGCAATCTTTAGCAGGGTGCTCTTACCACAGCCGTTCGGGCCGACCACGCAGACGAACTCATTCTTTTCTACGGATAAATCAACACCTGAGAGCGCCTTTATGGTCTTGCCGGAGCTTTTGTAATCCTTGCCGGCGTTTTTTACGGTAAGCGCGCGGGTCAACTCGGCTCCTATGGCAGGAATTCGTTAGTGAACAGCGAGCTGAAATCAAGCGTGCTTACAGGTTTGCCGGAAGAGTCCGTAACGGTACCTTTGTCCAGCATGAACTGCGGATATTTGCGCCAATATGCCGGATCCTGCACGCCCCAGGCCTTGCCATCATCCTGATATAGAGGGCTCAGGTAGCCCTGGCTGTCGTATACCAATGATTCATCCGGAAAAGTACCAGGCTGTGTGTTCTTAATAAGCAGTTTTGCCGACTCTTCAGGGTGGCTTCGGGCGTATTCATACCCTTTTGCCGTAGCGGCCATGAATTTCTTTAGCGCGTCATGCTTGTTTTTGATTGTTTCAGGCGAAGATATGATGTTGGGCGTAGAATAATCAGGTATGCCCCAGTCCTGGAGCGTAAAAGTCTTGAGCTGTAAACCTTCGTGTTTGGCTTGGATACCTTCCCAGCCGTTGAAAACCCAGGCGAAATCAATGCTTTTATCCTTGAGCGCCTGCAAGGGGGAAGTATTCACGGTAACCGTCTTGAAATCGCCACTGCCGCCGGCATTTTTGATAACTTGTCCCATCACGGCTTTTTCATAAGGCGCGCCAAACCCGCCGAAAGTTTTGCCGTCCAGCTGGGCGGGCGAGGTTATCCCGGAATCTTTGCGCACAGCTATAACAGAGGTGTTATGGGCTATTATCGAGGCTATGGAAACCACGTCTGAGCCGACTGCCGCATCGGATACTATGTATTCAGTGAATCCTATTCCGGTATCTGCTTTGCCGGTAGCGACAAGCACGTCGGATGAAGCGCTGTCGGAATAGGGGAGTATTTTCAAGTCAATCCCCTGGTCCTTATACCAGCCCTTGGCTTGGGCCACATATATGCCGGTGTGGTTCGTGTTCGGCGTCCAGTCCAATGCCAATGATATCGGCGTCAAATCCTTAGACTGTTCCCGGCCATTGCTACCGGCCTTCTGCCAAAAAGCCCATCCGGCTACGGCTATTAGCACCGCTAGCAGTGCTATGTAAATATTTTTTTTCATCTGTTCTCCCTTCGACGGCATTACCCGTACAGGTTCAGAGGGTCACCTAGATAAAAGCTAGGACTCTCAGCCCGGCTGCCCCCGAGCTCCCCTTGAATCGTTTATTTTACGCGGATATTGTAACATGCGCCTCACTCGGGCTGGGCAAAAACGGCGGCGTCGACGGTTTTAGCGCCTGCCGACTTGAGTACTTTTGCCGCTGATTCGATGGTCGCCCCGGTAGTGGTTATATCATCGACCAACAATATATGCGCACCGACGGGAAAAACACGGGTACGTACTTTTAATGCTTTTTCAAGATGTTTGAACCGTTCTTCCCGGCTGGCTCCGACCTGCCTTGAGCTACCCCGGCGTATTAACAGCTTCCTGTGTTCCCAGCCTCTGGCTTTTGCCAGGTGTTCGGCAATTAGCCGGGCCTGGTCATAGCCTCTTTGCCTGACCCGACTGTCGGCTGTCGGTATGTGGCATATGATGATATCGTCCGGCAACTGAGGCAGTACGCTGTCGATAGCGCGCGCTACGACCTTTGAGGCGGCTTTAGCGCGGTGAAACTTATATCTGTAAATCAGTTCTTTCACGGTTCCGCCGTATTTGGTGGCAACCCATACATGCGCTATCTTTGTGGTTGATTTACAACTTTTGCAAGTCGAGCTTTGTCTGCTCAAGCCGTGGCAACGGAAACAACGGCTCACTACTCCCAGTAATGAAGAATTTTCGCAGGACTCGCAGAGAAGTTCTCCGTTTCGCCCGCACACGATACAGTGGTGGGGCGCGATTAACGCTATTGCTTGTTCTATAATATTCATGCCCGGTTACAGAGGTAAGATTCTTTCAGTTGTAATTATTGTGTTGTAAATAAGTACATATTATGGTTGCGCTTAGTTAAATGTATTCTATACTAGGAGTAATATAAAAACTCGTTTCCGAACAAAAGAAAAGAAAACAATCTAACAGACACCTCGGAGGGTAAAATGGCGCGAAAAAGTCGCGATCAAGATTTGTTGATGGAAGATGAGTTGACTGCAGCATTTCTAGGAGATGATGAAGTTACTTCATCAGCATCAGCAGACACTTCAACACCGCAGGAGGCGGTAGAAGAAGAATGGGACGAAGAAGACGCAGTCCCGGGCCAATTGGCTGTAGACGTATACGAAACAAAAGAAAAGCTGATAGTAAAGGCCCGAACAGCCGGCGTCAACAAACAGGACCTGGACGTAAGCCTATCTGATAACACGCTGAGCATCCGCGGCACTTTGAGCGCCGGCGGGGAAGACCAGGTTGAGAATTACTTCGTACAAGAGTGTTACTGGGGCGAGTTCAGCCGAAGTATCGCATTGCCGGTACCGGTCAAAGAAGACGAGGTGGAAGCCGTGCTAAAAGACGGTGTCCTAACAATCACCTTCACCAAGGTCAATCAGGAAACGGTCAAGAAAATACAAATACAATAAGTTGTCTTAAAAAAAAATTAAACCTCCCGATTTATGCGGGAGGTTTTTAGTTTCTTAGCGGTTACTAAAGTTTTAGCTTCCGGGGTTCACTTTGGACAGGACGAATTTGACTATAAGCTGGGCGAAGGCGACTATAACCAGGCCGATGATGGCATAAAGGATAGTGTTGCGGGCAGACTTGGTGTTTTCAGGGTTGCCGCCGGAAGTCACATAGCGGAAACCGGCATAGATAATCATGATTACCGCCAGTACTCCGACTATTACCGAGAAGATATTGAGGGCATCCGCAAGCAACTTATCAATCCCTTTCTCCGGATCGGTGCTGTTGGTTTGATGGCCTTCGGCATCTTTATTACAACCCTGGGCTTTGTCGTCAAAGGTGAGATTAGCCCCGCCGCAAATCTTGTGGATGGTGTCTTCCTGCGCCGAAACAGCGGGGGACAGCAAAAGAAAAACTGCAAAAAGCGCTGACAATATAAGACCGAGTCTGGTGAGCGGGTTGAGGACTGGAGCTGATTGCATATTCATAATGTTATCTAGGCTATCTTGCTTAATACAAATTTTACTATCACCTGGGCAAAAGCGACTATTAACAAGCCGACCAGGGCATAAATAATGGCGTTCCTGGCGGCTTTCGTGTTCTCCGGGTTGCCGCCGGAGGTTACCATCCGGAAACCGCCGTAGATTATCATGATTACGGATATGATTCCTACGATTATCGAAATTATATCCACGACATTGTTTATCAATCTAGTTATCTTGGACTCAGCCGCTACATTGACGGGGTTCCCGTGTTCGTCGGTTTCATGCACCTGGCACTGCCCGTCGGCTCCTGTGAACTGAAAATCTGCTCCGGTACAGAGCTGTCCTACGCCCGCGGCCGATGTTTTCGGCGCCATCATCAGGGCGAACGCCAACAATAGGCCGGATAACAGCAATGTAATCTTTTTGAGGCTGATAGTTTGTGTAAACATATTTTTATCTTATAGGTTTATGAGTTGCCCGTAGCTTTGGCCAGGACGAATTTGACGATGAATTGCGCTAATGCCACTATCACCAGACCGATTATGGCGTATAGGATGGTGTTTTTCGCGGTAGATATATTGCCGGATTCGCCGCCGGAAGTCACATAACGGAAACCGCCGTAGATTATCATAATCACACAGACTACACCGACGATTACGGAGAAGATATTGATGACTCTTGCGACAAGAGTGTTCGCATTATCACCGGCATCCGCCGTCGAGGTCTTACATGTGTTTGAGCTTGCATCGTCGGCCAGGTTCAAATCCGCGCCCTGGCAAGTAGAGTCAGTAATCAGGGGCGTATCAGCCGCCATAGCTACGGCAGGGACTCCGCCGAGTATCAACAAAAGCCCGGCGCTGGTGACAGCTATCAATCTTTTTATTTTGTTTATCATTTCTTTTTTCCTTTCGCTAAACGCTTTATCTTTAGCCTTTACGATCCTGTGGCCTTGGACAGGACGAACTTAACGATGAATTGCGCTAATGCTACAATTACTAGTCCTACAATAGCATATAATATCGTATTTTTGGCAGAAGAAACATTACCGGAATCCCCGCCGGAAGTCACATAACGGAAACCGCCGACGATTATCATTATCACGGCGACTACGCCGACTACCACGGAGAATAAATTCACTATCGTTGCTATCAAGTCATTAAGTTTGTTTTCCGGTTCGTTGCCGGTGAAAGCACAGGCATCAGGCGAAACCTGGCCGGTAGGGAATTTCAGCTCCGCGCCCTGGCAGGTTGAAGCTTGTATGTTGGGGGTTTCCTGCTGAGGATCAGCCTGCGGCTGTTGGGCCGCAACCAAGCCCCCTGCGCCGAAAAAAACCGCGAACATAGCCAGGCTGGCGATGAGATATGTGCTTCTTTGTAATGTTCTTCTGATTATTTCCATGAATCGTCCTGATTTAACTATTTTCTATCATATAACGCGCACATTATTGTCACAATGAATTTTCCCTAGGCTATCTTGGTTAACACAAGCTTGACTATTATCTGAGCGAAGCCGACGATAATCAAACCGACCAAGGCATAGATAAAGGTATTCCTAGCTGAGGTAATCTGGTTTGAGTCTCCTGCCGCTGTAACGAATCGGATGCCGCTGATAATAATCATGATTACACATATCAGGCCGACGATTATCGTCAGCAGATTTATTACCTTGTCCACCGTACCGCCAAGCCCTTGACTGCTTGTCTTCAGCTTGTCCTGGTCACAATGGCCGCTTCCATCCCCTACGCCAACAGTGACGCAAGCTTCATCCTTAGCTCCGCTGTATAAGGCGTGCGCACTGCCGCCAAAAAAGGGAAGGGCCAAGCCCAAGGAGAGAACGGTTAGAAGCGCGATATTTTTTAATTTTTGAACAATCATATGCGTTTTGAACTCATTTTACACCCCGATTTTGAATAAGACCAGTCTGACCAGAGCCTGCGCGATGGCGGCTAAAACAAGTCCGATTATGGCGTACTGGATATATTCGCGCGCTTTGCCGACATCCTCCGGATTATTTCCGGACGTGGCAAGCTT
Organism: Saccharimonadales bacterium (SeqCode); assembly: GCA_035700225.1. Classification (GTDB taxonomy): domain Bacteria; phylum Patescibacteriota; class Saccharimonadia; order Saccharimonadales; family 2-12-FULL-41-12; genus JANWLD01. Next base: position 39,010 of record DASSOT010000003.1, read on the forward strand.
TATACCGGCCCAGATTATACTGACTACCGCGGCAAGCCCCGTTATTAAGGTAATGAGATCTACCACCTTGTTGATAATACCGTTCGGCCCGTATATCGGGTTACCGCCTTCGCTACTGTCTTTGCATGGCGCCGAGTCAGCCGCAGGGCCTACGTTCGCCTGATTGCAAATATCATCGTAAAGCTTTACGCCCGGGCCTGCCGCATAAGAAGTATACGCCGGCAGTAGGAGCGCGCTTAAAACCAATATGCCTGCAAAAAATTTTTTATACATCACAACCTGCCTATGACCGTTATTATTATGGCTTCCGCGCTAAGCGCTATGACCAGACCCAGGAGAGAAAAAACTATGGCTTGTTTGGAGCGGGAAATCTTTTCCGTATCAGTAGACGCAGTGGTATAGTTGAACGCCGCTATCGCAAGAGAGATGAGCGCCACGCCGGCCGCTACGCCGAACACTATCCTCATGCCGTTTTGAAGCTGATCGTTGTCTCCGCTGACCTTTGGCAGGGCGGTCAGACAATTTTGGTTGGGATTGAATGCGTTCGAATCATTGGTAGAGCAGTTGGTTACATCTATACGATCCGCCGCGGCATGTACGTTTTGCGACGCAGTAAAAATTGAAATAAATGCTACGGCAATCAAGCATATGAGTAGCATAACCAGCTTGCGCGAAGATAACTTGGCAATCATTGCGTGAACCTCCCGGCAAAGAAACTTACGGCAGACGTCGCTACCAAGGCTATTATAAGACCGGTCAATGCATCTATGAGAGTACTCTTGGCCTTTGTGACCTTGTCGCTGTTACCGCGCGATTCGCTGTATTTGATACCGGCGAATATTACGTAGCCTAAGGCTACCAGCACGGCGATGCGGGTAAGTATTTCTATGACGGCCAAGCCTATCAGCCACAGGTCATTTATGCCGTTAAGCCTGGGCGTACAGCTGTTGACAGGATCGCTTGGCAAGTATTTGACGTCCAGATATTCGAACCAGGGCGGTATGCCCAGGAAGCTTCTGATGCATTCTTTGTCGGCTACCGCGAAAGTGCTTATCCAGGATATAAGGTTCATGTCTTAAACAAGCCTCCCGGTATCAGATATTGCAATATGGAAAATGCGAAGATGTAGATAGCCAGGCCGATGACCGCATACTGGGCCCGCTGTTTGGCGCTTTGGCTGTTTTCGGGGTTGCCTTCAGCCATACTGTATTGCAGGCCGGCGAGTATCAGCGAAACCGTTATGACAATACCGATTCCAACCGAAGCGAACCGGATAAGTGCAAACACCAGGTCTTGGATTGGCCCGAGGTTCGCCGGACCGTTTTTGCCCAGACAGCCGAAATTAAATTTGGTCTTGACGTTTCTGGACTGGTCGTCGAGATTGCCGCACTGGTAATTGCCTTTCTGGCCAGCGCCCTCTATGGTGAATTTGTTTATCACATCGGCTTTACAGCCACCGGGGTCATCGCTGTCGGCACAATTATCGAATGCTTTCTTGCATTTGTCGGCATCATAAATAAAGTCGCCATTACAGTCCGACCTTCTGGCGGCGGCGTCCGTCTTAGCAGACAAGAACAATACTGGCGCAACAAACACCATTAGAAAGAAACTTGTCAGGACTATTTTCTTTACGGCTAAGGTTTGCATGGTTTATTTGTTTTTAGTGGTCGTTACAGCTTAATTATGACCTTTATGTTTATGTTTAGCAAGCTGGCACGGGTATTTATTTAGGTATCGACTTTTTAGCTTAAGTGTTTTATGCTCATTAAAGAAGAGTAGTCTTCCTTGATTATTCATCGTCAAAAACATAAAAAGAACATGAACAAAAAAATAACAAAAAGTCTGTTTGGCCGAGCTTCTGTCATGTTGCTCGCTTTTGTTTTTTTTGGTTCTATTCTTACTTCGCTGTTTTTCTTCTCCCCCCCTGTAGCCGCCGACAATAGCGGTACAGGTACGTTTGAGTACAAAGACATACACAATGAAACCATAATAGAGGTCAGGGGCGGTGATACGCAGGAATATCATAAAAGCACCGGCGGCAATGGCGTATACAACGGCGGGGGTGCTGAAGGTTTTGACGGGTGTACGGCCTGGATTCAGACCAACAGCCATAAATACGACGGTGATACGCATGCCAAATGGTGGGCCGGGTGTCTAGGCGGGCCCGACAAAACTCCTACCGAGCCGGGTAAAAAATCCATCACCATAAAGGCGGCACACAACTATACCGGGGACTGGATAGACCATAGCCACATAAAAGTCGGCGGCACCATTTATTACGACAACCACATAGACGACACGCTCGATTTCAAAGCTACAAACCAGAATAATGGTTGTGATACGAACGTCATTAACGGCTTTCCTGAGTCCGACGGGGGTGACATAACCAACGCCCCGGCCGCCGAGATAACCATTAACAAGCCTGTCAGCGCAACCAACAATAACTGCGTTCAGACTAAGCACCCCGTATATTTCAATAACACACAAAATTTTGCAATCTATTTCATGTGGGTGGACGCAGGAACCATACAGACCTCCGATAGGACAGCCATGGTTTACGTGCAGAACGGCGGGGGCGGGCCTTATCTGGATAACGGTAGCGGGCGCAGTAGTGATTCCAGTTGTCTATCCCAGATAGTACCGGATAGCGTCGGCTCAAGACATGGAACCTTAATCCTGCGCAATAGCGACGGTAATCCTTTTTCAAGCGGATTCAGCCCGCAGATATCCGGCGTTGATTTTCATGATCACGGAGGGTGCAAAGTAAGTGACCCTTTGCGCGTGAACATAGGCGGTAATGTGAACGCATCGAAGCCGCCCGGTAGTGGAGATGCCGGCGGAGCCGATGCCGGAGATGCCGGCGGAAACATAACCGACTGCGATACCGAGCTCACCTCGCCATTAAGCTGGATATTATGCCCGCTGATAGACATAGGCTCCAATGTTTCTGATTTTGTCTTCAACGACCTGGCCAAACCGTTGCTTAGCGACATACCTATAAGCACCAAGCGGGACAACGGCACCTACAGAGCCTGGCAAGGCTTCAGGTTTTTAGCTAACATCATGCTTATCGGGTCCATGCTGGCGATAGTTTACGCCCAAGCGAGGGGGGAGAAGTAATGTTAGACTCCTATACAATTAGAAAAATAGTCCCGCGCCTGGCCCTGGCCGTAATCGGTGTGAACCTGTCCATATATCTCTGCCTGGCGGCGGTTGACGTCACAAATATCATCGGAGGCGGTTTGGGCGACCTTATACGCACGCCCTTCGTGGACAGCGGCAGTTTCGGCAGTATCGGTATAGAGAAAAACGCGCTCAATGGCATCGTCGGTGCCGTCGGGGCCGGGTTGATGGCGGCCATAGTTACTGCCGTCGTAGCGCTGGGGTTGACAGCTTCATTCATAATAGTCGGCCTCGGTATGTTGCTTTTGGCCAGTGCTGTCGTCGTACTTGTCGCGATAGCTGTTCTGGCCACGCTCGTACTCAGATACGGTGCGATAATCTTCCTAAGCATAGTTTCACCGATAGCCATCGCTTGCCTGGTCCTGCCGGGAACAGAAAAATACTTTAAGACCTGGTGGGATTTTTACCTTAAAACGCTGATTGTCTATCCTATCATCGCGGCTATATTCGCCATCTCCGATGTCTTGGGGGCAATATTCTTAAGCACCCAGGCCTCCGTAAATAACCTGAGCAGTCTGGTTTCCATATTCGTCGTGCTGGCGGCCATGTACGCGCCTCTTTTCATGATTCCGTTTTCATTCAAGATGGCCGGCGGGTTCCTGGGCAACTTCTACGACTTCCTTAACACACAAGGGGTCAACCGGGTGCGCGAAAAGCTCAACAAATGGAAAGAAGACCCGGAAAGCTGGTACGCCCAGAACAAGCAACGCCTGCATGACCAAAAATATGAAAAAGGTTTCACGGCCAAGCAGATAGCCAGCGGTACGATAGCCGGTGGAAGAAGCTTCATGAGAGGCCAGGGGTTTAGAGCCGCTTACGGCGGTAAGTCCAGGGCACTCGGCGCGCAGAAGATACTCGCCGCCGCTAAACAGGCTCAGGAGCGCGAAATCATGGCAACAATCCAGGGCGATGACGATATCGGTGAAGCCCTTTATGCAGGTGGTAGCCGGCAGGAAATAGCCAATGCTTTAATGAAGGCGAACTCAACCCGCTTCGGCGACATAAATGACCCTTCCAAGCATACTGCCGAGCAGTTGAGAGAGCGCGAGGAAGCCATAGCGCTGGTGCAAAGCGCTCAGGGCATGATGGGCAACAGCGTACGAAAGTTTGTTGCCGGACACGAAATAGCAAGCTCTACCACCGGCTTCAACAAGGCCGGCGGCGTAGAGCTATTCCAAAAAGCCCAAGGCGTGGGCGATTCCGAAATGCTCAGGATGCGCTCGATGATAGACATGAAAGGCGAGCAGAAGAAGTTAAACCGTCTGGATTCCGGCGGGTACAGTACATCCAAGGCTCTTAACCTGAGGAAAGAATACGCCGCCGGTACCGGCGACTTTGCCGGTCTTAACCAGGCGCAAAGGGACACTTTACTGGAAGAGAAACTGCTTGATTCCGCTATCGAAAAGAACAGCCCGTCGGCGCTGGCCACCATGGACCACAATGGTATGAAGCGCGTGTCCCAGCGTATAGGCCATAGGCTTAACCAAGCCCGCATGATCGAGGATCCTGAAGAGCGCGCCAAAGCAATCGAGCTGGAAACTGCCCATTTAGCCGCCTTGCGCGATGCACTTAACTACGCCTCCAACGAAAACCGCACTGACTTGGTAGACGATGTTTACTCCACTTCTGTCGAAGGAATGTCTATACAAGTCAAGAAAAGGGACGAGCTTGGTAATGTCATGAAGGATGCAGAGGGCAATGAAATTATGGAAACCAGAGCGCCGAACGTAAGAGAGCTTGTACAGTTAATGGATTCTGGCAAAGGTCTATTTAGCACCTATGATGACGCCCACAGGGGCTATGGTTCTAGTGAATTGGATGAGCGGCACAGGATGGACGATATTATGCGACCTCCGGGTGGATAAGACATATCCTTATTTGACAAAATAACAAAAATATAAAATTATAACAATATGACCGAAGCACTAAAAGACAGAGCAGTAGACGCCGCCACAGATTACGTAGTCGACAGGCCTGTCACGGGAGGTTCGGACGGTTATGCGCATCACCACCATGGGCCTCAGCCTTTGGATTGGCCGGTTGAAACTCCAGCCGACGTATATGACGATAGGGAACCTTTGGGTGATGAATTTGAAGTTCCCAGTTCGGTGTCCGGGGGCGAGGTTGGCAGATATGCCGAAGAGTCGCAACAGGGCGGGATAGTCAGAAAATCACTCGGAAAGGTCGCTACGCGCTTCTTAAAGCGCGGCGAAGGTTATGAAAAGCTGGCCAAGGCCAGACGCGACATACCGGGCGCATTGCACCAGCACGAAGGCGCAGACGCCGCCCCGCCGATTGATGCGCCGCCGCGGGACTATAGGCGATGGGAAAGGGCGCGACGAAAGGATGCAAAAAATACCTTGCGTCATAACGACATCATCCAGGACCGACATGTCCTAATTGATCGAAGCCACTCTACGCAAGGGTTGCGTTCGGGCAAGATGGTCCGAAACCGCATAACATGGCAAAAACGACAGAACGCCCTAGCGGAAGCGGCCAGTCAAGAGCCTAGCTATGGCTTTATATTTACGAAAGACGGAAGAAAAGTACCCACCATTTTTACCCCAACCTACCAGGAGCCTTTACTCGATCAGGACGACCATCTGCCCAAAGAAGAACAGGCACGCATAGCGGCAGAAAACAAAAGGATAAAAGCAGAGAATAAGGCACGTCTTAAGACAACAGCTGGCAGACACGAAAAGCTGGGGAAGCTGGTAAAGGGTCTCGACCCTGACAAACCTATTGACGTTAATAATCCTCTGGATGTAAGAAGCGTACCGATTAACAATGAAGCCGCGACCCTGACTTCTGATGAAGCCGCAGAAGTTGAAACCGTAATGATGAACAGTGTTAATCCCGACCTAAAAAGGCAAGTAGATGCCGGCGTCCTCACTCGCGCAGAGGCAAAAAAGAAAGCTTCAGAAATAAGGGGCGTGATTGAAAACAGGCTACTAGTTACACGCTCTATGAAGCCTGATATCGAAAAAAAGGTTAAAAAAGAAGTTGATGACGACATACGCGCGGGGACGGTAGCACCGGCAGACGCGGAAAAAGAAGTCAAAAAAAGAACCAACAAAGCAATCAAACAGGAACTGAGGCAAAGCCGCAGGAAAAAGACAAAAGCTGGAAAGAAAATAAGGGACGACCGCGAGAAAGTCGAACAAATCAAATACTGGATGGGCCGGGCCGCCGAAGACTATGAAGAAACAAGCAATCCGAGCCCTATACCGGACCTGGACAACCCGGACCAGGCGATTGACCGCATAAATAACCGTACGCCTAACTGGGGCGGCAACCGGGCTAATGAAGCCAAGCAACTGCGCAAATGGATGCGCTTGAACCGGGAATCACATCGCATACGCGAAAGACAGGAAGCCGTTTCCGAAGGCAGGGATTGGACCGGGCGCAGGTTCAAAAGGCAGTCAAAACGAAGGCGCAACGCCGCCAGCAAGATAGTCGGCGCCCAGAAAAACAGCGCCAGGGCCAGGACCAGGATAGGCGAAACCAGTGAGCAGGTAAAAGACAAAGCCCGATACAAGGCCCAGAGAGCTTCCATAAAAGCGCTGGGCAAAGCAACTGAAGCCTCCAGAAAAGTGCGCGGCAAGTTCGGCGAAATGGCCCACAAGATACACATGCGCGATTATGACAATACCAAGCTAAGCAAAAAGGCCGAGGAATTACGCACTCGTAGTTACAGGGATGCGCGACTGAAGGTACGCGCCGACAACCTATGGCTGAAAGACTATGGCGACACCCGCCTTGCTAGGCTAGGCCGTAAAAAGCCGAAGCTTCAGAAAGTCGCGGACAAACAACGGCAGTTCGGCGAGTTTCGAGCCAAGAAACTGGACAAGCTGGCTGACAGGCAGGAGCAGTTCGGCAGGTTCCGCGGCAAACAGGTCAAAAAAGCCGCTAAAGGCCAGGAAAAATTTGCAGACTATAGGCGCAAGAAATACAGGGGCGGCGCCATAAAGGCCGGCGAAGTAGCCGCTGAGTTTGACGCGCGCCGGCAACAGACCAAAACCCGAAAGAAAATAGCCGACAGAATCAGCAGAAGACGGGCGGTAGAAAGACGCGAGCGCCGACAGGGCGATGCCCACGATCAAGAATTCAGGGTAAGGGATAGAAGAAACCGTAACAAGGGCCATATAGACAAGATGGCTACCGACCAGAAGAAACTCAGGGAAGGTTTCGTCAAAGGATTCCCCGCCGACCGGGTTGAAGCTTTTGACGAACAGGTTGAGCGCCTGCGAGAGAGGATGGTTCAGGACTTTCAAGATACCCGCGGTAGAGACCCCTATCCGACTGAAGGCGCCCGTCTGCTTTATAGGGCTACGCAAGGAGCCATCCGGGCTACACGCGCTAGCGGTTCCACCGGCCCTTAGCCGTTTTTCCTGGTTGAGCTTGTTAAAATACTAATGGTAAACTGTTAAACAGTTCCTATGGCAACATACAAAGTAATCCAGGACATAGAGGCCGAAGATAAGTTCGTAGGCCCGCTGACGCTGAAACAATTCGTTTTTGCTATGTTCGGCGCGCTTTTTGCATATCTGTCGTTCTTCGTACTTACCAAAGGCCTGGCATGGGGTCTAATAGCCACTATGCCGCCTTCTCTTTTCGGATTTTTCATGGCCGTGCCGTGGAGTAGTGAACAACCTACGGATATATGGGTGCTGGCAAAGATACGTTTCAGACTGAAACCAAAAAAACGCATCTGGGACCAAAGCGGCATGCAGGAGCTTGTGACCATAACCGCCCCCAAGAAGGAAGAAAAGCCCCTGACCAAAAATATGTCGCAGGCCGAAGTAAAAAGCCGGCTGAAGGCACTGGCCGAAACGATTGACAGTCGAGGCTGGATTATCAAGGATTCCCCGGATAGTTTCGTGGCCGAAGAAGCTAGCGACCGCTTGATAGACCCGGGCATAATGCCGAGGCAGGTGCCTGACGTTGATATGGCCGCCATACCGGATATGCTTGAGGAAGAGCACGGTCTGGACAGCATGATTCAGCAGAGCGATGAGGCCAGAAAAGCCCAACTTATGGAAAAGATGAACCGTATCAGGCAGGGCGAGTCCGTAATTGCCACCGAGGAGCCGGAGCCCGTCGTTTCCCCGCCTGACGAAAACACTGAAAACGCGCTTGATGAAGCGGTTTTGAGCGCCAGCCTGAGAGCAAAGAAGCAGGCCGGAGATATATCAAGAGGCAACATGCATGCCATACCGGCCAGCCAGCCAGTAGCGCAGACAAGCCAGCCTGCGGGACAGGATGAAGGTGCAGAGGAAGCGGAGCAAACAGAGGTAGAAAAAGCACAAGCGTCTGTGACAGAACAGAGAAGGCCTGATATACTGGACTTAGCCCGGAACAACGATCTGAACGTATCAACTATTGCGAGGCAAGCCAGCAATAAAGACAAAGGTCCGGATGAAGTCGTTATTGCCCTTCACTAGGCCGGCTTCGCTTGAAAGATCAAAACATGAAAAGGGTGGAAAAGGATGAATCCTTCCCAGCAAAATGCTAACGCTCAACCGAATATAAATTTACAGACACCCCAGCATTCAGGCGCTGAGGTTGTGCAGAATGCCCAGCCCGCGAACCCCGCCCAGCCCGCAGGACAGATTCCGGCAAAACCGGCAGTAAATACCAACAGCACCCAGAACAACCTTCAGATAGCCGAGATACGCGACGGTATAGTTATCATGAACGACGGTTCTTTCCGTTCCGTGGTCATGTTCAAGTCCATCAACTTTGATCTTATGAGCCCCGACGAGCGCGAAGGGGTCGAATATGCATACCAAAGCTTCTTGAACTCGCTTTATTTTCCTATACAGATATTCGTCCGTTCCGAAAAAGTCGACATGAGGCCGTACATGGAAAGATTACAGAAGATTCAGAACGAACATGACAACATGCTCCTGGCTATCCTGATGGACGATTACCTCGGTTATATAGAACAATTGTCGGCTCAGACCAACATAATGGACAAGCATTTCTATGTCGTCATACCCTTTTTGCCCAGCGAATCCAAGGAACATACGCTTACATCCAGCAAAAATATATTGGATGGAGTGATAGGGCTTTTCAGCAAATCTCCGACACATGTGGTCATCAACGAAGCCAAGCTGGAAGAAGCCAAGACTGAACTGCGCAACCGAGTCCAGGCTGTGTTGAGCGGTCTGCTTGACTGCGGAGTTCAGGGCTTGCCGCTGGACACGGAAGAGCTTATCGAGCTTTATTACGACACCTATAACCCCGACACGGCCACCAGACAACATCTGCAAAGGTTCAAGGATCTTTCTGCGCCGGTAGTAACCAAGGGCGAAGGGCAGGCGCCACAGCCCGACCTGGATAAGGAGCTCGAAACGTAGTGGGTATTTTTAAGAAAAAACAGACCGTCCCCTTGGATCCTGCCACAGCGGCGCAGGCGCAGAAAATGCGCGAAGAACAAGAGGTAGCCGCCGCCTTTCAAAAGGGCATAACGGCACTGCGCGATTTTATTGCTCCCAGCTCCATAGAGTACAGCGCTACGAGCTTTACCCTAGGCACCCGCTACGCCAGGAACTACTACGTATACGGTTACCCCCGACAGCTCTCGACCGGCTGGCTCAGCAGTATGGTAAATCTGGACGAGGTAATCGACCTTTCTTTGTACATTTATCCCGTGGAAAGCCAGGTAGTTCTGGAAAACCTGCGCAAAAAAGTGGCCCAGCTGGAAGCAGGCATACAGATAGATATGGAAAAGGGCCGCGTGCGCGACCCGGGCAAGCAGAACGCCATCATGGATGCCGAAGAAATGCGCGACAAACTGCAGGTGGGCGAGGAGCGCTTTTTCCGCTTTGGGCTGTACTTTACCGTATACGGCTCGTCCATGGACGAGTTGGAATTTATATCACATAAGATTGAGTCCATTTTGGGGCAACAACTGGTCTATTCCAAACCCGCAAGCTCACAGCAGGAACAAGGCTTCAACAGCACAATCCCGCAATTTTTCGACCAGCTACAGATACGCAGGAACATGAACACCGGCGCAATAAGCACCAGCTTTCCGTTCACCAGTGCCGACTTAAGCCAGGAAGACGGAATCCTATACGGCATCAATATGCACAATTCCGGCCTGGTCATATTTGACAGATTTACCCTGGAAAACGGCAATGCGGTAGTCTTTGCAAAGTCAGGCGCCGGCAAAAGCTTCGCCGTAAAGCTCGAGGCACTGCGTAGCTTGATGCTCGGCACGGAAGTGTTCATAGTCGACCCGGAAAACGAATACCAGAGGATGTGCGAGGCTGTCGGCGGAGCTTATGTACGGCTCAGCCTGAACTCGGCTACCCGCATAAATCCTTTTGATTTGCCGAAAGTGGTGGACTCCGATGAAGCCGACAGCGCACTTAGAAGCAATCTTATAACCCTTCACGGCCTGCTCAGGCTTATGATGGGCGGAGCGGCCTCTCAGGCCAGCGGCGGCGCCGTCGACGCGGTCCTGAACGCTTCGGAAGAAGCCGACCTGGATGCGGCACTGATAGAAACCTACGCCAAAGCCGGTATCACCAACGACCCTCTCACGCACAACTCCGCTCCTCCTACCATTACAGATCTTTATGACACCTTGCTCCATATGGGCGGGAGCGGCCCTGAGCTGGCGCAAAGACTGCGTAAATACACATCGGGTACTTTTGCCGGCATATTCTCCCAACAGAGCAACATAAACATCGACAACCCGATGGTCGTATTCAATATCCGCGACCTGGAAGACGAACTGCGCCCGGTAGCCATGTACATAGTGCTTAATTACATCTGGAACAAGACCAAGAGTGACCAGAAACGTCGCCTGCTGGTGATAGACGAAGCATGGCAATTGATGAAATACGAGGACAGCGCCAGCTTTATGTTCTCTCTGGCTAAAAGAGCTCGAAAATACAATCTCGGTATATCGACCATATCCCAGGACGTTGAAGATTTCATGGGTTCCCGCCTGGGGCGCGCCATAGTCGCCAACTCCTCTATGCAATTATTGCTCAAACAGTCGCCTTCGGCGGTTGACGTACTGGCAGATGTCTTCAAGCTCACCAGCGAAGAAAGAAAACGCCTGAGCGGCTTTCCGGTCGGCCAGGGCCTGTTTTTCGCCGGGCAGAACCATGTGCACATAAATATCCTGGCCAGTCCGACGGAACAGGGGCTTATCACTACCAATCCGGATGAGATTAAGCAGTTGGAACAGGCAGGCGAACTGGCCGACGCGCAGGGAACCATTGATCTGGAGAACCGCTTGAGCCCGGGAATGTGAACATTAGCAAAAACTGAAAGAACAAAAAATGGCAGATGACCCCGCCGAAAAACCAGATGGAGTATACGACGAGCCCGGCGCGTCAGACCTGCAGGTACCTAGTGGGAGCGGCTATATGCCAAGGGGAGAAAAGCCGCGGCGCACACCGCACGAACCGGTTTATGAAGATGATTCCGATGGCCAGGTAGCCCAAGCCGGTATGGGCCCTCCAGGGCAGGGCGGGGATGAACACGGCGGGCGCAGAAGACTGGGCTCCCCCAGCTGGGCCGACCGTATGCGCCAGCGCAGAAGCATGGCCAACCGGCGGCAAGGCCGGGGGCACGGTAGGAGCCGCGGCGACATCAACAACTCGGAAGAAAACGCCGAGGAACCGGCTCCAACCAGGGCTGACGACAAAGAAAGGTCGCAGGTCGGCGATGGTGGCGGCGAAGAAGACAAAGGCTCAAGCCTTTACAACCCTACAGATGCCGCTCTTCCGGCAAATGTCAGGATAGCCAAACAGCTGGCCAAGGCTTTCATGAGCAAAAAGGGCAGGAGAGGCATGACCGCAGGCGGAGTCGTCGGGCTGGTATTCTTCCTTTTCAGCCTGGCGCACGGCCCGCTGGAAATAATCCACATAGGGATGCTGTTGCAAAAAGCCCATTTCAGCAACCAGGAAGGCGTCGGCGACCTGACTATGAGCAGGCTTTACCGCTTCATCAGAAGTGGCGGCGATGTGGGCGAAACCCGCATAGGCTGGTACGAAAGCCGGGTGAAGAACAAAATGCTGGCAGATTTGAAGAAAATCGGCCTGGAGCCTGAATTCACAAGCGCCAGCAGTATTTATGAATCATTCAAGGTAGACACTACCGACAGCAAAAGCCCTTATTACAACATGACTGAGGACGAACTAAGAACAGAGCTATCCAAAAAAGGCTACGATTTCGACGGTACGAGCGAAGTATCCAAAGGAAAATACAGCGTAAAGCTGGGCAATGATTTTACAAGGAGAAAATCTCTCACGCTACTGGTCAAGGAAACCGGCAGGAAGGGCTTGTTCGCCTCTTTGAAGGCCCGTCCGTTAAAGAAATACGGCTGGGTGGATTGGCACCCTATACATCCTTTGGACCGCAAGGTCAACGACTCTATAGATAAGCTTTACAAGAATTGGAAGCAAAAGAGGGCTGAAAAAAGAGCCGGGCGGGGTAAGCCCGCGACCATCGACAGCACCAATGCCAAAGAACAGACGGTAGACGCCGACGGAAACACCGTAGATAATCCTATAGCCGATGGTAGCGTACAAACCGTGGACGACACGAGCAAAAGCGCCCAATTGATACAGGATCTGAAAACCAGTAGCGGGCTTAAGATTACCGGAGGCGTTGCCGCCGCGGCGGGTGTTGCCTGCGCGGTAAAGGAAATAAATGATAATTACAGCCTCATACAATACCTGGACTTCATCAAACCCGTCATACAGATAGGTATGGACGCCGTTACCATCGCAAACCAGGCTATGAGCGGAGTGGGCGGTATAGACCTGTTGCAAGCTGGTTTTGTTGCACGCGATTTTCTGCAAAAAGACAAGGACACAGGCAAGGTCGTGTCCTCTTGGGATGAGGCAAAGACATTCCGTGCGGGAGAGGGCAAAAAAGGCGGTAAGGACCTGGACAAACGCACCAAGGAAGAGTTTTCAAAAGGGGCGCCCTGGTGGATAAACTGGACAGGCAAAGACCCGGCAAAAGGTGTGCTCAAGCCTTTGTGCTCAACAGCCGGAACAATTGCTACCGGCGCCATCAGCGTCGGGATTGATGTAATCACCGGCCACAGCGTTTCTACGCTCGCTAACCTTGTAGGGAGCTATTTTGCCGGACCGGTAATAATAGACAAGATTAGCCATCTCCTGGTCGGGGATGCGCTTGATTTGGACAATGTAGCCGGTGCAACATGGGGCAATCTGGCCAATTACGGGACGCGTTTTGCGGCCAACGGCATGGCTCTTTTGGACGGCGGGGTGAAATTGACGCATTTGGATGAGATTGCCCTGAACAACGAACGCTTGCAGGATGAACAGCAGGAATTCAACAACCGTAGTTTCGCATATAGAATGTTTAACCCCTACGACACTCGCTCTCTGGCATCCGCCGTCATAGACGATACGCCGGCCCTGTCGATGAACAACCTTTCCAGCGTATTCCAAAGCTTCCCGAGCCTGTTTTCGTCCGCCTTCAAGTTCCCCTCCGGCTTGTTATCCGGTACTGTTTCGGCACAACGCTTTACTGCCCCGCCCTATGACTATCCCTTTCCCTCCATAGGCTTCAGCATAGAAGATCGCGACAACAGCAAAGTGATAGACCCGATAGAAAATGACCATAAGGTCGCCAAGATACTTGATAACAACGGAGAAGGCGGCAATCCGGACTACATAGAGCGCGCAAAGGAATGCTTCAACGTCGATATAAAGAAGGAAAGCGCTGGCGGATGGAACGCAACTCCCGGGGAGAATGACGACGAGTTCTTCAGCAAACTCTATACGGATGAATACCCCGACGGCTGTACTGACAAAAGCCTCGAGTGGATACGGGTAAGGAGTTTCATTCTGCAGGTACAGACCATGAAGGCCTACGCCTGTTGGGCGGATGACGAAGAAGCTTGTGCCGAGCTTGGCTACAACGATAGCTCTGTAACTGGCGGCGGCTCTCCGGGCGTTTTACCGAGCGGCTCCGCGCAGGCATTAGCTGGCCAGCTAATCGGTTTCATAAACAGCGGCAAGATTTCCTGCAACGGCCAGGCTAGCGACTGTCCTGATATCAAAAATACAGCCAACGGCACCAGCATAAAAGGCGGGGCCTGTAACGTCGATGCGCTGGACGCAAAGCTTTTGGGGATGATGCTGGAGCTCGCCCAGATGGGACATACGTTCGTGTTCTCGGCTCTTTGTACTGATCATCCCAGCAATCCGGCCAGCTATCATCATCTCGGCAAAGCGGCTGACTTTAACTATATCGATGGTGTTTTCATGGGGCCTAGTGACTCGGCCTGGACGGGCGAAAAGCTCAGCGTAGGCAAGAAACTTGACCAAGATGTGGCGTCCTTTATGCCTAAGAGTACCGGCTTTGGCCAGGAAGGTGGCAGATGCCACCCACATTTTAATTTCCTGGACGGCTTCGACACCTTTGACGACGCCTGCCACCATCAACACATACAAGTGGAGTAGTCATGTTAAATAGAATTCTTCTCGCAATAGCCGCACTCTTCCTTACATCTTATACGATTATTGTCCCCCAGGTAGCAAGAGCTCTTCCGGCCGCACAGAAACAACTTTTTGGCAAAAACATAAGGTATTTTGATCTTGGGTGCGATACCACGGGCACAACTCCAGCCACTGGGGGCGCCACTGACCTAGACGGTAAAAAAGTGTACATGGTGGGAGATTCTATAACCGAAATAACGACGCCTCAATTGGAACAAGCATTCAAAGACGCAGGTGCTAACCCAACGGTGGACGGTGTGGGTGGTGCCGCAATAGTACCCGAGAATACGCCCGACACTATTTTGAGCGGAGTGGAAATAGTAGAGAAGGATAAGGCAACCATCAGAGATGCGGGAGTCATTGTCGTAGCTCTGGGCACCAACGAATATCCGGACGTCTTTGAAGAACACTTAAAAGAACTATTCAACAAGATCAGGAATATTAACGAGTCATCACCTATATATTGGGTTAATACCTTTACTTCGGATGACGGTGGCGGCAACCCGGCCTATACCACGGCTGGGGCCGAAAAGAAAAACAAGATAATAGACAAGCAGTCTACCAGACTGGGCTTTAACGTAGTAGATGTAAAATCGGCCAATATTAAAACCACTGACGGTATCCACCCGTTTAACGATAAAGAAAAATATGCCAAGACTGTGGTTGACGGTGTTTCTGGTGGTGCACCATCAGGAGGGGGTGGTGGGGGGGGCGGTTCAGGGCCTTCTTCGGTAACGGCCGGAAACATACCTGCGGAAGGAAAAGATGTGGGTGCTACTGAGTATACCGGAAGTACCGGATACAGAGGAGATGACCTGACCACTACTTATGCTTATGCTGAGTTGGTGCCCGGAGGTCACGGTACAGCAACCGAAGATACTGCTAAAGCTATGGGCGGGCTAAAATATAAGCAAAAACTTGCCATAACTCTTAATGGCAAAACTGTAGTTGCGCAAAAACTTGATATTGGCCTTGGCGGGGGACCGATAAACGGCCACGACAGGGCAATAGATCTGCACTTTGACAAGACCGCGTCTTCACTTGGGATTTCCAGCCCTGCAAGCTGGGCCGGTGTTGTCCATGTCCAGGCTGTTTCGGACAGCACCCCTCTTGGACCCACAGACACAATACCTACCGCCGAACCGCCTGCCGCAGGCGCCGGCGGTTCTTGCTCCTGCCCGGCCGGTGGCGAGGGGTTAGACACTACGCTTACCGGTAGCGACCATGTTGAACAAGCATACAATTTCTTTGTCGGCAAGGGGCTTACCCCTTTGCAGTCGTCGATAATAGTCGGTGTAATAATGGAAGAGTCCGGTCACGAGCTTGATACCACCGCAACAAACCCTTCTACCGGGGCTTACGGTATTGCCCAGTGGACAAACCCTCCCTACAGCAACAGATTGCCAGAACTAAAAGATTTTGCGCGCTCCCAAGGAAAGCCTGCCAGCGATTTTGCCACACAGCTTAATTTTATGTGGAAAGAGCTTACGGGGGGCTATACAAGTACTTTGAATAAGTTAAAGAGCGTGAGTTCGCCAAGCGAATTGGATCAGGCGGTTTATGATTTTGAGGCTACTTATGAAGTTTCTGGCCATCAGCTTATACCCGAAAGACAAGATAATGCTCGGTTCGTGTTCAGCCACTATGGCGGCGGGGTGGCGGGACCTGGCGGGGGAAGCGTGACCATAGACGGCGGGGGAAGCTGTAGCGAGCCTTCGGTTGAGGATGCTAACCTGAGCAAAACCATCACAGTGAGCACTAAGGGTAAATTTATCACGTTGCCAAGTAAATATTCGTGCCCCGGTCGTACAACTGTAATAGATTCGCGCGTGGCTCCAGGTCTTGCATATTTATTAACCAAATATGATATGTGTGCCGCTGATGGATTAGCGGACGGACATAAAAGCCATGGAGCCGGGATTTCCGTTGACCTTGCACCAAAAAGTGGAAATTCCAAAGAGGTATGGAAAAATTCAACAGAGGCCGCGGCACGAGCTATCGGCTGGTTTGGCGACGGTGCTACAGATCCTATAGGGTCACAACACGGCTGTGCTTTCTACGACGGGGGTTATGGCCAGTGTATGCACATAATACATCCGGATAAAATTCCTAAGTGGGTGCGCTGGATCGGCTATAACGGAGATATCGACCATGGCGACCCCTGGCATTGCCAAAGTAACGGCGGGTCTTGTTATCCGCACTTGCACATCAGCTGGGACTCACCTAATGGGGATGCGACCTCGGCAACGTCAATACCGGAGCCAATACCTGAAGTTTATACATTTCCTGCCCCTGTTCCTGATGATTTGAGGGGGTTGTTGGAGTGATTATGAACATGGCTCTCAGTACTAGGTGTAGAATAAAAAAGAACAGCGAACTATATGGTAAATGAAAATACTAACTGGCGGAAAATTGTAGCACTCTTTGTCTCGGCTACCGTGATATTCCTGGTTATAATATGGGTCAATAAGTCCTTAACTACAGGCCAAATAACCGCCACATCCGATAATTCGGAGAATCGCTTAAAGATAGAAAGGATTTTAGAAAATAATCAAGATAAGCCTTTTTCCGCGGAGGGGCAGGGGAAACTTACGGTTCACGTCAAGCCGGGAAGGTACAATGTGTCTGTTTATAGTGAGTCTGGTGTATATGGTTCCAGCCAAGTAGTCCGGATAAAAGCGCGGGAGAAAAAAAGCGTCGTGCTGAACTCGATACAGCCCTCAGAAACAGAGCCGGTTTATGGCCAGGAAGTTGTTGGTGTAACCGTTAACGATACGAGTCTTATGTTCTTGGATTCCCTTACCCAGAAACTCAAGGAAGTTGGCCCAGACAATAAGCTCAACGATATGTTCCCGGGTACGAAAATAGAAGATATTTCTTGGGCCAAGCCGGGCCTCGGTGTTGCGCTGGGTGCAAAGAACAGCCTCTTTTTGATAAGGTCTGGTTCGATTAAACCGATTAACCCGCCCTTTTCTATAGAAAAGGGGGCCGCGGTTAGCTTAAAAATGATTGACAAAAAGCATGTTTATTTAAGCATTGGCCGCGATATTTACTCTGGCCAGGCAAGCGGCAACTTTAAGAAAATATATACCGCCAGCGCTAGCGCGTTACAGATTACGGCTAGTCGCGAAGCCCTGGCCGTTATAGAGTTTGGCAGAAACGAAGGGGCTAATTCTTTCCTTGTTATATCAAAAGGTGGCAAAAAAATTGCAAGTAAGGACATTGATGCTAGAAACTCTGCCTGGTCTCCAGACGGTAAACGACTCTTAATCAGCGAGGCGGGGAAAGTGGGCGTATATGATAATTCCTTGAATCAACTTTCCTCAGTACCTTCGAATAAATCTTCCGCTCTTGCATGGATGGACAGAGACTCCTTTTTATATGGTTACGGTAACCAACTTATGATCTACAATCTCACCAACCAAAAATCACACCAGTTAGCCCTCGTGCCTGGCCGAGGAGCTATCACGGGGATTTATCCGGACGAGAATAGGTCTTATATATATTTTTCTACTCAGGCAACAGCAGTGGATGGAAGCGAAAGAGATCGTCTTTATAGGGTGGGGCTAAAAGGCCAAGAAAGGCCTGATTATCTGGCTGGTTTTAGCATATTTATGCCTGAACATCTGGATTATTGTTACCTTGATTATATAAACTTCAAAAAACCGACGATATTAATAAGTTATCCTTCCGCGGAATCCGCCCGGGTCTGTCGCATAGCCGCGGAAACGGAGTTAAAAAACTATAATATCAGCCCTGCAAGGGTTGAGTTCCAGTTCTTTCCATACTACGGCGATTGACGGCCTCTTGATTATTTTGGTAATTTATGGTAATATATCTATATTCTAGGAGTTTTGTATGAGTAGCCCGGAATCTAAGACAAAGTTTTTTGACCTGGCTGACAGATATAAGCGGACAAGGGCGGGGTTGGCGGTCATGTTGTCTGCGGCGGCACTGGTCGGTGCCGGTTGTGGCAACTCGGACAATGAAACCGCTCCTGTACATAATACGGCTCCAAAACCCGCAAAAACACCTAAGCCGGAAGGCGGCCAGCCTTCGCAGGCCCAGCAAAAACCAGAGAAAGAAAACTACTCTCCCGCCGATGTCATAAGTGTTGTAAGAGCACATTTTAATGCCGGCAGGACGGGTAATGCTAAAGAAGTCTGCGAAACGGAATATAGCGCTGAAAACTGGGGTGATTACACACCTTGCCCGGACTATACGGGATCCGGCAAACCTATGCCGGGCACTGAAGGGTCTGAGGTAGTAGAGATAGACGAAGTAACCGGTGATGAAAGCAGTCCTTGCGTGCCTTTCCCCCTTCCGAACGTGGCGCCTCCCAGGGGTGAGGTCCAGGCCGCCCGCGAATCACAACCTACCAGGATAGTCGAATCACAAAACGCCGCCGGGGAAACCTATTGTTCAGAACTTCTGCAGGACGGAACACAAGGCGGAGCCTGGAGGATAGACCTCACCAACACGGTTGCAGGCAACTAGGCCAGGGCTATTATCTGACAGTTTTGGGAAAAGTTCTTTAGTACGACATCCGCGTCGGTCGTGGTTATTATCGTCTGATATTTATTCAAAAACCTGGTCAGGGCTTTTCTTCTGGCGCCGTCGAGTTCGCTGAAAACATCGTCAAGCAGTAGTAGTGGTCGGGTGCCGAACTTTTCTTCCAGTATTTCCAGCTCTATTATTTTAAGTGCCAGTAAAAGCGTGCGGGTTTCTCCCCTGGAGGCGGTTTCCGATATCAGCTGTCCGTCTAAAGTGATCACAAAATCTTCCCTGTGCGGTCCGCTTCCGGTAAAACCCCTGGCTCTGTCCAAGTCCAGGTCCGCTTCAAGCTTGTTGAGCAAGCTCGCCGAATAATTACGTGTGTTAAAAGGGGACTTGTAGCCCATGTTCAGCTTTGTCTTTTTACCTGAGATGTCCGAGTATGTTCGGCTGAGCTTTTCATTTATCAGATCAATGGTAGCGAGGCGTTTTTTGACTATGTTCTCGGCAAGCTCGCAAAGGCGGATGTTCCATACGAACAGCTGGCTTTTGTCCAGGTGTGGGCTTTTGAGCAGGGCGTTCCTCTGTACCAGGGCGCGCTTGTAGCGCAGAAGGGTGCTTGCAAAGCCTTCGCTGATATCAGAAGAAAGTCGGTCCAGATACTCTCTTCTGGCTTGGGGCTCACCATGCACCAGCAGTAGGTTGTTCGGCTCGAACAACACTGCCGGGTGTTTTTGCTGATTGCCAAGTCTTTTGTATATTTTGTCGTTTATCGCGTATTCGATACCAAGCCTGTCATTGCTCACTTCAAGGGTTATTTTGGCTGTTCTAGCTTTATTTTCTTCCGTGTGCACATCTATGCGAGCCCACCCCGCCTTTTGTTTTATAAGCCCGGTCTTGCCCCTGTACGCATGCCCGCTGGTAACCAGCAGTATCGCTTCTATCAGGTTGGATTTGCCGGCGGCGTTGGGTCCTACGATTATCGTCACGCCTCCATCGAACTCAAAGGAAGAGTCTTTATAAGATCTGTAGTTCTGTAGTCTTATGTCTGTGAACACCATGCGGTGTTATTATCCCACGCTTAGCTCTTAAGCGGCATTATCACGTGCAGATAGCTGTCGTCCCCCTGGCCCTTGATAATGAAGGGTTCGAGCTTTTCGTTGAAGCCCAGGAAAACCTCATCGTTGTCCAAAACATTCAGCGCGTCGATTATATAACGCGAGTTCAGTGTGATTTCGCCGTCTCCGGTCGTTTTGGCGTCTGCTTTGGCGGAGTTTTCGCCCAGCTGGGAAGCGATAGAGTCTATGCTTATCTTTTTATCCTTGCTGTCGACGTTTACTTTGACGCTGCCGGCGGTTTCGCGGGCGAACAGGCTGGAAACCTTGGTGATGTTGGCAATGTCGCCCCTGGCTACGACAGCGCTGGTCTGAAACTTGTTCGGTATCAGCTTTTTGTAGTCCGGGAATTTGCCGTCTATCAGCCTGGTTACCAGCTCCACGTCGCCTTTTTGGAACAATATCTGTTGTTCGTCGCTGGTTACCTCGACGTCTTCGTCGCTATCATCAAGGAGTCTGAGTAAATCCTGCACGGCGCTTGCAGGTACCAAAACGCCTATCTCTTGTTTCATCGGCATAAGTTTCTTTTCTGCCAGGCGGTAGCTATCTGTAGCCACCACGTACAGATTGCCGTCCTGGGTGAAGAAGTTGACGCCCGTCAAAACCGGTCTAGCATCGTCATTACTGGCGGAAATTACCACTTGTGAAAGCGCTTTTTTGAGTTCTTTTGAGGATATCTTCCACTTCTTGCCGTCTTTTATCTTCGGCATCACCGGATAATCATCCGCCGGTACACCGTTGATGACGGATTTGTGCTGGTCTGTGCTGATGTGCAATTTGTTATCTTCCAGACTGACATCTATGACGCCTCCTGGCAGGCTGGAGATAAAATCCTGCATCAATCTGGCTGGCACGGTTATGGAACCCTCTTCGCTTACCTTGGAGCCGATGTAGTTAGTTATCGCAATATTCAGGTTGGTAGCGGCTATACACACCCTGTTATCGACGGTTTTTATCAGTACATTTGCAAGTATGGGCAGGGTATTTCGGGTTGTGGCTATGCGGGCTACGTTGTTCAGAGCTCGGCTTAAGTTTTCCTGGGTGACCTGAATCTTCATATAATTAATCCTTTTAATTTATTTGATTAGTTTTCATAGTAAAAAGGTATGTGTAAATGGTGGATAAAAAAGCGCTGACTGTAAGAAATTTCACACTCAAGCTTTGGAAAACTCTGCGCACAAGCCGTGTAAAAGACTGGGTATAAAGAACTTTATCAACAGGAGAAAAACACAACACGCCTTTTCGTGTGTAAAAAATTTCACTTATGCACACACTTGAGGAGCTTTCGCCCACAGGCGAAACACAGTTTTTAGACATGCAGTTTTTCCTTTATCGCGCTTATTGCCGCCCTTACATCCGGGTCATAGGCTTGTTCTTTATTTATCTTTTCAACGGAATGTATGGCGGTGGTGTGGTCTTTTCGGCCCAGCTCGCGGGCGATTTTCGGGAAGCTTAGGTGTAGCTCGCTTCTTATTATGAACATGGCTATCTGCCTAGGCACGACGATTTCCTTGTCTCTTTTTGGCCCCACGAGATCCTCTACGTCCAGAGAGAAATATCTAGCCGTCTTTTCTATGACCTGGCGCGCATTAAGGTGCCGGGGGCGGCTTTTCTGGTTGCCAAGCAGTGCGACTGCAACCTCCAGGGTAGGCTCCAGCTGACGCATCTCACAGAAGGCTACGAGCTGGTTCAGCACACCCTCCAACTCCCTTATATTGTTCTGGGCGGTGCTTGCGAGGTGCTCCACCAGATCGTGCTGTAATTTTATGCCGTGTTGCTGGGCCTTTGACTGGATGATTACACACCTTGTTTCAAAATCCGGCGCTTGCATATCTATGGCCATACCCCACTCAAAACGCGACCGGAGCCTGTCTGTCAGGGTAGGGATGTCCTTGGGCCTCGTGTCACTGCTGATGATTATCTGTTTGTTGGCCTGATGAAGCGCGTTGAAGGTGTGGAAGAACTCCTCCTGCGTCTTTTCTTTGCCGGCGATGAACTGCACATCGTCTACTATCAGCACGTCCGCGCCGCGATAATAGTCGGCGAAGTCCGTATTCTTCTTATATCTTATGGCGTCTAAAAATTCTTGGACGAACTGCTCGGTGGTTATATAGACGACGCGCGAAGCCTTTTTGTTAGCCATAAGCGTATTGCCCACGGCTTGTATGAGGTGTGTCTTGCCGATGCCGACTCCGCCGTAAAGGAATAAGGGGTTGTATTTAGAGCCCGGGTTCTGGGCGATGGCCTGGCAGGCGGCGTGCGCCAGTTCGTTGCCCGAGCCGACTATGAAGTTTTCAAAAGTATATTTCTCGTTCAACCCGTGCCTGTATGAGTGGGTCAGGCTGGAGGCAGGGGTTTCGACGTTTGGCGTAGTGGTTCCAGCGCTGGAACTGCCCCTGTTAGATAAGATTACAGACGTGTCTTCCACTCTGCGGTGCAGGGAGGAGGCGGGCAGTATCTTGTATTCCACGCTGGCAGGCTTGATGCCGTTGTTCTCCAGGGTCTGGGTGATTATGTCGTTAAACTTGCTTTCGAGTTGTTGTTTTATGAACACATTCGGCGCTCCAACGACCACTTTCTGGTCGTCCAGCTTCATCAGCCGGGTGTTTTTGAACCAGGTGGCAAAATTTCCTTGCGAGACACTGAGCTCTATTTCGCCCAGCACTGTTTGCCACAATGTGGTGGTGTCCAACGTTTTACTCATCCCCTCTTTGTTCTTTTTTTCGTTCACGACTCACTATAACCAACCGGGGCAGGGTTTTCCACAGTAATTTTCATAACATTTCACGTTTCATTAAAAAGTTCCCCAACAGATTAATAGTTATACACAGGATAACAAATAATCAGTTAAATTGTGGAAAAAAGTAACCCCGCAGTGGATAAACACCCCTGATTGTTGGCAATAACATTGTCAAAACTACTGCGAAACCAAAAACCTTTTCCAATTCTTATGAACATGTGTTAAGTTGCCAAACCCCGCGCTATTAGCTAATATTTATTAACGCATTTAACTAAATAAACCTTAAGGAAAACGATGCCCAAAAGGACATTTCAGCCAAAGAAACGCAAGCGCTCCCGCGAACACGGATTCTTCAAACGCATGGCTAGCAAAGCCGGCCAGAAAGTTATAAAACGCCGCCGAGCCAAAGGCCGCGCTAAACTTTCCGCCTAAACCCTGCCTGCTATCTACGACCCACGAACTACTAACTACCGGCTGTTCAAGGTATCCTATTGTTAATGATATCCAGAAAAAACCGTTTCCGCGGGCGCAATTCGCTTGACCATGTCTACAAAAAAGGCCGGACCGTAAAATCCGGCCCGCTGAGCCTGAAGTACGTGCCCTCAAAGAGAGAAGATTACCGGTTGGCCGTAGTTGTCAGCAAAAAGGTCAGCAAGTCTGCTGTTACGCGTAACAGGATACGCCGCCGGATATTCGAGCTTTTCAGGAAAAAACGGGCAGAATACGGCACACCGATAAACCATGACTTCATCATCAGCGTCTTCGACGATAAGCTTGCGGATATGCCTGCCGAAGAACTGTCGCGCATGTTCGAAAAATTGATGAGTAGCGCGCACATCGGGCCTTAGTCCTGTGTTAAAGTAGAAGGTATTGTTCTTGCCCGGCGCCCTGCGAATTACCGCTGAAAGTGCCACACGATTAGTACGCACAGTCCGGCCCGGTAAAGAACCTGGAAACTAACAGGAGAGTCAAAAGTGTTCCAAACCTTCGTCGAACAGCCGGTTTTTAACTTGCTTGAATTCATCTATGCCATTATTCCGGGCCACGATCTGGGTCTGGCAATAATAATCTTTACCATCGTCATAAGGCTGTTGATGTGGCCCCTGGTGAAAAAGCAACTGCACCAGGCCAAGGCGATGAAGAAGCTCCAGCCCCAGCTGAAAAAAATAAAGGAATCATCCAAGGGCGACAGGCAGAAAGAAGCCCGCCTACAGATGGAACTTTACAAAGAGCACGGGGTAAAGCCGTTTGCTACCATCGGCACACTTATCATCCAACTGCCGATATTCATCGCCCTGTACCAATCCGTGCGAAAGCTCATAGACGACCCGAACATCCTGTTCAATTTCTCCTATGACTGGGTAAACAACCTGCCCTTCATACAGGAACTGCACAATGACATTTCCAAGTTCGACCATACTTTTTTCGGCTTCGTCGATCTCTCCAGAAAGGCGGTGGAGGCAGGCGGGCTTTATGTCCCGGCCCTGATAGTAGCTATCGCCGCCGCCATAACCCAGTACTACCAGAGCAAGCTGATGATGCAGGACAACAAAGACTCCCGCAAACTCATGCAGATACTGCGCGAAGCCGCCGAAGGCAAGCAGGCCGACCAGTCGGAAATAGGCGCGTCCATCAGCAGGATGATGCAGTATTTTCTCCCGTTCATCACCTTCATCTTCGCCATCAGCATCCCTTCCGCGCTTTCGCTGTACCTTCTGACTACCAGCGCCGTGGGCTACTTCCAGCAGGCACATGTCCTCAAACAGGACGAAGAAGAAATGCATGAACTGGCCGTAGAAGCCGAAGAAAAGGACAAAACCAAACCAAAAACAAAGGCCAAAAAGGCAAAGAAACCCTCCGCGAAGAAAAAAAGGAGGAAAAGATGAGCAAAGAAGAAAAAATAAGCAGTCAAGACATAGAAAAGGCCATCCAATTCGCCAAGAAATACTTGGAAGATATGCTGTCCTTTTTTGGTCTTAACACCGAAGTTTATGCTACTAATAGCGAGGACGAGGTCATAGAGCTTCAAGTGCCTTCAACGCACCTGAACGGCTTCCTGATAGGCCAGCG
>DASSOT010000004.1:0-9082 GCA_035700225.1 Saccharimonadales bacterium (SeqCode)
TACATCCTATAACAAGAACCGAGCTATGGCTGGCACAGATAGCCCTTTTCGTGGCCATACTCCTGCAGATAGCGCTGTATTACATAAGTAGTAACGTATCGTTAGGCCCGCATTATCTGATAATATTCACCGAAATCATCCTGGCAGTGCTCATAAGCTTCACTTCCACCAAGAGGCATGAGAAACGGCATTCACTGCACAAGAACGCCTCGATATTGCTCCTTGCACTGATATCTGTCGCCAATATATTTTCGTTCGCTCTGGTCGGCAAA
Organism: Saccharimonadales bacterium (SeqCode); assembly: GCA_035700225.1. Taxonomy (GTDB): domain Bacteria; phylum Patescibacteriota; class Saccharimonadia; order Saccharimonadales; family 2-12-FULL-41-12; genus JANWLD01. Next base: position 273 of record DASSOT010000004.1, read on the forward strand.
TCGTTAGTACTGGGGCACACGAACATAACCGGCTATGAACTCCTCGTGTCAGCACTAGTCATCTTTGCGACCAATATAATCGTCTTCGCGCTATGGTACTGGGAGATAGACAGCCCGGGACTGACAGGCGGCAGGTGGTCAAGACACGACCGCGACTTTCAGTTCCCACAGCAGAACAATCTGGCGTTCTTCCCCGGCTGGCAACCAAGCTTCGCGGATTATCTGTATGTTTCATCGACCAACGCCATCAACTTCGCTTCCGCCGATGCGAAACCCCTGACCGCACAGGCCAAAGGGCTGATGGGACTGCAGGCGATGATATCGGCATTCACGCTGGCTTTGATGATAGCCCGCGCCGTCAACATCATCGGTTAGTTTTCCGGCGGACCTTGTCGTTGGTTTCTTTCAGCTTCTTTTTAGCTTTGTGAAGATATCTTTCCGCCCATTCGAACTCTACGGAAAGTATCACTAGGCCGGCTATGATAGCGACCAGCCCCGGACCGGGCGTGACGAGCATGATTATACCGGCGAGCAGGAATGCAGAACCGGCGATGAAAATCGCCATTTTCTTAAGTAATTTTATAGTTGCCTTCATACAATCTTAATCTTAGCGTTTATATAGCTCTCCAGCAGTAATATATTTGGCCGAACCACTATAATATTATATATGGTCTGGGATAGAGTCTGGCATCGATACCTGAAACGACCCTACCGCCTGAAGAAAGTCGTAGATAAAGGCAGGGGGCCTGTTAATATTGTTCTCATACACGGCCTGGCGTCGCGCTCGGAGATATGGCGTCCTTTGATAAAGATTCTTGATGAAGATAAATACCGGGTCAGGAGCTTCGACCTTCTGGGTTTCGGTTTGTCGCCTAAGCCCCGGCACTTGGAGTATTCCACCCGGGATCATGCAAACACCATCATGCATAACCTCAAAAAAGACGCCGCTAAAGGTGAGAAGTTCATATTCATCGGCCATTCGATGGGATGTATAATCGCAACGCACATAGCCTACAGATGGCCCCATAAGGTCGAGACTGCGATATTGTACAAACCGCCCCTGCTTTTGAACCCGGCGGAAAGGCGCTCCCTACACAAGAAATTTTATAATTATCTGGCAGGCAAGCCTTCTACGCTGGCGCTACTGGCCAGATTCATAAACAAATTCACTGACAAGATAGCCGGTTTTAATACTGACGACGAATACTGGCTACCGATAGCCAATTCCCTGCACAACACCATACTGGCCCAGGAAACATTGAACGAGCTGAAAGAAATCAAGAAACCGACCCATATAATATACGGCCGGTTCGATTTCTTAGTGTCCAAGGTAAAAGCCAAACACTTGGTGCAGTTGAACCCGAAACTGCATCTGCATTATGTTGCCGAAATGCACGACGTAAAACCGAAATCGAGCCGATACATCAAAAAATTGCTTGAGGCGTTATAATATAGCTACTAAGTTAAAGGAGGGTTTACTATGTTTGAATTACCAGACTTGCCTTATGCGTATGATGCTTTGGAACCTTATATAGACGAGCAGACTATGCGCTTGCACCACACGAAACATCATCAGACTTATATAGACAAAGCGAACAAGGCGCTTGAAGGAAGCGAATGGGCGGATAAATCTATAGATGAGATACTGTCCAGCTTGAATGACCTCCCCGAAGATATCCGCACCGCCGTGCGCAATAACGGCGGAGGCCATTATAACCACGGTATGTTTTGGCAGATAATGGGATCTGGCCAGTCCGGCAAGCCGGAGGGTGATGTGGCGAAAGCCATCGACACCGCCTTCGGCAGTTTTGACAATTTCAAAGAAAAGTTCGCCTCTGCGGCGGCGGGCAGGTTCGGTTCGGGCTGGGCTTGGCTGGTAGATAAGAACGGAAAATTGGAGATTACATCTACGGCTAATCAGGATTGTCCTATCTCAGACGGTGCAAAGCCGATTCTGGGGCTCGACGTATGGGAGCATGCGTACTATCTGAAATACCAGAACCGCCGACCGGAATATATTGATGCGTGGTGGAAAGTAGTAAACTGGAGCGAAGTAGCAAGGAGACTCAGCTAATACATGAAAGCCGCAGACCTGTTCGTAAAGAGTCTGGAAGCCTCTGACATAAAATATGTCTTCGGGGTACCGGGCGAAGAAAACCTGGCCTTACTTGAAGCCATCAGAAAATCATCGATAGAAATGATAACTACCCGCGACGAGCAAACGGCTGTCTTTATGGCGGCTACCGTGGGAAGGCTTACCGGTAGGGTCGGCGTGGCTTTGTCTACGTTGGGACCCGGTGCTACAAATCTCGTGACCGGCGTGGCTTATGCCCAGCTCGGGGCTATGCCCTTGCTTGTGATAACCGGGCAGAAGCCAATCAAGCGTAGCAAACAGGGTAAATTCCAGATAGTGGATGTCATAGGCATGATGAAACCGCTGACCAAGTTCAACGAAACTATCATCAGTGCGGACAAAGTACCGAGCTCGGTATATAACGCGATACGCACTGCCGAAAAGGAACGCCCGGGCGCAACGCACTTGGAATTTCCGGAGGATATAGCCGAAGAAGAAAGCGATGCCAAGCCGATAAGGTGGCAGAAACTCAGAAGACCTATACCCGATGAAAAATCGATAAATTCATTAGTCGAGGAGCTGGAAAAGGCGAAATCGCCGATACTTCTGCTGGGTTCCGGCGCCAACCGCAAACTGATCAGGAAACAACTGACCAATTTCATAAACAAGACCAATATACCGTTCATAAGCACCCAGATGGGCAAGGGCGTGGTTGATGAGAGCGATCCGAGATATATAGGCACCGCCGCACTAAGCAACAGCGACTTTGTGCATGCCGCGCTCAAATATGCCGACCTCATCTTGATGGTCGGGCATGACATCGTAGAGAAACCCCCTGTGCTGGACACCGATGTGCAGAAAATCGTGCACATCGACTTTTCGGCGGCGGATATAGACGACATCTACACGCCTGATCTAGAGATAATCGGTGATATCAGCTACGCACTCTGGGCTGTAACCGAACAGATAGATGTTCAAGACTGGAACTTTGACAAATTCTACCTGGCTAAAACAGCGCTGGAGAAAAACTTGAACGGCAGTCTTAAATCCGATGCCTTCCCTATAAAACCCCAGCGATTCGTATCCTCTTTGCGAAGCATACTGCCGAAGGACGCCATGTTGTCGCTGGACAACGGAATGTACAAGCTCTGGATTGCCAGGAATTATCCGGCTTATGAACAAAACACCGTACTTCTGGACAATGCGCTCGCGACCATGGGCGCCGGGCTAGGCTCCGCCATGGCGGCTAAGCTACTCTTTCCGGAAAAGAAAGTCGTGGTCGTAGCCGGCGACGGAGGTTTTTTGATGAACGTGGCCGACCTGGAAACGGCGCATAGGCTGAAGCTGGACATAACCATAGTGCTGGTGCGCGACGACGGGTATGGAATGATACGCTGGAAACAGGATTCCATGAAACTTGCTGATTACGGCTTGAGTTTTTCCAATCCGGATTTCGTAAAACTGGCCGAATCTTTTGGTGCCAAAGGCTACAAGCCAGGTTCGCCCAACGAGTTCGAAAGCGTTCTCAAACAGTGCTTGGACACGAAGGGAATAAACATAATCGACCTGCCTATAGATTATTCTGAAAATAATAAATACTTCGGCGAAGAGCTGATTAGACAGATTAAGGATTTGTGAGGTAACAAAGTGGCGCTTGAATCAATCAACCCGAAAAACAAGAAGCTGATAAAGGCCTTTGATGAACTATCTCAAAGCCAGGTAGACCAGAAGCTGTCCAAAGCGGAAAAAGCCTTCGCCGAGCTGAAGGAAGCTTCTTTTGCCGATAAGAAAAAGTGGATGAAACAAGTGGCAGGTATATTGCGCGAGAGAAAAGCCGAGTTTGCTCAAATCATAACGGATGAGGTTGGAAAGACGCTTTCCGCTTCGGAAGCGGAAGTTGAAAAATGCGCCGCGACATGTGACTTTTACGCCGACAACGCAGAGGAGTTCTTAAGCCCCGAGAAAATAGAAAGCGACGCGGGCGAAAGCTATACACGATTCGACCCTTTGGGCGTAGTGCTGGCAGTGATGCCTTGGAACTTCCCTTTTTGGCAGGTATTCAGGTTTGCCGCGCCGGCTTTAATGGCCGGCAACGTAGGCGTCCTGAAACATGCTTCTAACGTACAGATGAGCGCATTCGCCATGGAAGACATCTTTGAAAGCTCCGGCTTTCCGAAAAACGTGTTCCAGAACCTGGCCATAACATCATCAAAAGTCGAGGGCGTCATACGCGACCAAAGGATTAAAGCGGTAACACTGACCGGGAGCGAAAAGGCCGGCTCGGCTGTCGCTAAGACCGCGGGTGAGGAGATAAAGAAAACCGTGCTTGAGCTGGGCGGGAGCGACCCTTTCATAGTTCTGGCTGATGCAGATATTGATTCCGCCGTAACGGCCGCCGTGACTGCGCGCATGCAGTTCAATGGCGGGCAAAGCTGTATAGCGGCCAAGCGCTTCATAGTCGCGGAAGCCGTGGTTGATGAATTTATCGATAAGTTAAAAGCCGCTGTCAGTAAACTGAAAGTCGGCGACCCGACTGACGCAGATACCGACGTCGGCCCGCTTGTCAACGAGCAGATGGTGAATGATTTGGACAGGCAGGTGAAAGAATCCGTAGGGATGGGAGCAAAGCTGGTGTGCGGCGGTAAAGTTGAAGGCTTGGAAGGATATTATTTCGAGCCGGTAATCATCACCGACCTTACGGAGAACATGCCCGTTCTAAACGAAGAAACTTTCGGCCCGGCATTCGCCGTAGTCAAGGTAAAAGACGCCTCCGAAGCTGTAAGTGTAGCTAACAACAGCAGGTATGGATTGGGCGCTAACGTTTTCACAAAAGACATTGAATATGCGAAAGAACACATCGCGCCAAAGATAGAATCCGGCGCAGTATTTATAAACGGACCGATAAAGTCCGACCCGCGCCTGCCCTTCGGCGGAGTCAAAAAGTCGGGCTATGGGCGCGAGCTTTCGCATTACGGCATAAAGGAATTCGTAAATATAAAGACGGTATGGGTAAAATAATAACTTTGCCGGGGCTGATAGACCTGCATGTGCATCTGCGGGACCCTTGGCAACTACAGAAAGAAGATTTCTATACCGGAACCTCTGCGGCATTAGCGGGAGGATTTGTAAAAGTATTTGATATGCCAAATAACGAAGTGCATATAACTACCAGTGAGCTTATCGATAGAAAAATTGCCAGCGCCAGAAAAAAAGCCGTGGCTGATATCGGATTTTATTTCAGTTCGCTCGGAGCAGAAAATATAAGTGAATTTGAGAAAGTTTTCGATAAAGTCTGCGGGTTAAAGTTATTTATAACTACGACTACGAATATGCAAGGTGCCCGTGCCTTAAATGATCTGGAAGAATTAGTAAAAATTTGCAAGGCATGGCCGGCGGGAAAACCTATCTTATTCCACGCTGAGGACCATAGCGTAAACATGGGTGTTGAAGCCGCTAAACGTTCCGGAAAACGAATTCACTTCTGTCATATTTCCGGCCGCGAAGAATTAGAGCCGATATTGGCCGCAAAACGAGAAGGACTACCTATAACTTTCGGGGTTACGCCGCATCATCTCTTTCTAACGGTTGAGGACAAAGAAAAGTTGGGGCAACTTGGTAATATGTTGCCGAGCCTAAAAACCCGTGATGATCAAGATTTCCTATGGGGCAACCTGGACAATATTGATGTGTTTGAATCCGACCATGCGCCACATACGCTTGACGAAAAAGTAACTTCTCATTCCTACGGCGTGCCTGGACTTGAGACTACACTATCGCTTATGCTCACAGCCGAACGAGACGGAAAATTAACGCGCAAGCAATTGCTCGAAAAGCTTTATTATGCACCTGCAAAGATTCTTGGCTTAACTACCGAGGAAGATTCTAAAATAGAAGTCGACATGAGCGAATACGAGATAAAGAACGAAGACCTGAAAACGAAATGCGGCTGGAGTCCGTTCGCCGGCAGAAGAGTAGTCGGCAAGGTTAAAAAGACCTATATACGCGGCGAGCTCGTGTATGAGGATGGCGACATACTTGCAAAACCCGGAAGCGGACGAATCATAAGCTAGCTGATGGAAATCCTCGTACTATCCGGTTTTATTTTAATCGGCACGCTTATCCAAAGAGTCGTTGGTTTTGGTATGCCGATGATTGTAATACCTTCTTTGTTGATTTACTTTCAGCCGACAGCCGCCGTTTCAACTGCTTTATTTTTAGGTATTATTACCAGCGCAGTCGTGCTTATCAGCCTCAAAAGCATTGAAAAGATAGTTTGGAGAATCATACTTGTTATCTTGCCTGTTAGTTTGGCAGGAATCATCACCGGGTCGTATATTTTAACCATAATAGACAAAGCCGTCTTACAGATTATATTGGGCGCTTTGATAATAATAACTCTGAATATCCAGGAGTTTTTTACTGCAAAAAACCGCCGCGCCTTAGCCGTAGACACGCCCTTATACGCAAGCGGTGCGGTCGCCGGATTTTTCAATTCGACGGTCGGCCTTTCTGCGGCGCCGATGATTATTTGGATGCGGACCCACGCAATAACGCCCAACCAGATCAGAAAAGTTTTTGCACTTCAGTTCATCTTTATGAATATTATTTCAATAATCTCAATCTTTTATTTTGAACCTGAAACGCTTTCAAAACTTAATTTCGGTCTTTTAGTCTTAGCCCTGCCGACAGTTTTTGTAGCGAATTATATAGGCGGGGTCATATCTGACAAAATAAATCACAATACCTATGAAAGAGTGGTCTATATAACGCTACTTGTCGCAGGATTAGCTTGTCTTATCTACGGCTTATTTAGCTTGTAGCTTGGATTTTATTTCGCCGGCCAGTCCGGTATTCCACATGGCGGCAGTGGCGGATTGCACGACGTCTGCTCCTGCCTCTCGATATTCAGCGAAATCATCTGCAGACATGACTCCGCCCACACCGATTATTTCGTAATTCCAGCCGTTTTTCTTCCTTAGTTTATCCAGGCGTCCGACCATGTCCAGGCCGGCCCACTTGATGCTGGCACCGCATATCCCGCTGGTAAGCCTGTTATCACCCGGAAGCGCCTGCTGTCCTTTTTCATCAACTACCGCCGCGGGTATGGTGTTAATTGCTGAAACTGCGGCTATGTAAGGCTGTATTTCTTTGAGCGTTTCTTCGAGCAGTTCTTCCTGCTCATGAGAAAAGTAACCGAACTTTGTAATCAGCGGTGTGTCGCCTATGGCTTTTTTTACTCTTTCGCAGACCGCGACTACGGCGTCCTTCGTATAGCAGAGGATGCCCTCGTTCGCCACATTCGGGCAAGATAAATTTATCTCAACCGCTTTTACACCTGTATCCGCCGCTAGCTTTGCCGCCCGTGCGAAATCATCATAATAATCATCCTGGGTAAAGCCCTTCTGGATGGTACCGACCACGCTCATGATAAGCAACTGGCCATCTTTTTCGTATTCAAGAGCTTTTTTCAAATCATCGACCCAGAAGTCCGGGCCCAAACTGGGGTTGCCGAAAGAGTTGGTTATGGAAACCTTTTCCAGTGGCTGATCCGTTGAGCTCTTGCCAACCAGCGGCTTCTTGGCGCGCTCCAAAGTCAGATCATCGTCTATATCCAAATAAAGCACATTTGGGAAATCGTTTGGCGTGAACCTCACGCTCCGCTGTGTCTTGTAGCAGAGTATGTCAAATCCGGCATCAAAAGCGAACTTTATATGCCTGCTGTTCAGAAGCGGGCCTGCAGGTATGCCAAAAGGAGAATGGACGGGTATGCCCAAGAAGCTGAACCTCGGCTTTTTCGTATCTTTATAAGCTTGGAACCCTTTTGGAGGAAACGGACCTTCGTCCCAATTCTCGATATAAGTTATAGAAGGGTTATAAAGTCCGACGCTTTCGTCAAAAGATGCTGAGAGGTCCTCTGTCATCGTTTAACAGTTTACCACGAATCAGCACCTCTGTATTTTGCGATTGCCCAAGCTTAAGTGTAAAATTTATTTAGATGACAATAGATCCGACCTTTTTATACGTGGTCTTTCTGGTTGCGCTTGCCGCCGTCTGCTCCGGGCTGAACATATCACTTATATCCTTGAACCCCGCCGACCTTAAGCGAAAGGCCAAACTAGGCGATAAACGAGCAAAAAGAGTCTTGCCATTCCGCCTGAATGCGCATCTCAGCCTCGCCAGCATCCTGCTGGTAAATGTAGGGGCCGCTTCGGCCACTCCTTTGGTGCTGGATACAAAGCTGAACGGAATCCTAGCAGGCACAATAAGTACGCTACTTCTGGTAGTATTTTCCGAATTAGCTCCTCAAGCACTTTTTACCAAACATGCTCTTACGGTCTGCTCATATCTGTCTCCGTTGATGCGTCTGATGACTTTTATCACCTACCCCTTGTCAAAACCGTTACAGATAGCATTGGATAAGATGGTCGGCAGACAGGAGGGCCAGAGGTTGCATACCCGGCATGAACTGGGTCTGCTTATCAGCGAGCATATAGGTGAAGCGGAGAGCGACCTGGACGAGGACGAGGTAGAGATTATAAAAGGCGCCCTGCAACTGAGCGAAAAGCAGGTCGGTGAAATAATGACGGAAATCAGGCACGTTTATTGGCTGGATAAGGATTTCAACATAGATAACGTGTCCATAGATGAGATAAAAGCGGCCAACTGGAGCAGAATACCGGTTTTTAACAAAGAGCTTACGAAGTGCTATGGCGTACTGCGCATGAAAGACCTGGTG
>DASSOT010000005.1:0-6044 GCA_035700225.1 Saccharimonadales bacterium (SeqCode)
CTGTCGAAGCACTGCCGAAAGATTTGATAGACGTAGTAGAGGTAGATGCTAGTGCGCTTGAAGAAGTCGGTAGCAAACTGCATATTTCCGACATCAAACTACCGGGCACTATCAAAATAAAGGCCGAACCGGAGCATGTTATTGCTACGGTTGAGATGCCCAGGGACCAGATAGCCGAAGCCGATGCCGCGCTGGCTGAACAAGAAGCCGCAGAAGGCGCCGCTGAAAGCGAAGAAGGCGAAGCTCCAGAAGGCGGCCAGGAAGCTCCTGCCCAAAGCACCGAAGCTAAACCAGCCGAAGAAGCTCAATCCGCTGAGTCCAAAGAATAGCCATAAAATTGACCGAATGTAGTTTTTAGGTTATCGTATATTTCCTATTATGCCTGAAGATAGTCCCGAAAAACGCGGGTGGATAAAATATACGGCTCCAGATGAAGCTGTCGCTGACGAATTTATCGCCGGTGTTGAAGAACTGGCTTGTGCAAGCGGCGTAACTACCGATGTTTATATAGAAGCCAATCAATCTAATATCAATCAACCTGCCGGTAATAAACCAGGGCTTTTTACTTGGGCGGAAGACCCGGATACGGATGAACACATCGGCGTTATAACTTGGGAAAACGTCAATGCTTTTGAGGGAGGGGGCGGAGATACCACCCGCGCCCGAAAAAATCGTGCCACAAGATTCTTCAGTGGTGTAACCAGGCGTTCCATAGGCAGTATTGATATGGATGATGGCGGATACATGCTGTTCGCGGTACCCGAGGATAAGGACTACGCTGTTAAATCGTTGAGAGTCATAAGGTCGCTTGAACTGCTTAGAAAATTAAAAAACGAACAGATAGGCGAGGAAAAATCAGACGGCAGTATCGGTCTTAAAGGCTTGAGTAAGGTCGGCCTGGAATTTTTTGAAAGATACTGCACCGCACTTTTCCCTCGTGTAGACATTGCCCAGGCAACCCGGGAGTTGGATGTGCCCAGCGTGGATAGAATGCTTGCATATTCATCGAGAAGAGTAAAACTGTGGAATTGGATAGGTGAGCGAGCCACAGGCGATATGTTCATGGGTAATACCGCGGCGCATGAGTCCGGAATCGTAGAAGACCAGTCGAAACTTCCTGATCTGGAAAAGATGGGGCTCATAAGTAGATTCCCTATATACCCGTCCGTCAGGATTCACCGGGATATGAATTATCGCAGAGTCCCTTATGTAAAGCTTTGGGACGACCGCTGGGATGTTTTGAACGGCTTATTAGCAGAACATCGCTAGTCTTCCAGGAAGCCGCCGCTTTGGTGTTTCCAGAGCTCGGCGTAAATTCCTTTGTTTTCCAGCAGTTCTTTGTGACTGCCGTCCTCGACAATACGACCTTCTTCCATGACAATTATCCGGTCCATCCGCTGTATGGTGCTCAGCCGGTGCGCGATAACTATAGCTGTCTTATCTTTCATAAGTTTCCAAAGCGCATCCTGGATGTATTTTTCTGATTCGCTGTCCAGCGCGCTGGTCGCTTCGTCCAAAAGTAGTATAGGCGCGTCTTTTATCATCGCCCGCGCTATGGCTATACGCTGGCGCTGACCACCGGACAGTTTGACACCGCGCTCGCCTATGAGCGTATCGTATTTTTCCGGCATCTGTTCTATGAATTCCTGGCTGTGGCTTGCTTTTGCCGCGGCTAATATGTCACTTTTATCCGCATCAAGTTTGCCGTACCTTATGTTGTCTTCTATGGAGCGATGAAACATATACGGATCCTGCGGAACATAGCTGATGAATGCGCGGAACCGGCTCTGGGCTACTTTGGATATATCTTGTCCGTCTATCAATATCTCTCCCGATTCTATATCCATGAAACGCAGTATCAGCTTGGTCAAGGTTGTCTTGCCCCCGCCGGAATGTCCCACCAGTCCGACTTTCTGGCCGGGCATTATCTGTAGATTGAAATCTTCGAACAGCCCGGATTTATCATTGTCTTCGTATTGGAACTTTACGTTTTTGAACTCAATCATGCCTTTGTTAGCTTTGAAATCAACGGGATTATCCGCATCTTTTATCTTGGGTTTGTCCAAAAGCAGTTCGGTGAATTGCGCCGCGTCGCTGAGCGCCGTTTCAAGCCGCCTGTAGATACTGTTGAATTCCCAAAGAAAGCGTGTGAAGAAGGCGTAATAGCTGAAGGTCACGAAGACTGCTTCTATGCCTTTGCCGCTGTTACGGGCTATTTCAAGCGCCAGGATGATGCCAATCAGGTTTATGGCTACGAAAATCGGTGATATGAACAGGTCTATGCGCTGATTCTGAAAATCCCAGGATTTCTTGGACTTCAATACATAGTCAAGCACGTGGTTTCGGTGGTTCTCTTTTTCGAATTTCTCATTGCCGAACGCCCTTACCGCATCAACGTTTGAGTAGATATCGGCCACGTAGCCGGAAACCTTGTTGCTGGCAGTTTCCCGCACAGTCACCAGTTTGCGCCGGCGTTTTATCAGCGGAACCGCCATAGCTAGGGTAATGGTCATTATGCCTATCAGGGCGAAGACCAACACAGGGGAATATTGCCAAAGTATGTAGCTGACGAACAGCATTGGTATGGCGTTGGGCGAAATGTTGAAAAGAAGCGTGTCCGTAACCTCGATGTACCTGTTGGCATAGCCTACCGTCTTCTTGGTCAGTGAACCTGCGAAATTATCATGAAAGAACGCCAGATCCTTATCCAGCATGTAAAGCATGGCGTTGTTATAAAGCCGCCTGATGCCGTCTGCTTCGGCCTTGTTCATGAAATGCACGGCCACACGCCAACATATCTCCCCTACGAGCCACAACCCGGAGAAGGTGATGAGGTAAGGTGCGAGGTTCGACACATCCGGCAAGGGCTGGCCCGCGTATCGCGACAACAGCTTGGCTATAACCAGAGGCGGCACATAAAAGACCAGGATAGTACCGATACCGGTCAGCACCAGGCTGGGGGTGGTGTATTTCCAGCTTTTTAGGAGCTGTTGTCCGTAATGCCGGAGTACAAGCCGGTAAGCTTCTTTGCTTCTGTATTCATTCATCACCGGCTCCTCCTAAAAGCCAGTATGCTTACGCTAATTATATGATTAATATTTTATTTTCTAAAGAGAAGCGGAAAAGACCGCTGTGTTTATAAATTTAGGATTCTTAGTCCACATTTTTTGTACCGGCCCTTTCCTTTATTTTTGCAACGTTAAAATACATTATACCATACCTAGTGGCAAAACCGAAGCTCTCCGCCGAATAATGTCCGGCCGGACATTATTCGCAAATTTACAGCTCTATCGGCGCCGCTTCATAGACGCGCACGTATTCCTGCAGGTCCATTTCGGCTATCTCTGCTCTCAGATATTCGCGGTAATCATACTCTGTTACCCACACGCTCTGCTGTACTTTTCGGAACGATAATTCCTGCAGGACCAGGCGCAGGCGGCGCCTTTTGCGGCGTTCTTCTTCGGGTATGTCGAATATGACTATCAGCTGGGCGCCCAGCTGTAGCCTTTCCGGCTTGAAAATCTTGGCTTTACGGTGACCTTTGGGCGTAAGCCGGGGGATGCCTTTATCATCCAGCTCTATCAGACCCCTTTTTATCAGACGGTAATATGCCGACTCTAACGAACGCCGTTTCCTGCCCGATTTCTTTTCCAGCTCATTAAAGAACAGGGAAGGCTTGAAGGACAGCAGGAGGTTAGCCTTTGTATATGGCACGAAGGCTTCCAGCACGAATTTAGTTGTTTCGGCGGGTTTTTTCATAGATTACATAATATTCAATTTTGGTCCGGCCGGTCAAATTTTGACGGAAAATAGACGGCCCGATTTTTGATATAATACTAACAGTGATGAAGAAGGTGATTTTATTCTATAAGTTCGTGCCTTTGCCCGACCCGCAGATGGCCATGCTGTGGCAGAAAGAGCTGTGCGCCGGCTTGGGCCTCAAAGGCCGCATCATCGTCAGTCCGCAGGGTATCAACGGCACCCTGGGCGGCGATATAGAAAACCTGCGCAAATACAAAAGGGCGATGAACGCTTCCGGAACCTTCCGCGGCATCCATTACAAATGGAGCGATGGTACCGGCAGGGAATTCCCGCGTTTGAGCGTGAAAATGCGCGATGAACTGGTAAGTTTCAAAAAGCCCGAGGAAGTAAAAGTGAGCGAGCATGGTGTGGTCGGCGGCGGCAAACACCTTAAACCGGAGGCACTGCACAAGCTGATAAAAGAACGCGGCGAGGATGTCGTATTCTTCGACGGCAGGAATGCATATGAAGCCCAGGTGGGCAGGTTCAAAGGCGCCGTAGTCCCCGACACCCGGACCACCCGCGACTTCGTAGCAGAGCTGGAATCCGGCAAATATGACGATATCAAAGACAAGCCGGTGGTCACCTACTGTACCGGGGGCATCCGTTGTGAAGTATTAAGCGTTCTGATGAAAAACCGGGGGTTCAAGGACGTGTATCAGATGGATGGAGGCATAGTTAAATACGGTGAAAAATACGGTGATGACGGTCTTTGGGAGGGGAATCTATACATTTTCGACGACCGTATGACACATAAGTTTTCCAAAAAAGCCAAGGACATCGGCGAATGTGTACATTGCGCGCGCAAGACCAGCAACTTTGAAAATTGCGCCGACGTTTCCTGCAACCGCCTGGTACTGATATGCAAGGCCTGTAAAGAAAATCAGAAAATCTCTTGCGAAAACCACGCCCCCGCTTTAACTATAAATTGATATAATCAACTCATGGATGATGGGGATATCCGAAGACAGGCCGTAACTATTTTTCGTGGAGCCGCCACTTACATACGACAGTATGGCTGGCAAGTTTCCGGTATGAGCCGACATGGTTTGCCCCGATGCTCAATGGGCGCTCTGGCTTCCGCCTATCATGAAAAAATCTGGGACAAAAAGTTGGCGGAGCTGATGTATGAGGAACTCTACGAAGAACTAAACGGGATGAGTCTTACCGAGTTCAATTATATGCATAAAGACGGCGAAAAAGTTGCCATGCTGTTCGATCGGGTAGCGGAAAAACTTAGCTATTCTACCGTTGAGCAACATGCCTCGTAATCTATGAAATTAATCGCCATACATGGCCCGCCGGCGGCCGGTAAGCATACGGTAGGCAAGAAACTTTCAGAACTTAGCGGCTTTAAGTTTTTTTACAATCACTTGACCGTTGATGTCGTGCGCTCATTGTTTGAGGACGAAGATAAACGCCGGCATGACCTGCTTATGAATCTGCGGCTGGAAGTTATAAAAACCGCCGCTCTGTATGATCTGAACACGGTCTTTACCATGGCCTACACTCACGACGAACGTAGCATGAAATTCGTACGTAACATGCGCCATGCGGTGGAAGGGCATGGCGGAAGCGTCCATTTTGTCAGACTTGATCCGCCGGACGCTACGCTTTATCAAAGGATAGGCAACGAATCAAGACGGCTTTTGCGCAAGCCGACCAGTCCGGAGCATCTGCGCAATTACATAACCAAGAACGACACCCGCGCCATCATAGACCCCGCGGGTCTTAGTCTGGATACTTCCAAACTTTCTCCTGAAGAATCAGCCGCTCGTATTATTGAATATTTCGAACTCTGATAGCTTGGTATAAAAGAGGTAAAATATAATAGTATGAACAAGGTTTTGGAAAAAAAATTAAGCGAACTTCCGAAAGAACCGGGGGTTTATTTTTATAAAGACAAATCCGGCGAAATCATCTACATCGGCAAGGCCGCGAGTTTGCGCAACCGCGTGCGCCAATATTTTCAAAAAAGCCGGGCATTTGACCCGAAGACCGATGCGCTGGTAGCAGAAATCGCTGATGTCGACTGGCTGGAGCTGGAAACAGAGATGGACGCGCTTTTCGTCGAGGCCGAGATGATACGCAGATATATGCCGAAGTTCAACATACTTCTGCGAGATGACAAAAGCTTCGTTTATGTACGGATTGATTTGAACTCCGATTATCCTTCGGTTACTTTCACCAGGCGTCCGCTGGATGACAGTGCGAAATATTTCGGCCCTTTCCTAAGCAAATTC
>DASSOT010000006.1:0-8359 GCA_035700225.1 Saccharimonadales bacterium (SeqCode)
ATGGAAAGAGCAAGCTCGTTTATATTCAGCACTTTTATGCCCTCTACGGTGGCTACCTTGTTCAGATTATAGTCGGTGGTATAAAGATATGCCGATAATTTCTTGGCCAATTCTATGAGCTTGTCATCCGTAGCTTTGATATCTGTAAATTCCTCGCGGGCTATGCTGACATCACAGTTCTTGTTTTCCTGCAGGCGGTTGGCCACATCCAGGCCGAAACGCGCCCGTTCGCGCTTCTGCGAATCCTGTCCGTCCGCTAGAAGCTGAAGCTCCTTGAGTATAAACTTGGGGACTATAAGCCGGCTATGGATGAATCCGGCGTTTACCAGTTCGACTATTCTGCCGTCTATAAGAGCACAGCTGTCGAGTATAAGGCTCTTTCCGGTTTTGGCCGTAGAAACAGTCTTGCCGCCAGCGGGGCGTTTATAGAACAAAAGGCCTATTATGCCCAAAAGCAGTAATGTCTGGATTATATCTATTGAATTCATTATTCTCCTATTTTTTTAAGTATGTGTTAAGCGCGTCTTTTATATTCGCGACCGGTTTTAGCAGATTGTCCTGCCTGCCTGTCATCTTCGGCCCTATGACCGTGTCAAAACCGAGTTTTTTGGCCTCGGCTATTCGCTTGTCGGCAAAGTTGACCCTTCGCACCTCTCCGGAAAGGCCGACTTCACCGAAAACCACGGCTTTGCCCTTGAGCTGAAGGCCCTTTGCCGCCGAACCGATGGCCATGCATATCGCCAGATCTACAGCAGGCTCGCTTATCCGTATGCCGCCGACTATGTTGATATAAATGTCCTGATCGGCCAGATTCAGCTTGGTTCTGCGCTCCAGCATGGCTACAAGCAGGTTGACCCGGTTCAAATCGATGCCGCTTGCCGCCCTTTTGGGGTATCCGTATGATGTCTTGTTTACTAGTGCCTGGACCTCTACGAGCACCGGGCGCATGCCTTCCATAGTAGCAAGAACTACCGAACCGTCGCTCTCCTGCCTTTCTGCCAGCAGGCTGGCGGAAGGATTCTCAACCTGTTTTAAGCCTTCGTCTTTCATCTCAAAGATTCCAGCTTCGCTGGTCGAGCCGAAACGGTTTTTGACGCTCCTGAGCATCTTGAAACCGCCGTAACGGTCGCCCTCAAGGTTCAGGACTACGTCTACCACATGCTCCAGTATCTTCGGCCCGGCTATGGAGCCCTCTTTGGTAACGTGGCCTACCAGGACTACTGCCGTGTTGGCTTTCTTGGCAGAATTCATTATCAGGTGCGTGCTGTTGGTTATCTGGCTGATACTTCCCGGCGAAGATGACACGGCGTCCATAGCGATAGTCTGGACGGAGTCAACGAACACTGTAGCAAATTTACCGCTGGCGATGGTGGAAGCTATGTCGTCCGCGCTGGTGCTGGCTGACAGGTTAAGCTTGGCACCGGATACGCCAAGCCTTTCAGCACGCAGAGCTATCTGATGCGCTGACTCTTCCCCGCTGACATACAAAACAGAATTCTTTTCAGATAGGTTGGCCGCTATCTGTAGAAGGAGCGTACTTTTGCCGATTCCCGGCTGGCCGGCTATCAGTGTGATACTGCCCGGCACGAACCCTCCGCCGAGAACATTGTCAACGTCGCTTATGCCGCTTACGAGCCTTTTGCTGTCCGTATTGGTCTTTACGTCCTTAGGAAGAAGGGTCTTCAACGACCTGCCAGAGCTCCGCTTCCCGCCGCTGACGACTATTTCCGGTTCTTCCTGCAAGGTATTCCACTCGCCGCAACCGGCGCACTTCCCCGACCAAACCGGAGACGAAGCGCCGCAATTTGTACATACGTAATTCTGTCTTTGTCTTGCCATCACATGCTGTTTCTTTTGTTAATGCTGTTACTATCTATGGCCTTATATAGTTCCTGTTGCTGTATCACCAGCTGGTTTCTTTCCCTAAGAAGCAGGTTGTATTCGTCTATCAGCCCTTTGGTCGTGCTAACAAGCGAATTATAATCATCGACCATCTTATTATACTCGGGAACCTGCTGATTATACTCTTCTCTTTTATCAGCCGCCAGCAACATATTAAGCTCCCTTTGTTTTTCCTCCAGCGCGGTAATCTGAGAATTTATCGATGTTTCGTTAGCAGTTATCTGTTCTTTTAGCTGAGACAGGCGCGCATCATATTCCTTGGCCTTGCTTTCAATGCTTAGGAAGGATTCTTCGTATTTGTCGGAATAGTCGACTATTTTGCTCCTATCGCTAAAGTAACGTTTATAATAATCTTCCAGCTGAGGGCTTAAATCCCTGACTTCTGTGCCGAGTATTGAGTGCAGTTCGTTCGGTACGACGCTTGGGTCTTTTGACCTGTAGCTTTCAACCGTCTTTTTTATCCGTTCGTTGTCAATATGAGAGTAAAAATCTGCGGTCATCTTATCTACCTTTTCGCGCTCTTTACTGCTAAGCCTGTCATACATAGCGTGCAGTGTTTCATGGGCCGCCGTTACCTCGACGACTCCGTCTAGGCGGGAATCTTTCACATCTAAGAGATATATTCCCTTACGCTCAATGAAACATCCCAGCACTATGGTCTGTTCCGTTGTCCGACAATGGCCGTTAAATTCCTGCTTATCATCCAATTCAGGATGATTTACATAAAACACCCGCCGCGTCGAAGATTTCATAGTGGTATCGTCCGCCAGTCTGACTACTCGTTCACTGGGGTGATAGTTGCGAAGCCTTACCCAGTCGGATATCTCCTGGAAATTCTGAAACCCCAGAAACACGGCCGAAATAACCGCTAAAAACACCAGCCAGCTGAATATACTTTTGCTTCGCATAATATTAATTATAACGTGCTTAAAATCAGGCTAGGCTTTGGCAACAGGCACGCTGGTGACTTCGCGTCTGGCCTTGAATTCCAGCTCGCCATTTTTTACGCCGACATTTATGACCGTGCCTTTGGTATATTCGCCGGAGAGCATGCCGTTTGAGATGGTATCTTCGAGGGTGTCCTGTAGGATACGGCGCATAGGCCTGACGCCGTTCTGCGGGTCGTAGCCCATTTCTACCAGAAGTTTCTTGGCCGAATCACTAAGCTTTACAGCCAGACCCTGGCGCACAAGCCGGTCATTCAGCTCCTTCAACTGCAGATCGAGTATTTCGGTAATCTCGGGCTTGGTCAAAGCGCGAAAGACTATGGTCTTGTCTATGCGGTTGATAAGCTCGGGCCGCATCATCTTCTTCAAACTATCAAGTACATTCTCTTTGTTCGTCTCGTGCAGTTCCTCGAGGTTTTCCTTATCCTTTCTGGAATGCGCCGAAAAGCCGAACTCGGACTCTTTTTGAAGTTTTTCCGCGCCGATGTTACTGGTCATTATCACTATGGTGTTGGAAAAGTCTATAGCCCTGCCCTTGCCGTCTGTCAGTCTGCCATCCTCCAATATTTGAAGCATCATGTTGAACACGTCAGGGTGGGCTTTTTCAATCTCATCGAAGAGGACCAGGCTATAGGGTTGGCGCCTTATCTTATCCGTAAGCTGGCCGCCATCGTCATAACCTACATAGCCGGCGGGGGCGCCCATCAGGCGCGATACGTTGTGATGTTCGCCGAACTCGGACATGTCTATCTTGACCAGCGCGTCTTCACTGCCGAAGAATTCACGCGCTAAAACGCGAGCAAGCTCGGTCTTTCCTACGCCGGTGGGGCCTAAAAACACGAACGAACCTATAGGCCTTCGACTGTCGGTTATACCGCTTCGGCTTCGGCGTACGGCAGAGGCAACCGCCGATATAGCTTCTTTTTGCCCGATAATGTAATTGCTCAAAGTTTTTTCAAGATTCAAAAGATATTTGGCCTCGCTTTTGATAACTTTGGAAACAGGCACGCCGGTAATCCTCGATACGACTTCGGCCACGTCGTCGCTGGTAAGTTTGATAATCTTGCCGTCGTTATATTTGGCCTGAAGCTTGATAATCTCTTCGCTTAGTCGGGATGCCTTGGTCTTCAGGTTGGCCGCGGTTTCGTAATCTTCGGCAGTAGCGGCGTCTTCTATCCTCACCTGTAGCAATCGAAGTTCTTTCTGCGCCTTGCGCAGTTCAGGCGGGGTCTTGCCCTTACCCACTCTTACATGCGCGGCGGCCTCATCTATAAGGTCTATCGCTTTGTCAGGCATATAACGGTCGTTTATGTATCTTTTAGCAAACCTGACTGCATCATTAATGACTTCATCGCTGATTTTAACGTTATGGAATGATTCATAGTGCTTTCTCAGGCCTCGTAAGATACTGACTGTTTCGGTATTGGTGGCTTCGGGCACTATTACCGGTTGGAAACGGCGCTCCAAAGCGGCGTCCTTTTCGACATGTTTGGAATACTCCGCAGTCGTGGTCGCGCCTATAAGCTGTATCTTGCCTCTGGCCAGAGCGGGTTTTAGCATATTGCCGGCATCCATTGCGCCTTCAGCCGCACCTGCGCCGACTACCAGATGTATTTCATCGACAAAAACTATGACTTTCTTGTCCTGCTCCAGTTCGGTCATGACTTTCTTCAGCCTGTCTTCGAACTCGCCGCGGTATTTCGTACCGGCTATCATCCCGGCCAAATCCAGCATGATTACACGCTTGCCGATAAGGTTGTCGGGCACGTCTTCTGCAACGATGCGCGCGGCTAGGCCCTCTACGATGGCCGTTTTGCCAACGCCGGGTTCGCCTATAAGTACTGGGTTATTTTTCGTCCTTCTGCTCAAAATGGTTATTACACGGGCCAGCTGTGTGTCCCTGCCGATTACCGGATCAAGGCCCCCCTGCCTTGCTTTGGCGGTAAGGTCCGTGCCAAAGAAGTCAAGCGCTGTCTTCCTGCCTTTTTTCTGCTTGCGCCCGCTATCCAGACTACTACCGTTGCCTTGCTGGCGGTTAAGGAACTGTTCCAACTCGTTCATCAGCGGATCGATGGGCACGCCCATGGAGCGTAGCATCTCGCTGGCGCGTGCGTTTTTTTGGCTAAGTATACTGAAAAGTATGTGCTCCGTACCGCAATATTCCTGGTTAAAGTCCTGAGCTATCTCATAGGCCATGTTCAAAGTAAGCTTGGCAACTTCGCTCAAGCCTTTAGAGCTCACCGACCCCAGTGGAGCGGGATTTACGTTCAACGCCAGCTTGGCTTTTTGCAAAGTCACGCCTGCGCCTTCGAGCATCTTGGCTCCGATGGAAGATTCCTGAGCTAAAACACCTAACAGAAGATGCTCTGTGCCGACATATGGACTGCCGCTACTTCGGGCAATGCCGTCCGCATGCCTCAGGCTGGCCAGGGCATTTTCCGTAAGGTGGTTCAAAAAGTCTTGAAAATCTGATGATGGTGGCATAATCTCTCGCTTTCGCTTATGAGGAAAACCTACGGTTTTCCTCATCGAGCCGGGCACGGAATGAATCCGATGCTCGGTCTGCTCTTTTCCCTTGATTTATTTACGGCTTTTAGCCGTTATAAACATTATACCAATTAGCACTCAAAGGTCAAGAGTGCTAATTCAGTTTGCTGGCTGGGTTGTTTGATAGCCGTAGCTTGGCGTTTCTCTTCGAAGCCATGAGAGAAATGTAGTCATAGCTACATTGAGCTGAACTGGAGAAGAAAACGTACATGATTCGGCGGAGAGCAAACTGGCCAGAAAGTGAACTGTCTTAGTGCTCTTGACCTTAGTCAAGAGTGCTAAAAAATGCGGGTGGGCGCTGTTATTTTAGCGGGTTCAGGTGTTCTACGAATTTGCCTTCGTCAAGCTCAGTACAAACTTCGTTTACTCTATTCTCTGTAAGCGGGCCTTCTGTTATTACCGTATTCATGACCGGGACGCCGGTTTCGGCATCGGTGTGATAAATCTGCCCGTTATCGGCAAAGGTCGGTTTTTCGTCCAGAGCGCGGTTAGTGGCATGAGCTAGATAGCCTTTTTGCTTTTCTAAATCAATCTGTAATATCGCACCGTATGGGCCGCCGCCATAGACAGCCCCGTTTTCAGTTACTTTTGCCTGGGCGCCGTCCATCTGCTGAATCCTGGGAAACTTCTTGTCATCATCCGCGTAACTCCAAACAAAATAAGAATAAGTCTGGCCATCATAGCGCACGGTATCAATGCCAGGGTTCTGGGTAACCGTTATAGCGTCGGCCTGGTTACTCCACGCAACACAGCTGTTTAGCACGACCCTGGCCTTTTTGCCGAAGTTGACCCTGTCGCGGTAGTCATTAAGCGACTTCGTCATAGGATTTTCTACCGGTGCGGGTTGTTCTGCCGGCTGGGAAGATGTTTCGCCGCAACCTGCAAGCATCAAGGCTCCGACTGCTCCCAGCGTGGCTAAGTTGCCTTTTCTAGCAACTTTTTCGAATTTAGATTTTACCTTTTCAATCATATATTTAGTCTTACCTCAATAAATTTAACTTACTTATCCTGCGGGGCACAAGCCGTGTCTAGCTGAAGCTCAATGACCGAAGCACCTTGCACGGATGCATTTATATCAATAGTCGTGATGCCTTCAGCATAACGAAGACTGCCTGGTATTTCAGCCTTGTGTAAATCCACCGAGAGCTCAGATGCCGCCCCGTCTTCACCGCCATCCGGTACGACTTCAGTAGAACTGGCCGGAAAAGTCAGGGAACCTTCGTCGCCCTTAGAACGCACTACTTCTAACGTGCCTTTACCTGCGTTTTTTATCCGGAGGTAATCGCTCGGGCTTTCATCATCCGAAAAAGCTTCGGTGCCTACCTTTAAGTCGTCGGCGCCGATATATATTTCCTGGTCGGGGTTGAGTTTCAGTTTGGAAGTGCCAGCTATGCATTCGCCGTTAGGGGCAACTATCGAATTGCCGATAGTTTCCGTGCCACAGCCGGTCAATAACGCGGCTGAAGCCAGCCCTACACCCAATGCTTTTTTAGGTGAAAACATAATAATCTAAAACCTCCGGAAGTTAGTTAAGCTTTAACTAAGTATACCATGTAATTAAGATATTTCAAACTGCTTGAGGAAAGAGTCGGTTTAAGCTTCTTTTTTCTCGGCCGATTCTTCGGTTTCAGTTTTGGCCGTTTCATCGGAAGTGGCGTCGTCGCCGTGTTCCTCTATGGCTTCAAGCAAACTGGATTCCAACTGTTCTTTCTTTTTCAGCTTCTGGCCGCCTTTTGGTTTTGAGGTAGTAGGCACGCCTTCTTTTTCCTGCGGGCCTTTTTCGCTTCTCTCGCCGCCTTCTTCTGACATTATGTCCAGCTCATAGCCGGTAAGCTTGCTGGCCAAACGTACGTTCTGACCGCTTTTTCCGATAGCTATGCTTAGCTGGTCTTCCGGCACTTTTACAACCGCTTTCTTTTCATTTTCGCTGATTTCAACGTTGGTGACCTTGGTAGGGCTCAAAGCGTTTTCTATGAACTGCTTGATGTCCTCGTCCCAGACCACTATGTCTATCTTTTCCTGCTCGCCGATTTCACTCATGACAGCATTGACTCTCGTGCCGTGCCCGCCCACGAAAGTTCCGACAGGGTCTACGCCCGGTACGGTACTGGTGACCGCTATCTTGCTCCTGACGCCTGCTTCGCGGGAAATAGCCTTGATAGCCACGGCGCCGCTTTCCATCTCTGGAACTTCGGCCCGAAACAGCCATTCCATGAACTCGGTATTACCGCGCGATACTACAAGTTGTGGCCCGCGTGGCCCGCGCTCTACATCCTTTAGAAATACTTTGAGCCTCTGGCCTGGATAATATCGTTCGTTCTGTATCTGTTCGCTGGCAGGCATGATGGCCTGGGCTTTGCCAAGCTCAAACCTGACTATCCTGCCCTCTGCCCTGGAAACTATGCCGTTTATGACCGTGCCTATCTTGTCCTGGTATTCGTTCATTATGATTTCGCGTTCAGCTTCGCGGAGCCTTTGCAAGATCACCTGTTTGGCGGTCTGGGCGGCTACCCGGCCGAAGTTTTCCGGCTTTTCGTGAATTTCAATCTCATCGCCGACAACAACATCCTTTTTCTTCTTTTTTGCATCTTCCAGGCTTATCTCGAAACGTTCATCGCCGACTTCTTCTACCACTTCTTTAGAAATATATACATCTACACTGCCGGTGCTAAGGTTGATGTCCGTGCGTATCTCCTGTTCGCGATCGCCGTAATCCTTGCGATATGCGGCGGCCAAAGCCTGCTCTACGACCTCTTTTACTGAATCTTCGGGCAGGTTTTTTTCCTCGGCAATCGATTTGATTACCGTTGCTAGTTGCTTAAAATCTAATTCCATTTGTCTCCTTTTGTACCGCTTCAGCCTGCCAGACAGTCTAGACGGCCTGCTCCGCTGAAGCTCTTGGCTCATTACTGTGTCAGTCGCTCCGGTACTCGTGCAACGTACCATTTGTACGTTTTACTCCG
>DASSOT010000007.1:0-28673 GCA_035700225.1 Saccharimonadales bacterium (SeqCode)
TTAATGAAAAAAGCCGACCTGTTTGGCCGACCAATAAGTCAAATATACATCAAAGCCCTAGTAATGTAAATACCGATACATTATTTGCTAGCAAAACTTTATGATTGGCGGAATACAGCCTCGTCAACGTTATCAAGTCTGGTTAACCAAGGAGTAGCCTCTCTGTTTACCGATCTGTCGTGTATCACTACACCCCCCAAACCTGCCATCAGCAAGGCTCCTCCACCTGCTAATTGTTCGGGTGTTTTATCTGAAGTTGCCAACGCATCCAAAATCACTCCGCCGCCCCTTACGGCAAGATATGTTCCGAACTGTAACGAAAACGCCTGTATGCCTATTTCCCTGTCTCGGGGGCTGTCCCCCGCATCATTCGTAGTTCTCACTGTCTTTATGCTCTCTTCTCCGGCTGATATATCAGTGATAGATATTCGTGAATCTATCTCACATACACCGGAACGTTCAGCATACTCCGCTACTGTCTGTGTAAGTTTGCGTCTGCGCATAACATTATCGGCTATACCAAACATACACATGGAAGTAGATGCACCAAGGGGTGTATAAGGAATGATTTCTTTATCTTTAAGGCCTACTCCTACAGTTGCCAGCACTACAAGGGGCGTTATAATACGCGTCATTAACTTTGAGCGATTTATCCGACGGAAAATAGCCGATTCTGCCGCTTCCCTGTTCTCTTTCTTATACATTTTTCAAATATGGAATAATTTATTCAGTATGTCAATACTAAGGTAGAATATAATCCTATGAGTAAAAGTGTGAAACGCCTGTTTAATGAAGTGAAGCCCGAGCACTATGATTTGCAATTGTCTTTGGACGCGGACAAAAAAACTTTTTCCGGAAGCGTCAAAATAAGGCTCAAAAAGACCGGACGGCCAAGCAAACGGCTGACTCTTCATCAGAAAGATTTGAAGATTAAAAGCGCCAAGCTGAAAAAAATTACCAAAGGTTCGATGCAAACCATAGAGCTTGGACGCACCAACACGCAGGACAGTATGGATGAAGTACGCCTGCACGCGGATGAAATGCTCTACCCCGGTGAATACGAGACCGAAATCAGCTTCAGCGGTAAGATTACCGACCCCATGCACGGTCTTTATCCCTGTTATTTTGAACATGATGGCAAGAAAAAGACCATGTTCGCAACTCAGTTTGAAAGCCATCATGCCCGCGAAGTCTTCCCCTGCATCGACGAGCCTGAAGCCAAAGCATCATTCCAGCTCAAACTTGATACGCCGGAAGGCCTGACGGTGCTTTCCAACACTCCGGCTGAAAAACAAGAATCAAAAGAGGGTCGAATAAAAACCACTTTCGGTAAAACCCCAGTGATGAGCACCTATCTGCTGGCATTCGTTGCCGGCGAGCTTCATTCCGTGGAAGCAAAAACAAAGACTGGTATAACCATGCGCACCTGGGCGACGACCGCACAGCCTAAAAAATTTTTGGAATATGCCAACAAGGAGGCCGTGAAAGCGATTGAATTTTTCACCGAGTATTTCCAAACTCCGTACCCGCTGGAAAAATGTGACCAGGTGGCCTTGCCTGATTTTGAAAGCGGAGCCATGGAAAACTGGGGGCTCATCACCTACCGCGAAGTCGCCTTGCTTGCCGACCCGGACAACCGCTCGCTATCCGGCGAACAGTACATATCCATGGTTGTGGCGCATGAGTTGAGCCATCAGTGGTTCGGCAATCTGGTAACCATGAAGTGGTGGGATGATTTGTGGCTGAACGAGAGTTTTGCCAGCCTGATGGAGCATATAGCGCTGGATGCCATGCATCCGGACTGGCGATGGTGGGAACATTACGTAATATCGGACATATTAATCACCGCCAACCGCGACATATATAAGGAAGTCCAATCCGTTGGCGTGGATGTGACCCACCCTGACGATATCCATACGCTGTTTGACCCGGCCATAGTCTATGCCAAAGGCGGAAGATTGCTAAAGATGATGCGCGAATTCATTGGCGAGAATGCCTTTCGTACGGGTCTGAAAAATTATTTTGCAGAAAATGCATATCAGAACGCTACTAGAGACGACCTGTGGAAGTCACTGTCCAAAACCAGCGGGATGGATGTATCCGGACTGATGACACCGTGGATAGAACAGTCCGGCATGCCTGTACTGAAAGTTTCTCAACAAAAAGATAAATTAAGCCTAAGCCAGGAACGATTTTTACTCGACGGCGAAGACAAAGCCAAAGTATGGCCCATACCCCTGCTTTCTGATAAACCCTTGCCTAAGAAATTGCTGGAAAAGAAAACTGATGAGCTGAACTCTGACGAACCGGCCATATTCAATGTGCGCGGAAGCGGGCATTATCTGGTAGATTATCTTGACGAGTCCGCAAAGAAAAAACTTTCCTCTGCAATATCAACTCAGTCCATACCCACGGAAGGCAGGATAATCCGATTGAATGACATAATCCTGTTGGCCCGCAGAGGCGATACTTCCTTGACGGAAGCCCTGGATATAGCTAAGAAGTGCCAAAGTGAACCACGCGAGGCCGTGTGGAGCATGTTAAGCAGAGTAGTCGGCCTGGCCAGAACACTGACGGAAGGAGATGAAGCTACAGAAGCACGAATCAAATCTTTCCGGGTTGAACTGGCAAAAGAGCACTATAAGAGGCTCGGCTGGAATCAGAAGCCAGGCGAAGACCCTAACGATACTTTGCTAAGGCAGACAATTTTGGGGCTTATGCTCGCCGGGGAAGACAAGGAAGTAATAGACAAATCCATCCGCATATACGAAAAAGCCGGCGATGTCGCCGACCTTCCGGCAGAACTAAGAACGATAATCCTGACTGCCGTTGCACGTTTCGGCGAAGAAAAAGAGATAGACAGGCTTCTGGAAATATACAGCCGGACCTCGAACCCGGATCTGAAACATTCCATAGCCTCAGGCATCAGCGAAGTCAGAAAGTTACAAACCGGCAAAAAAGTTATCGCTCACACTATAGCAGATGGCGGAGCGGCAAGGCCGCAGGATATTTTCAGATGGTACGCCTACCTCCTGCGCAACCGATACACGCGCGATATCGCCTGGGAATGGTTGAAAAACGATTGGGACAGACTGAGTGAACTTTTCGGCGGGTCCAAGAGTATGGACTACATACCTGTTTATTCAGCCGGGCCTGTTTCAACGCCTCAATGGCAGAAAAAATACGTAGATTTCTTTACGCCCAAGCTAAAAATCCGTCAACTGGAAAGAAATATTAAAATCGGCTTTTCAGAGATAGAAGCACGTGTCGCCTGGCGCAAACGCGAAGAATCCGCACTAAAAAAATACTTCGAACAGATTTAGGCAATATAATATCCGTATGGCTATTTACAAAGTCGGAGAAACATCCAGGCGGTGGCCAGGATTGCTGGCTATATCATTTTTAATAATCGCGGTTGCCCTGGGAGCAAGCTTTTTTATCTCCAAGAACTATCAAAGCAAAGCCACGCCGGCGCAGAAGACAACCGCAGGCGAAAAAGTGCACGCGCCGGATATAACAGACATAGAAAGCAACGTGCTCTTCGGCGGAGATATCTACTGGGGGCGGCGCATGGATGACTGGTCTCAGGCCAGCCCGCTGAAAACGGCTTACCCATTCTCCGGATTAAACGGTTTTCACCGCAATGATTATGACGCCTGGATTGCGAACCTAGAGTGCCCTACGGTACCAGGGGTTCATCCGACAAAGCAAGACGAGGAAGTAACCCTGACCTTTAACTGTTCGCCCGACTATCTGCCCCAGCTGGCCAAATGGTTTTCAATAGTTTCCATGGCAAATAATCATAGCGACAACCAGGGAGCCTCTGGCTTCACTGCGACCAGAAAACAGCTGGACAAGAACCATATACAATATTTCGGACATTACGATCCTGATGTTACGGATGAGGTGTGCGAAGTAGTCAGCCTTCCGGTACACATAAATTACAGCGACGATACGCAGAGTAAGGGCTCCATACCCATCGCTATGTGCGGCTACCACGGGGTATTTAAGATTCCTTCAAGCGCATCTGTGGCCGTAATGCGAAAATACGCCCGTTACATGCCGGTAATCGCATACCCGCACATGGGTGTGGAATACAAGCCTCATTCC
This sequence comes from Saccharimonadales bacterium (SeqCode), assembly GCA_035700225.1. Lineage (GTDB taxonomy): Bacteria > Patescibacteriota > Saccharimonadia > Saccharimonadales > 2-12-FULL-41-12 > JANWLD01. The sequence continues at coordinate 4,111 of DASSOT010000007.1, forward strand.
GACGCCATAAGGACCAGCCTGTATCGCAGTATGATTGATAACGGCGCCGACGCGGTGCTGGCCAATCACCCCCACTGGGTACAGAACAGCGAAGCTTACAAGGGTAAACTTATAGTTTATTCAATGGGCAATCTGATATTCGACCAGCAGTTCAGCAGTGAGGTAATGCGCTCGGCGCTTATCAAGCTTGACCTTACCACCAAGCCCTCTGCCGACAAAAGCCAGCTCGAAGCCTGGCTGAAGCTCGGGCCGCAGTGTGCCAGTTTTGCAGACAACTGCCTGGCTATGGCGGAGCAAAAAGGCCTGAAGCGCCTGCCCTTTTCATTCAAATACGGCATGACCGCCGTAGACACCAGCAACAGACTGAGCAAGCCGGCCAGCAGGGCCTTAACGAAAGCCGTAGCCGATAGGCTGGATTGGAACGAAACCGTTAAAGAACTGAAGCCGCCCGGTATTATCACCTATTAAGGGTGGGCTATACACCCAAACTCACCAGACTTCTTCTATGAACTCTACGTTAAATTCATCCCCGGACACTTCGGCGGCGCTCAAGGTATGCTCGCCCTTCCAGCCATTCATTTCTACCCAGCTTCTAGCCGCCAGGTCCATCTTTTTCAATTTCTTCGGCGTTATATAATCAAAACCCCCTCCGAAATCCGGCGAGCCCCTGTACTTCACTTCGACGAAGTATACGCGCTTTTCCTTTCGGGCTATTATGTCTACCTCGCACCATTTTGTCTTCCAGTTGGTATCCAGTATTTTGAAGCCGTTTCTTTGCATGTATTCGGTTACGCGATTTTCGGCTTTTGAGCCGCTCTTGTTGTGCTCGGCCATTATATAAAAAGCGACACCGGGTTAAAGGAAAGACGGTGCTCTCTGCAGATACCGTGTTTTTTCAAGTTTTCGCTATGGCGGGATGTCCCGTAGCCGACATGGCTGTCAAAGCCAAAAACCGGAAATTTGTCCGCAAGCTCAATCATATATCTGTCCCTTGCGACTTTTGCGATTATCCCGGCGGCGCTTACGGCCGGGATTGTCAGGTCGGCTTTTATGACACAGCGGGAATCTTTGCGTGTACTCAGGTAGTTGATATTCCCGTCTATTATTATTTCTAAGTTTTCTACGGCCAGGTTCTTGATGGCTCTTTTAATACCCAGTTTCGTAGCAGATGTAAGCCCGCGGCTGTCAACTTCTTTGGACGATACCCAGCCCAGGCCGTAAAATAGACAGCTTGCGTGGATGGCTTCGGCAAACTCCTGCCTTTGCTCCCTGGTGAGAAGTTTTGAATCAGTCAGACCTTTTATTTTTTTGTCGCCGAGTATGACGGCGCCTACTACCAACGGGCCGGCCCACGCCCCCCTGCCTGCTTCGTCGATACCTAATATATAGCCCATCTTCAGGCTATATTTTAGCAACTGTCTACAAAAATGATTAAAGTTTTGCGGCTTTTGAAATCAGACCGCCTATCGCGGAACCAACATGCATTCGGTCAAGTAAGCCCGCCCCTCGCAACATGGCCGTTTCAACCTCTGGGTGGTTTCTTATGAACATAAGCGTCTTATAGGTGGTTACAATGTTGGAATGAAACGCTTTTCGAAGCACGCCGTAAACTTCTTCCGCATTTTGGGGAAAATAATATTCGATGTTCGGAAGTACGGTTGCATCGTCCACTACGTTTTTGAAAAAATCCGGTTGAATGAGGAAATAATCCAGCAATTGCCTAAGACTTGGGTCGGGATGGTCCTCATGGCAAAGGTCGACAGCATCGAGCTTCGCCCTCTTGATACCTTCCATGGGCACGCCTCCTATGTCCGCCCATGCGCCCAGCAGAATTGATGGATCAGGTTCGCCAGTCCTAAGGTTTACCTGGACGAAATCACCGTCCACCCTCTCCATCTGAGTGGCCATGATTCCAAGGTCTATGCTGGTTTTGAAACGCTCCGTATTCAGAACGGGACTGCCGCTGTTTTCAATCTCTTCAATAACCCTGTCGGCGCTGGCTCTTTCGTTGGCACCCGGACCGCTAAGTAACCGTTCCCAGTCATGCCACGGATCCTTTACGATAATCTTGTCGTATAGTCCCTCCCTGTATTCTTCTGGAACAAAACGATACAGCAGGTTCGTCAATCTTATATCTCTTGAGGTTACATCTATATCATGGCCGACATTATGATAAGCCATATGATGTTCGGATTCTTCTCCGTAACGGCGCTCTTTTTCTTCGAGCCCTCTTATTGCGATATCCCGGGATTCAGGCAAAATACTCACTTCTTGTGGCTCCACCTGCCCTATAAGATTGTCTACAACTACCTCGAAATTTCTCATAGTGAGTAGTAAATTATAAACTTTTATAGGAATTTAGGCAATTTTCTTGTCTTTATAGTCCGTTGCTAAAGTACTGCTTTTGGGAGTATTATTTCTTTATAAATATAACGGAGGGTTAAAAATGTTAAGTAATCTCGCGAACATGACGTCGGTATCGCTGGACTCCAGCGGCAACCTGGCGGTTTCCGTCAGCTGGCTGGGTATTGTGCTAGCTGTAGCGGCCGCCATGATAATCGGCTCCATCTGGTACGGACCACTTTTTGGCAAGAAATGGATGAAACTAGTCGGTTTGAAAAGAGGCGAATCCAGCCCTACCGGACCGATGCTCATAATGCTGGCTCTTGCTATAATCCAGGCTTTCGTAATGTCACATTTTATAGTTTATGTCGGCTATTTCTATACAGGATACAGCGGCCTTTCAGTCGGCTTGCTCACTGGTATATGGGCCTTTATAGGTTTCATCCTGCCAGTGCTCGTTTCAAACGCGGTTTTTGCCAAAGGCTCCATGGAACTGTTAAAGATAAACTTAGGAAATCAGCTGACAACCCTGCTGGCAATAGGCGCAATACTGGGTACAGTGAACTGATTCCTAGGAATCAGATTTCTTGTCTTCTTTTTGTTCGGCTTTCTTTTCAGACTTTTCTTCAGCCTTCGGTTCTTCTGACTCGGCCGGTTTTTCTTCGGCTTTTACTTCGGGCTCTTCTTTGGCCGGTGCTTCTTCCGACTTATTTTCTTCCGTATTCTCTTCCCTGGGCGGTTCAGGAACCCTGTTTACTTCTTCCTGGTCGAAATCAACGCTTGCGAGCCTGGCGGATTTACCGGTGCGGGCGCGCATGTAGCTAAGATAATTCCGGCGAACTTTGCTTCTTTTTACAACTTGTATCTTTGTGATTAGCGGACTATGAACCATATAAGTCTTTTCTACACCGATACCGCTGGCAATCCTTCGGACCGTTATGCTAGCAGATAAAGATTTTGAGCGCGCAGTTCTGATAACCAGGCCTTCGAATACCTGGATTCTTTCTTTGTTGCCTTCACGTATTTTTTGATGAACACGAACGGTATCACCGCTTCTCACGCCAACAACGTGCGGCTTCATGAATTTTTTCTCGACAGCTTTAATTACAGACATTATCTCTAAAAACCTTAACTTTTATCATCTATTCGGCAAAGTATACCACATCTGTAACGGAAAGAAAACCTCTTCCCCTCCCGGTTAGCCTCTGCGGAGATATGCTAGCTGACGACGCGATAGACTTCTTCTACGGTCGTTTCGCCGTTGATAATCTTCAACACCCCGTCCTGAAGCATGGTCAGCATGCCTTCTTCTATGGCCTTTTTCTCCAGCATGTCGGTCGTAATCTCATTGGGCGGCATTCGCAGTAATTCCTGCACTCCGGGCGTCATCAATAACTGTTCGCGTATTGCCATCTGGCCTTTATAGCCGAACGGGTTCTCCGCACTCGGCTTCGGCTTGTAAAGCGTCAGCTTGCTCAAATCAGGCTTTTTCACGTTTGGCGGCAGAGTTTCTACCACAGCTTCCAGCTGTTTGACCAGGCCTTTGTCCGGTTTGAACGGCTCTTTGGTCTTATCATCCAGCTTTCTTATCAGACGCTGGGCCATTATCAGATGCATGGCGCTGGAAAACAGCGGGTTTATACCTATGGCATCAAGCATCCTGGTCAGCGCCGCCGCCGCGGAAGACGCGTGAAAAGTCGAAAGCACGAGATGTCCTGTCAAAGCCGCCTGCAAAGCAGTACGGGCGGTGTCCTGGTCCCTTATTTCGCCTATCATCACCACGTCCGGGTCCAACCTAAGAACCGCACGCAGATGCTCGGCGAAGCCCTGTGCATTCTGGTCGCCGGCAACAGGAATCTGCACTATCCCGGGGAGGAAATATTCTACCGGGTCTTCCAGCGTGATTATCTTGCGCTCCGGCGAATTAAGCGTATTTATCAGCGAATAAAGAGTGGTTGTCTTTCCCGAACCTGTAGGCCCGACCACCAAAACCATCCCCGAGGGGTGTTCTATGACATCGTCCACTGCTTCGCGCTCACGTTTACTAAGGCCAAGATTATCCAGCTTCAAAAGTTCCATCTGCAAGTTAAACAGGCGCATGACTACGTCCTGTCCATAGACAGTCGGTACGGTTTCTACTCGCAGGTTTACGGTGACTTCCTCGCCAGTGGCCATCTTATAAGTATGGTTTATGTGGCCGGTCTGCGGGTTAGCTTCGGCCGTTGAAACATTTGCGGCGATTGCTACGGAAGAGAGCAATTGGTGATATTTCTCATGCGACAACTCTGCGATAGGGTGCAATACTCCGTCTACGCGTATGCGCACCCTGACCGATTCCTTCTGATTTTCCAGGTGGATATCCGAACCTTTTAGCTGATAAGTCTGTTTTACCAAATAAGCCAATATGTCGTCGGCTAGAACCTGGTTCAAAGTCTGAGTAACCTGGGTGAATAAGTCCAAATCATCTTCTTTGGAAAGCTTGACGTCCTGATACTCAATCTCTTTCGGCGGGTCATATAGGAGCATATAGTCCCTGAACCCGGTGTCCGATATAAGCGAAAACGAAACGCGCTGGTCCAGAAACTTGTCACGAAGCTTCTGCATGGTCTGCTGTGAAGTAGTGTTCGTAACGCCGAAATTGATGTGATGCGGGTCTGAGTAAATGGGTATGGTGTGGTTTTCCCTCATTTCCTCAGGGGAAAGCAGATCCTTATACAGCGGTTTGTCGCTTTTGGAAGTGTCGGCATAGGTCATGCCCAATATCTGGGCTCGCCGCTGAGTGGCTTTTTCTTCATCGGCGCGTGCGTCTTGGCTCATCACTACTATTTAACCACAAGGGTTATGGCCTTGTATACTACATTGCATGGACCGGGAAATAGTAGTAATAGCCCACAACATAAGAAGTGCTCATAACATCGGCTCGCTACTGCGCACCTGCGACGCGATGGGTGTGAAAGAAGTCATCTTAAGCGGCTACACGCCGTATCCGAAAGCCAGACATGACGATAGATTGCCCCATATAGCCGATAAGGTGAACGGGCAGATAGTAAAAACGGCACTCGGAGCGGAAAAATCCCAAAGCTGGCGGCATGCTCCTGTTATCGGCGAGGTTCTTGAGAAAGCTTCAAAAGACGGCTATACCCTGTGTTCGTTGGAACAATCAAAGGGCAGTATCGCACTTGATAAGTTCAAACCGCCTAAAAAGGCGGCGCTTATACTGGGAAATGAAGTTGCCGGCCTGGAAAAAGCGGTCCTGGATAAATCAGATTACATAGTCGAGATACCCATGCTCGGCCAAAAAGAATCGCTGAATGTCATACAGGCGGCGGCTATAGCGCTGTACGCGTTTCGCTTCAACTGACAGTTGATGTTAAAATACTTTTGTAAATAGCAAGCCAGAATGACAAAACAAAAATCCAAAATAGTCAGCAAACATCCCTTGCAAAGGCGTACTACGTTCAAGAAACATACGAAAAAGTACACCAAGGTCTATGCTCCTTATCTGCCGGCAATAATCGGACTGGTAATAGGTGCTGTATTTCTTCTTCCGGGCGCTTCTAAAAACAGCGGTTCGGTATTGAGCTACGCTACATCAACGAACACGAACAGCCTTCTTCATGAAACCAACGATGAAAGAACCGGCAACGGGCTTGGCAGGCTTGAGATTGACAAAGCGCTGTCCTCTGCGGCACAGGCGAAGGCCCAGGACATGGCCAGCCGTAATTACTGGTCGCATGTTACGCCCGACGGCAAACAGCCATGGTATTTCATAAATAAATACGGCTATGATTACAGTGAAGCATCAGAGAATCTGGCTTATGGCTTCACCTCCGGCAAGGACACTGTCAGCGGCTGGATGAACAGCCCCGAGCATAGAAAGGCTATGTTAAATCCCGATATTTCAGAAGTAGGTTTCGGCATAGCCAATTCCATCGATTATCAGGGACACGGACCGGAAACCATCGTCGTAGCCCTTTATGCCCGCCCCGGAAAACCAGGTGCCGGAAAGGTAGATTCCGCATCATACTCCCGGCCTGCGGTTATCAGCTTCGGACAGTTATTATCCGGCGGCAAACTGCCTTGGGTAAACCTCTTGCTGGGTATGGCCATAGGTGTAATTTTGATGTATCTGGTAGCCAAACACTCGCTTAAGCTCCGCAAGAAGTTGCGCGAAGGCGAGCGTTACGTGCTGAAACATCCGCTAATGGACGTAACCCTGCTTTCACTCCTGGTGTTGATGATAGCACTCATCAAAACTGCCGGTTTCATCCAGTAGGTTTATTGATATTTGATACTGGTTTCGCCGAATATTTCCCTGGCTGTAGATAAAAATTCTTCGTTCGGGTCGACCAGCGTAGGTATCTTTATTATCTGCTTGTCATCATCCGGGCCGACGACAAGTACTACCGGCACCATACCCGGGGTTTCGTCTATCGCCGCTTTGAGGCTGGCCAGCGCATCCTGGTCATCGGTGTCGGGTATCCTTACATATACCCTGGGGTCAGGTTTTTTGTAAGTGCCGGCTGATGTTCCGTTGATTTCCTCCATGTCGTATGTTTCCAGGTCTAGCTCGCGGGCCGAGTCAACTATTATCTTCGGTTCAGAGTTATTGCCGTTCTGTCCTCTTCTGGATATTTTGCCGCTTACAAGCAGTACCAGGTCCCTGCGCCAAAGACCTGCCGTTGAATCTATGACGCCGGGAAAGATTACCAATTCGATTTCACCGCTCAAATCAGCCAATCTTACGAAAGCCATACGCTTGCCGTTTTTTGTAGTAATATCTTTTACGTCGCTGACCGACCCGCCTATTGTCAGCCTTTTTTCATCAGTTGCATTCATGGCCTCTTCAATCGGTACTGCCAGATTCTTAAGTGTTTCTTCGTATTCTGCCAAAGGATGGCTCGATAAATATATTCCCAGAAGCTCGCGCTCCCAAGCAACTTTTTGCCTGTCCGTAAGTTTGCCTGCGGGAGGGCTGAGCTGAAGCCTGATTTTCAGGTTCTCGCTTTTTCCGCCGAACAAATCCGTCTGTCCGCTCTTCATGTCTTTCTGGCGCCTGTTGGCGAATGCCAGCATTCCGTCCAGGTTCTCTACTATCACATCCCTTTCCGCGAAACCGTCCAGGGCACCCGATTTAGCCAGACTTTCAAGCGCTTTGCGGTTTACCGCCCTGGTGCTGGTGTTGCTCAAAAAACTTTCCAGATTATCAAAACCGCCTAGCTCTTCGCGAGCCCTGATTATTTCTTCAACCGCACCGGAACCGACATTTTTTATCGCATTCATCCCAAAGCGTATTTTCTCGCTTTTTTTGCTGTGTATGACGCCGAATTCTCCAAAGGATTCATTCACGTCTGGGGGCAATACCTCTATACCCATGGAGTTACACTCGGATATCTCTATGGCCAGCCTGTCCGTATCATCATAATCACTGGTCATGAGCGCCGCCATGAACGCCGCGGGAAAATGAGCTTTCAAATATGCCGTCTGATAGGCAATCATCGCATAGCAGGCGGCATGGGCCTTGTTGAATGAATAGTCGGCAAAAGGCTGTATCTGTTCCCAAACCTTCTCTGCGTCTTTTTTTGACAAACCTTTTTTCGCACAGCCTTCCATGAACCTGGGTTTTTCAGACTGCATGATGCTTCGGTTCTTTTTGCCTATGGCTTTGCGCACCAGGTCGGCTTCACCCGGTTTGTACCCCGCCAGCAGTTGAAGCATGGCTATAATCTGTTCCTGAAAGACCATTACTCCGTAAGTATTTTTTAGTATCGGCTCCAAAGAAGGGTGCGGATAAGATATGGTCGAAGGGTCATTCTTGCCCGCGATAAAACGCGGAATCTCGGACATTGGCCCCGGGCGGTAAAGCGCGTTCATGGCTATGATATCCGCAAACTCGGTTGGCCTCAGGTCTTTTAGGTATCGTTTCATGCCGGCTGATTCAAGCTGGAAGACACCGGTAGTATCGCCTCTTTGCAATAGCTTGAACGTTTTTTCGTCATCAAGCGGTATCTCGCCGATGTCTATTTCTTCCCCATAGACCTTGCGGATTATACGCAGTGTGTTGTTTATGATAGTCAGGTTGGAAAGGCCCAGAAAATCCATCTTGAGCAAACCTATTTTCTCTATCGGTACCATCGAATATTGCGTTGCGATGACACCTTTCTGGGCTTTTTCAAGAGGCGTGAATTTGACTATATCGTCAGGCGCAATGACTACTCCGGCGGCATGCACGCCATGGCTTCTGATAGTGCCTTCCAGTTTCATCGCCAGGTCGAACACCCGTTTGGCGTCATCGTTATCCTGGTATTCCTTTTTCAAGTCGGTGTTGTTTTTCAAAGATTCGCTAAGTGGAATATGCCTGCCCTGAACCGGCGGCGGTATCATTTTTGCCAGTCTGTCGGCTTCCGCGTACGGCACCTGCAGTACCCGGGCTACATCCCTGACAGCGTTGCGCGCCGCCATGGTTCCGAAAGTGACTATGTTCGCCACTCTGTCTTCACCGTATTTCTCAACGCAATACTGTATGACCTCGTCCCTTCGCGTATCCTGTATATCCACGTCAAAATCAGGCATGCTTATGCGGTCAGGATTAAGAAAGCGTTCAAACAAAAGGTCGTATTTAAGCGGGTCAAGCTCTGTTATCCGCAGTCCGTAAGCAACTATCGAACCGGCGCCGCTACCACGCCCCGGACCGAACACGATTCCCTGGTCCTTCCCCCAGTTTATGAAATCCTGGACGATTAGAAAGTATCCGTCAAAGCCCATGCGCTCAATGACTTGCAATTCGAATTCCGCCCTTTTGACCACCTCCTTATCAAGCTGTTTTTTTATTGCGGACAAATCATCCGTGGACTTTGCTTTTGGCGCATAGCGGCTGAGCAGTCCTTTATAGGTAAGTATTTCCAGGTAACTTTTTTCCGTTTCGCCTTTAGGAACAGGGAATTTCGGGATGAGGTATTCGCCTAGCTTTAGCTCGACGTTGCACCTGTCGGCGATTTTGCGCGTGTTCTTGACTGAGTCGGGGTAATCTTTGCCCCATCTTTTGATGATGTCTTTGGGGTCAGCTACATAAAGCTCAAACTCTTCCAGACTCATCCTGTCCTCATCGGACAAAAAAGCTCCTGTCTGTACGCAAAGCAATATCTCGTGGGCTTCCTGGTCATCTTTTTGCAGATAGTGCGCATCGCCGGTTATCGCCGTGGGTATGTCCAACTTTTTAGCTATCTTAAAGCTGGCCTCGGTTACTTTTATCTGTTCGTCCCAGGCGCTTGTGTGGTGCGGGTGGCCGTGGTCCTGTATCTCGATATAATATCTGTCGCCGAAAACGCTTTTGTACCACTTTGCAGTTTCTTCGGCCTGTTCTATCTGCTCCTGCCTGATAGCATCTCCGAATTCTCCGTTGATACAGCCCGATAGGACTATCAGCCCCTCGTTGTACTTTTGCAAAAGCTCGCGGTCTATCCTGGGTTTGTAATAAAACCCTTCCAGGTTCGAAATGGTCGATAGACGCATAAGGTTCTGGTAGCCCTTGTTGTTCATCGCCAAAATAGTAAGATGAAAATACTGTTTGTCTTTTGCGGGGTCCTTGTCCGTGTATTTGCGGGGGGCGATATAAGCCTCGATACCTATAACAGGTTTGACGCCCTTTTCCCTAGCTTTGGTATAGAATTCAACCGCGCCTGAGAGCGTGCCGTGATCCGTCATGGCAATGGCTTCCATGCCCATTTCTTTTACCCGGTCAATCAACTTGGGGACCTTCGTCAGACCATCAAGCAAAGAGTATTGCGTATGGTTGTGGAGGTGCACGAAATCAGAAGCTTGCAACACCTTATTTTTATCCGAAGTTTTTTCTTTTTTCGGCACTTTTACCTCAGCTTTTCTAAGCAATATTATAGCCCAGGAAACTTAAAAATTCTGTTGTAAAAGAAATCAATTCCGCTAGACGTTCACATTGAACAGCCTACCGATTAAGTAGGTGATAATCATAGCCAGCGCACCGCCTGAAACCACCCTTAGTATGGCCCTCCTTGCCTTGGCTCCGCCGGCCCGGGCGCTAAGGAATCCGGTTATCATCAGTGCGAATATCACAGAAACAAAGGTGACCCATATCCTGGAGTTTTGCGGCGGTAGCAGAATAACCGTCAACGGTATGGCGGCACCGACGATGAATGCCGCCGCGGATGCATAAGCCGCATGCCACGGATTAGTCAGATCATCCGGGTCTATGCCCAGCTCTGCTTCGACATGCGCCCTGAAAGGATCATGCTCGGTCAGTTCCTTGGCAACTCTTTTAGCGGTTTTCGCACTAAGCCCTTTGTTCTTATAAATTCCCTCCAGTTCGGCAAGCTCTTCTTTGGGAAAATGCTTTAGTTCGTATTTTTCCTTATCTAGCAGGGCTTTTTCACTGTCCCTTTGCGAGCTGACAGATACGTATTCTCCGGCGGCCATAGACATAGCACCGGCTATCACTCCGGCAAGCCCGGCGGTAAGTATGACGCCTTTATTTTCCGTAGCGCTGGCGACACCGACCACCAGACCGGCTATTGAAACTATGCCGTCATTAGCGCCTAGTACAGCCGCACGCAACCAATTGAGTTTTGAACCATTGTGGTTCTTATGGAATTCAGGATGAATATTATCAGACAAAGAAGGCGGCTTTCGAATTATTTTTTGAAGAATTTGCCCAGGTTGGCTTTGGCTTTCTTAATCTCCGCCAGCATTTCTTTCAAGTCCGGATCCTCTGCGTCGCCATTGTGCAGTGCACTCAGCAGAATCCGTGCTTTTTGCTTGGTCTTATTAGCGGATGCGACCTGTTTTTTCAGCTCGGTCTGCGCGCCCTCTTTCTTTTTCTTCAGCTTTTTATCGGCGTCAGACAAAAGGACATTCAGCTCGCTGTATAGTTTCTTCAACTGTTTCTCGCCGTCTATCTTGGCTTTGTTGGCAGATTTGGCAAGTTTCTTCCGGGTACGCCAGCCGCTACGAGGTGCGGATAAGATTCCTATAAGATAGCCTATGCCGGCGGCAGATGCCGCACCAAGCGCCCATTTTCTATCCTTCTTCATTTTTTCTTACCCCCGCTTCTTCGTTTATTAACTTTATCGGCAGTCCTAGCGACTTTCTCGCTGACATTAGCGATTAACTTCATCAAGGCTACCGGAGTCGCTGTCTTCTCAAAGAATGTTGCAATCTCTTCCGCTTTATCAACTGCATTTTCCGCGTGGTCGGTGATGCGCTTTATCTGCCGAGTAATCTGTATGAAGCGCGCTATAAGTATGATGGACAGGAGCAGGAACAAGGCCAGCATTATCGCCAGTATTATTACCATCGCTTCAAACCACTTGGAATCCATAGGTAAATTATAGCTTATTTTGTCAATCGCTGACTTTTGACTTTATGTGCGCCAGGACTTCTTCGCCTATGTCGGGCCTTTTTATTGCGAAATCTATGACTGTCTTCATGTATTCCAGTTTGTTGCCGGTATCGTAAAACTTGCCGCCTTTTACCTTGAGCGCCCACAGTTTGTGGCCTTCGTCCGCCATTCTTTGCAGAGCTGGTTGCATTATGAATTCCTCGTCGTCTTTCAGCTTTTCCAGGTCTTGTTTCAAATAAGTGAATAGCTCGGGCGTAAACAGATAGCCGCTGACTGACGCGGTCTTTGATTGAACCGCATCATAACTGCCAGGCTTTTCCACTATCTTGTCGACGGCCATCATCTCTGCGTCCTGACTGTCCTTGCCTACCACGAAAGCATATTTTTTATAATCATCCGGGTTTTCCGCTTCTACACAGGTAAGCACGCTTCCTCCGTGTTGTTCATGCGCTTCGATAAGCTGGCGGAACCGGCTGGGCTCGGCCACGACGAAATCATCCGCGAATGCGAAGATGAAAGGTTCGCCTCCTATCAGATGCTGGGCGTTCAAAAGCGGCGTGGCATTGCCGTAGGGTCCTTTTTGCCTGATATAAGCAAAATTCGCCAGGTCGGATATTTTCTTCGTGTTTTCCAGAAGTTCCTTCTTGTTTCCCTGCACTAGGTTCTCGCGCAAATCCGCACTCATCTGGTCAAAATGGTCTTCTATGGAACGCTTGTGATAACCGGTGACTATGACTATATCCTTTATACCGGCTTCTATGAGTTCTTCTACGATGTATTGGATTATAGGTTTGTCGACTATCGGCAACATTTCCTTGGGCATGGCCTTGGTCTGGGGTAAGAACCTGGTGCCGAAACCGGCCGCCGCAATGATAGCTTTAGTAACTTTCGCCATAACTAGACATTATACACCGATTTCGGCGTACCTTTTTAGACCCCCAGCTGTTTTTTTATGGTTTTTTGGGCGAGGGCGGGATCGGCTTTGCCTTTTGATTCTTTCATCACCTGGCCTACCAGGAAACCTACAGCTTTCATCTCACCGCTCTTGATATCTTCGGCGGCGTTCGGGTTTTCTTCTATCACTTTCTTGACTATCTTTTCTATCTCGCCTTCGTCGCTGACAACCTGGTTGGAGCTGATGAACTTATCCGTATCGAACTTCTCGTCTTCGAAAAGTTGTTTTACACCTTCTTTTGCTTTGGTCGAAACCAGTTTGGCTTCGTCAAACGCCTGCGCCAGAGCCAGCAGAGCGTCTATCTTTTCTTCATTCAACTGCGAATAATCGGCGAGGAAGCTCGGTATGAAATTTATAAGCCAATCAAATAGCTTTGCTACAGCCCCTTTCGGCACTCCTTCCTTTTCGGTAACAGCCACGGCGAAATCCACCGCTTCGGGGTTGTTGAACAGAGTGTCCAAATCCTCTTCGGAAAGATGACCGGCGTCTTCCAGTTTCTTACGCGTGGTATAAAAGTTCTTTTTCTCGAAAGATTCCTTTATCTTCGCGATATAATCATCGCTCAGGTTTAGCGGCGGGATATCCGGGTCAGGGAAATACCTGTAGTCATGGGCTTCTTCTTTGCCGCGCTGGGGAGTAGTCTTTTGTTTAGCGTCGTCCCAGCCGCGCGTTTCCTGTGTGATTTCGCCGCCCCCCGAAAGTACTTCCGCTTGGCGCTTTATCTCGTACTCCACGGCCTTCTCAACCGCCTTGAAACTGTTAAGGTTCTTGGTTTCCGTCCGCGTGCCTAGCTTTTTCGGGTCATTGCTCAGACTTACATTTACATCAAAGCGCATATTGCCGTGATACAAATCAACGTCGCTTATATCAGCGTATTTCATCAGAAGGTACAGCTTCTGCGCATAAGCCTTCGCTTCACGGGCCGTATGCATGTCCGGCTCGGAAACAATCTCCAAAAGGGGCGTGCCGGCTCGGTTCAAATCAACCAGGCTGTAGTCTTTGGCCGCAGGGTGCGTGGTCTTACCCGCGTCCTCCTCCAAGTGCGCCCTGACTATACCTATTCTTTTTTCCTCGCCGTCAACCTCTATATCAACTTGGCCGCCGACGACTATCGGGTCAGAAAACTGACTTATCTGATAGCCCTTCGGTAAATCGGGATAAAAGTAGTGTTTGCGGTCAAACTTTGAAAATTTCTGCGGTTTAGTGCCTAGTGCGAAAGCGGCCTTGCAGGAAAGCTCCACCGCCTTTTCGTTGAGATAAGGCATAGCTCCCGGCATACCCATGCATATATGGCTAATGAGCGTGTTCGGCGCGGCATCGCGGGCATCGTTGGCTACGGCCGCAAACAGCTTGGTCTTGGTCTTCAGCTGTACGTGGCATTCTATACCGATGGTAGGGACGTAGCCGTTTTTCATCTATATCGCTCCCAGGTCCTTCAACGCTTGCCTTAGTGCTACTAGCGCGCGCTTCACATCATTCTTTTTCAGTTTAAGCCGCGGATTCTCCTGATGTTTTTTGCAGAGTTTATGGCCGAACCATACTTCGTCCTTCTCTTTGAAGTCCTTCTGGGCGTTCACCAGGCGCTCACCCATGGTTTCACCCTTTATATTCTTCCTTTTCATGGCTTCGTCCAGCAGATTGTCCGCTTCGCTCAAAGCCTCCAGCCAATTCTCCTGGTTAGGTAGTTTCTTCTGCAGTCTGCGCCATTTTTCACGGAATTTTTTCGGCCTTACCCTTTTTCGGGTCAGCCTGTAGATAACGAACCCGGCTACGATGAAGAAGACCAAAATGCCGGCGATGCCTGCCACTAGCGCTTCGGGCGTTATTTCCGTTGAAAATATGTTCATTTATTTATCTCCTCAAATGCTTTAGATATACCGAGTAATTCGCGGTCTTTTTTTTGGGGGGCCAGTATCTGAAGCCCTACGGGGAGTCCATCAACCATGCCGGTCGGAACGCTGATAGCGGGTATCCCGGCAAGGTTCGCGCCGGTCATGAAAAGATCGGCCAGGTACATCTTCAGCGGGTCATCGGCTTTTTCGCCGATTTTGAAAGGCAGAGACGGTGAAACAGAACCGACGAGGAAGTCGTTTTCCTCAAAGGCCTTGTTGAATTCATTGATTATCTTTGTGCGCACAATCTGTGCTTTTTTGTAATATGCGTCATAGTAGCCGCTGGAGAGCACGTAGGTTCCTATCATGATTCTTCTTTTCGCTTCGTCGCCGAAGCCTACCGCCCTGCTGAGGTTATAGCTTTCATCCAGATCTTTCGCGTCCTTGTAGCTGTAGCCGTATCGCTGGCCGTCATATCTGCTTAGGTTACTGCTGACTTCTGCCGGACATAATATGTAATAAACCGCCAGGGAAAGAGGCATGGACGGAATACTCACGATTGAAACTTGCGCTCCTGCCTTTTTCAGCTTGTCTATGGAAGCCTCTATCTGATCTTTTACTTCTTTGTCCGTATTTTCATCCATATACTCTTTAATAACCGCTATCTTTTTGCCTTTTATAGATGTATTCAGGTCCGTATAGGATTTTTCGCTCCTGTTTATCATGGTCATGTCCAGATTATCCTTGCCGGACATCACGTCCAGGACCAGCGCAGAGTCATCAACGGTCTTTGCAATCGGGCCTATGACGTCCAGGCTGGAGCCCATGGCGACCACTCCGCTCCTGCTTACCAGACCATAGGTAGGCTTCAATCCGACTACGCCACAGAAACTTGCTGGCAGGCGCACGGAACTTCCGGTGTCCGTACCGAGTGCGAACGGCGCAAGACCCAGCGCTACGGATGCGGCAGAACCGCCGGAACTGCCCCCGGGAACCCTGGTCTTGTCATATGGGTTGAGCGTGGTAAAGAAGTCGCTGTTTTCAGTACTGCTTCCGTGAGCAAAAGCATCCAGGTTGGCCTTTGCTACACAGATAGCGCCTTCTGCCTCAAGCTTATTTACAGCCGTCGCCTGGTATGGAGCCTTGAAACCGCGCAGAATATTACTGGCGGCGGTTGTATCCGCGCCATGCACCAAAAAATTGTCCTTGGCAATAAAGGGCACTCCGGCCAGCCGGCCGACATTTTCGCCCTTGGCTACACGCTTGTCAATATCTTCCGCTCGTTTTCTAGCGGATTCCTCCAGTGTGGTTATTATCGCGTTATATTCTTTTTTCTGCCCTATTCTTTTCAACGATTCTTCTACCAGGTCGGCAGACTTCACTTTGCCGGAGTTCACATCTTGGGCCAGCTCCGATATGGGTTTCCAGGTCAAATCAGACATCGGCTAATTCAGTATTCTCTTAACTTTAATCTGGTTCTTTTCCAGTGCGGGGGCATTTTTTAAAAGCTCTTCGGGTGCCGCGCCGTAGTCTATGACTTCGTCCGGACGCATCACATTCGAGAGCCCCGTCACTTGGTCGGTCGGTTTCAGCCCGCTGACATCCGCTGAATCTATCTGCTCGACATATTTAACTATGGCATTGAGTTCCTCGGTAAACTTGTCTACGAACTCGTCTATCTCATCGTCTTGAAGCTTGATTTTTGAAAGAGAAGCCAATTTTAAGACATCTTCGCGGGTTATCTGTGCCATGTTGCTTCAAGTATACCAAAAACTCGCTTTTATAATCTATCTTTACAACTAACAACTTTAAGCATTACTATGTTATTGATAACCCTATAAACAAAAAGGTTAGAGAAATGGCAGGACAAGCCGCAATAGATATGGGAGCACCAAGCCCGGAAACAATGGCCGGGCAGGCTGAGTTCGAATCAAGCCCCCATTTGATGGGGGCTTTTGAATTGCCCGTAAATATAGCACAAGGCGGGCTTGATCTAGCAAGATCTGTTCTGAGCGCAGGCAAGGACTTGGGTTCCAGGGCAGTAGATGGGGTTGCAGGTCTGACGCAAAGGGATTACACAGATAAGTTCAGGTCTGAATTTTCCGAAAGACGGCAGTTCGTCACCGAAGATGGCGTAGCCTTGACAGCCAGAGTCCTGAACCCAGAGTTCCTTGAAAACAAGGAGCATGCGATAGTTTATTCCTACTCGCTTTTAGTGCCGGCTAAACAAGGGGCGGAAAAACCGACTGTTGCCGATATAGCGAAACACGGCGAAGAAACCGGGCGGTCTGTAATAGCCATAACTACAGATGGGTTGGCTGGGCCGATGGGGCCAAAACAGCTCGCTTCATTGACGGATTTTTGGAGCATGCCCAAAAGAAGGTTTGAAGTACTTAGACAAATACTCCCGCCGGATAAAAGAATCATCGCCACCGGTTCGTCTTTGGGGGGAATGATGTCGCACGCATTAGCGGCGACTTGGAAGGAAGAAGCTGAGAAAACAGGCCATCTTCTGGAGGTAACACATGATATCGCCGTCGCTTCAGCGGGCCACCATGGTTATGGTGTATTGGACTACCCCAACCTAGTGCTTCAATTAGGCGGTGAAGAAGCTATAGAAGCTGTCAAATACATAGCAGACGGGGATACCTTAAAAGAAAAGATACACAGGGCAACCGAGATAATCAGCACTACGCCACTCCGGCCTCAGCAAATCGGGGCTGTAGTTTTAACAGGAATCGGCGTACTAAGATCGCCCCTCGAAGATATTGAATCAAGGATTCCCCACTCGACTATAGTGGTGGATGCTACCTTCCATGCTGATGACGTCACCCACCCAAAGAAGCGAGGCGGAAACTGGGAAAAATCAGGACACCCTAACGCAACCTGGAGAGATGAAGTGGGCCAGCATCTTGCTCTTCTGACTCTCGGCAGAAGATTGACTATCGAAGAGCTCGAAAAGATACCCGTCCGGCTTACACCCACAGATATCCCAGTGGCCGCCTAAAGCTTCTTTTCCAGCTCTTTTATCATGTCGCGCATCTCGGCGGCCTTTTCGAACTGAAGGTTAGCCGCGGCCAGTTCCATCTGGCGGTTAAGGTCGCGGATGAGATGCTTGTATTCATCCTTCGGAATCTTCTTGATATCCAGCTTCGGCTTTTCGCTGTCAGGCAGGTCAGGGCGCAAACCTTTGTCGATATTTTTTGCGATGCCTTTTGGCGTAATGCCGTGTTTCTTGTTGTATTCCTGCTGAATTTTGCGGCGACGGTTAGTTTCGTCGATAGCCCGTTTCATACTGCCGGTAATGGTATCAGCATACATGAGCACCCTGCCCTCCTGGTGCCGTGCCGCCCGGCCTATTGTCTGGATGAGGGCCTGTTCGCTACGAAGGAACCCTTCTTTGTCCGCATCCAATATCGCCACCAATGAAACTTCCGGCAAATCAAGCCCCTCGCGGAGCAGGTTAATCCCGACCAAAACGTCATAAACCCCGAGCCTTAGGTCGCGAAGAATGTCGCTTCTCTCCAGTGTGTCTATCTCGCTGTGCAGGTACGCCACCTTTATGCCAAGCTCTTGCAGATATTCGCTCAGGTCTTCGGCCATCCTTTTGGTAAGGGTCGTGACCAGCACCCTATGGCGTTTATCAACCGAACTGCGTATCTCAGCTATTAGGTCGTCCACCTGGTGTTTTACTGGCCGGACTTCAATCTCCGGGTCTATAAGGCCGGTCGGACGGATTATCTGCTGTATGGGTTCCGGGCTTCGGCTGAGCTCGTACTCAGCAGGAGTAGCGCTGACGTAAATGACTTTGTTTATGTGCCGTTCGAATTCGCTGAAGGTAAGCGGCCGGTTGTCCAGCGCGCTTGGCAGACGGAATCCATGCTCGACCAGCACTTCTTTGCGTGCCCGGTCGCCGTTGTACATGCCTCGCACCTGCGGTATTGTCATATGGCTTTCATCTATGAACATCAGATAATCATCGGGAAAATAGTCCAAAAGTGTCGCAGGCTGTTCGCCTGGCTCGCGGTTGGTCAGATACCGGCTGTAGTTTTCGATTCCTTTTACAAAACCGGTTTCCTCCAGCATCTCAAGATCGAACTTGGTGCGCTGGCCAAGCCTTTGTGCTTCCAGCAATTTTCCGTGTTTGTTGAAATACTTAAGCCTGTCTTCCAGCTCATTCCTTATGTGACCCAAGGCTACCTTCAGCTTCTCATTAGGTGTTACGTAATGGCTCCCCGGATAAATTTTGACTTGGTTAAGATTTGCGATTATTTCCCCGGTCAGAGGGTCTATCTTCGTTATCTTTTCTATCTCATCACCGAAAAGCTCCACCCGGTATGCGTACTCCTCGCCCGCCGGGAAAATATCTACCACATCGCCCCTGACCCTGAATGTACCCCTGTGAAAATCCACATCATTGCGATGGTATTGGATATCCGTCAGTTGCCTGAGCAGTTTGTCGCGGACACGGCGTTCGCCCGCTTTGATGGAAACGGCTAAATCGCCATAATCTTCCACGGAGCCTATGCCGTAGATACAGCTGACACTGGCAACGATTATCACGTCGCGCCTGCTGAGAAGCGATGAAGTAGCCGCATGCCGTAAACGGTCTATCTCTTCATTTATTTGCGAATCTTTCTCTATGTACGTATCAGAGCGGACTATGTAGGCCTCCGGCTGATAATAGTCGAAATAACTGACGAAATAATGCACCGCGCTGTTTGGGAAAAACGCCCTGAACTCACTATAAAGCTGGGCCGCCAGAGTCTTGTTGTGGCACAGCACGAGCGTAGGCTTCTGCACATCGGCTATCACGTTTGCCATAGTGAAAGTCTTGCCCGAGCCGGTCACCCCTAAAAGAACCTGTTCTTTTTCGTCTTTTTTAAGACCTTTGACAAGTTTGCTAATAGCCTCCGGCTGGTCACCTGTAGGTTTGTAACCGCTTTTTAATCTGAACTTCACATACTAATTGTATCAAGCGATTGTTTTAACCGCGGCTAATGCTTTTTATCGCGTAACCACTTCTGCCTGTCGCGCTCAAGCTGTTTGTGTATGTCGGCGTACTTTTCATCAAGTATCTTGAGAATTTTTCTTACCAGCTCTGCCGGGTCATCCTCGTAAATGACCATCTCTCCGCCCGGAGGTTCAAGATCCCGCATAAGTTCGGAAATCTTGTCAGCCGTACCGCCGCTTCCACGAAGGACACCGCATGGTTTCTTTGCTTCAAGAGCGGAAGTAAACTCGTGTAGCGAGCCGAACCTGCCGCCGACGGTTATTACCGCATCGCTTGACTGGACCAGATACATATCACGCCCTACATAATGCAGTCCCGTGAAATTGATAAAGTCATAACTGTCATACGGCAGGTGGTATTTGCGGACATGTTCGCGTAAGCTGGCCGCCGGGGAAAAACCGATGCTCACGCCGCCGGCCTTCTTTGCCCCGTATGCCGCGTGGTATGGAAGCCCGCCCGTCGCTCCAGTAGTAAGAATCTGCCCGCTAGAAGCTATGGCCCGCCCCAACTCCTCCGCCAAACCCGAAGATGTTCGGGTCGTTTCGCCAGCGGCCGCGCCGGAAACACATATGGAGTACCTGAAATGTTTTGAGCTGTTCGGATACATACTAGCCCTCCTTACCCAGCATTTTTTCGCGGACCGTGTCGTGCTTTAGGTATCTTGCAAAAAGTTCGTTCCTGAGACCGGCCCGAGCATTCTCAATATACGCTTTTTTCGGGTGCGTGTCGTTGATGGAGTTTATTATCATGTCGGAAAGGTTGAAGGGCACCACGATATCCGTGCTTTTATGTATGCCGAACGGGTGTTTCCATAAATCCAAACCGCCCGCCTGGGCTATTGAAGGAACTATTATGTCATCGGGTGAAATCGCCGGCTCCGTATCATTGATAAGGCCGCTCTGCCCATGTTCTGTCACGGCGTGGACTATCACCGGCCAGGCAAAAGGAAATCCGGAAGCCTCTACGACAGGGAACCCATGCAGTCTTATATTTTCGACCTCCGCAAAGAAATCCGGCTCGAACCCTTTATTCTTATAATAAGCCGACCTCTGGAGCATTTTCCTTATCTGATTAATGATAGCATCTGTCAAAAAGAGTACATCTCCGGCAAACCTTCTTTCCGGTACGGCTATCTCGATAGCAGATGATTCCTGGTCAGAGTAAACTATCCTGTTCAGTTTCACACCGGCTTTTTTCAGTTGTTCGCGTCTGTTGGCGGGCAATATATTTATAGTAATTTCTTTGTCGTCAAAATTGCTGTTAGTAAGTTTTCTTGCCTGCTGGGCGTATTTGCCGAACCAAGCCGGAGACTCGACAAGTCTTGCAAAACAGTAAAACACAGAAACCCTCTCTCTTTTCAAGGCTGATTCTACAGACCTTAGAGAAAATATCTTCATAAGTTTCTTCGGCGGATTATCCACAATCTGCTTGCGCAGTACTGCCGGTTTCAGACCCCACGCGGTTTTCTTACCGATTCTTTTCTCTACGAAAGCGATTGATTTTTCAACCATCTTTTGGGGAGAATCGTCCGGTGCGATACCAATAGTTTTTGCCAGTTCATCGGAATCCTTCAGGACTCGCACGGACATGGCATAATACAGCTCTTTTGGCGTAGTATCATTTTCGTCCAGACCCAGTTGCCGTGCCTTTTCTTTGAAAAGCAGTTTCAGCTCGCCCGCCAGCCTGATATCCAGGCCGGGCCTTCCGGCTAGCCTTTCAAGCTCACTTATATGGTGAAAAAGCACCGGCTGGGGAATTTCCAGTATCTCGGAAATCAGTCTGACATTCATATCCGTAATACCTATAACCGCTGGGGCTTATAAGACTTCGGCGCCTGCCTCAGATACGAGGCAAGTTCTTTCTCGCTTAGCAGGCCGGCCTGCGCGCCTACATGTTGCACAACGTTCATAGAGCTTATGGGCGCCCACTGTAAGGCACCGTCAACGGTATTGCCCATGATGATGGCCGCTACGAACGTCGAGGTAAAGGCGTCTCCTGCTCCGGTCCGCTCCAGCGGCGGTTTAGGGTCGGGATAGATGGGCATCTTGAAACGGTTGCTTCCATCGCTTGCGTAACTGCCTTTCGGCCCATCGCTGATAACGGCTATTTTCGGCCCCAACTCATGCAATTTGTCTAAAAGATCGTTGATATCGCCATGATTACCGCCGGTAATGTACGCCGCCTCTTCGCGGTTGACAGCAACAAGCTCGCTTTTTGCATAAATTCGTTTCATCCTTTCCACACCGGCTTCCATCTGGAAAGTCCCCGGTTGGAAGGCCAGCTTGATCTCAGGATGTTTTTCCAGCCAATCCGCCAGATCGTCGTGATATTCCAGCGCGTTCTTGCTTATGGAGCTGAAGTATATCCATTTCGGTATTTCCTTGGGGCGAATATGCGGCCAGTGATAATCATATTCCTCGTGTTTTATCAGGATGGTCCTCTCTTCCTTGTACCAGAGCGCATAGTGGTAATTGCTCTTTTTGCGCGCGTTTATGTGTACATATCTGGTATCTACATCCGCTTTTTCGAGCGTGTGGATTATATCCCGCCCGGCAGAATCGGAGCCCACATTGGTAACCATCCCGGATTTCAGCCCCAGTTTTGCAAAGTTGACCGCCGCGTTAGGCGCGTTTCCTACGGCATGTACTATCTCTGTATGGTCATATGGAATCTTGGTGCCGAACTGCATGGCCAGGACAGGGCCTTGTTCCGTTTCATGCACCTGCGCTCTGTCGTCCAGAAGTTTTATAAAAGCGTCCGTTACTATGTCCCCGACGCTTAGAACATCAAATTGACTCATTAGTTATTTCCTTTGCGCTCATGTTTATTTAATTGTGCCATAGATAAAAGGTTATACGCAACTCGGACCTCTAGGAGGCCTTGCCGGCAGAACCGAGCATATCTATCTTTGCCTCGACCACGCTCTGCACAGCGCTTATTACGTCGTCCATGAGTTTGAATACCGCGGTTTCTTCCGGATGTTCTTTGAGAACCTTTTCCAGTGAATCACGGAATGCCAGGCGCAGATCATAATCGACATTGACCTTGCTGACGCCGATTTTTACCGCGTCCTCAAAATAATGCGCCGGGATATCCGCGCCCCCATGCAAGCTGATGCCACAATCTATGGTTTCACGGATATTTTTCAGAAGCTCCAGGTCCAGCGTCTTAGGCAGAGGATATTTATCATGGAGGTTGCCTATCGAGGCGGAAAAGATGTCTATACCCGTAGCAGATACGAACTTCTTCGCGCCCTCCGGCGTAGAAAAGGTTTTCTTGACTTCGTTGTAATCCGGCTTTTTTACTTTGCCCATAAAATAGTAAGGCTCACCCTCCACCAATGCCCCGCTCAGGCGGGCGTATTCCGTTATCTGCCTGGTTTTGCCGATGATGTTTTCCACGCTAGCGCCCGGATCAGTCTGAAGGATATCCAAATGTATGAATTCAAAGCCGTTTTCAATGCCATCCGCAGAAGTTTGCAGGCTGGGGCTGTGATCCAAACATAGATATATTTCTATACCCAGCTCTTTCTTATAATTGTCGACCATGTCGCGGATATTCTCTATTCCTATGGACTGGGCCTCGCTATGGCTGACGGCTACCAGTACCGGGGATTTTTTTGCCACCGCGGCTCGGGCTACGGCCTTCAAGGTTTCCTGATTGTCGAGGTTGAATGCACCCACGGCGAACTTTTCCGCCCGGGCGCGCTCCATCAATTTTCTAGCCGCTGTCGTATTTTGTCTGATTTCCCTGAGGTTTAAGCCCACCTTTTCCTCCGCATGATTCGGCTATTTTACCATTTTCCTGGCGTGAGCCATTATGTGTTTTGCTGTCAGCCCGTAGTGCTCCAGGAGTTCGTCCGGTTTGCCTGATTGTCCGAACCTGTCCCTGACGCCTATTCTTTTCAACGGGACGGGAAATTCCTCTGCCAGAAGTTCGGAAACAGCCCCGCCAAGGCCGCCGTTTATCTGGTGTTCTTCTACGGTCAGGACTTTTTTGGTCTTGTGCACGCTTTTTAGTATGGTTACTCCGTCCAGGGGTTTGATTGTCGGCACATGCACGACTTCCACGTCCACACCCTCGGAAAACAGCTTTTCAGCCGCTACCAGTGCATGATATGTCATAGTTCCCGTTGATATGACCGTTATGTCTTTACCTTCCGTATATGTATAAGCCCGGCCTATTTCAAAAGGGGTTTTGTCCGTGGTAATTACGGGTGTGGCTTCGCGGGCCAGACGTATGTAGTTCGGGTGTTTGTCTACTGACATCGCCAGAGTAGCCCTTTCGGCCTCCAGGCTGTCGCAAGGTGCTATCACTACCATGTTCGGCAGTACGCGCATCAACGCTATATCTTCCAGCATCTGATGTGTAGCTCCGTCCGGACCTACACTGACGCCCGCATGCGAACCCGCTATCTTTACCGGCCGGTCATTGAGGCATATAGTCGTACGTATCTGCTCCCAGTTGCGCCCGGGGCTGAAAGCGGCATAACTGCTAACGAACGGCACTTTGCCCATGGCCGCCAGCCCCGAACCTACCGTCACAAGGTTCTGTTCGGCCACGCCCATCTCTATGAATCTGTCCGGAAAGGCTTCTGCAAACGCATCCATCTTGGTTGATTCCGTAAGGTCGGCGCAGGCCGCCACCACTTTGGACATTTTTTTACCGGCTTCAACCAGCCCGCGTCCGAAACCGGCCCTTATCGGCTCCTGCGCGACATCTTTCGCCAAAACATCATCTATCAAATACAGCTCACTCATTTTCTTCGCCTCCCAAGGTTCGGGGTAAATTGGCTTGAAATAGTCGCAAACGCCACGGGCGCGAAGCCCCGTAGAGAGCTATTGAAAAGCAATTTAGCCGAACCGACCCTACTCATGTTCGCCTCGGATTTTCCCTTTCAGCGTACGTAATTCGTGCAAGGCCTTTTTTGCCTCCTCGTGATTAGGCGGCTTGCCGTGCCAATGGAAGTCATATTCCATGAAGTCCACGCCCTTGCCGGGGATAGTATGAGCTATGATTACCACCGGTCTTTCAATTATCGACCGGGCT
>DASSOT010000008.1:0-10835 GCA_035700225.1 Saccharimonadales bacterium (SeqCode)
ATCTTTGGCGCTTCAACATACTTAGGCGCCGGATTTTTGGCTGAGAAATCCCCGGTCTTTTCCAGGATTGCTTTCTCTAAAAGCTCATGGCCAAGCGCATTTGGGTGGTAACTCTCATTACCTATAGGTCCGATATCAAAAAGCTTATCATCGCCGGCAGTCAGCCCATTTACGGCCGGTTCATGGCCGTTGGCTTCACACAGCCTGTTCCCTACAAGTGCGTCAGAAACATCGACATAATAGACTCCGGCTTTGTCGGCGGCCTTTTTTATTACAGAATTTATATATACCTCCAAGCCGTCAAAGAACCTTAGCTCGTCTCGGCTTGCATGCACGTTCGTATCACAGACGCCTCCCGGGTTAACCAGTTTCGGATAGCCTATGGCGTATATGGTTGAGGCCGGGGAAGACTCCTTCAGCTGATTGTACATAGCGACCAGCTCGCCGAACCTGTCGTTGACTGTTTTTACAATCACGGCCCGCTCATAGTCGCTGGCATAACAATCGTTGTTCCAGAAAACGCAGTTTCGAACGATATTGCCGAAGCCCATGTCGTTGCCGGATATGGAAACGGTGATTTTGTCCGGGTGATAATTTTTAACAAACTCTTTTTGTATGCGATAGCCAGGTAGGAAGTTGCTAAAAATTTTCGCATCGAAATCTTTATTCTCTTGTCCCTCCGACTGCCTGCCTTTTTTGTTGTGGTTGTAGTCTTCTATGCCCTGGCTGTTTATGTCCTTTATTTTCGCGCCCGAGCAGGCGACTGACTCGTAGTCATCCAGGTTTAATTGAGACCCTATCAGATAGGGGTAAGAATTGACCGAAACATGGCACTTGTTCAATGGGCTTCTTACGTCTGTGCCGGCTTTGTAGCTGAATGCTCCCTCTCCGCTGGCAAAAGAATCACCCAGGGAAAGATAAGAAAACTCAACGGGGCTGTGCCCGTATGCAGACAGTAGTTGGACATGCCGCTCCTTAACGCCGTCTTTTAGGGTGGTTCCGTAAAACTTCAGCGTGTAGTCATCCGTAAAGCTTATATAGTTCGGCGTGCCTATCTGGTCAGGGTTGCCGCTCTTTAATACTTGCCTGAGGTCGCGAGATTGGCAAGACGCAGGCTTATCCGGTTCGCTTGCCTCCGAACAAGTGCTCAAATCGTAGACTCTAAAAGCAGAGTAGGGGTATGAAGACTCAGCCACATATCTGCCGTCACCGCTTATGGCCAGGTTGAGCGCCGGGTCCCGGCCGATGTTGTACTTGTACCCGGGTGCAAAGACAAAAACCTCCCCGGTTTCCATATTCAAACGCACAAGCCCGACGTATGAATAATCAAAAACCATCCATTTTCCGTTACCGGAAGATGCCGCCGTATCAAGCCGCGCATCAACCGGTTTCGATAACTCATCTTTCACCAAATGGCTTGCAACGGTGCTCAAATCCAGTGTATGTCTGACCTTGCCGGAACTGTCCACATCTGTCGTGAGGTGCTTGCTTACATCCCTTTGCAGGGTTATGTATAAGCCGGAAGGAGCGCTGGAGTACGTTATCGTGGTGTCGCTATTTGGTATGGGGTACAGCTTGAGCTTCGTGCCATATTGGTCATAAACCGGCCCGGCTATATGTGTACCTGTGCGTACCAGGTTGAGTGCGCTCCTATCAACAGTTCCATAAACCGTATCGACCCCGCAAGCCACATAGCTTTGCTCGGACTGCCATGGCTTAGAGGGCCGCACGACAAAGCTTTGTTTAGTCAGGCACTCTTGGTTGCCGTCTATATGCTGGGGAATTTCATCAAAACCTACATTGGTTTTCAGATTTGTAAGCTTAGGAGCTTCCGCGGCTAACCAGGGCGAAACCGGCGTGTCCGCATGGACGCTTTGCCCTTTCCCGTAGATGTTAAAACCAACCGTGCCGGCAGTCAGCAGGCCGAGTAAGAAAAGATGTAGAAAACTTTTAACAGTAAATCGGTTGATTAAATTCACCGACTTCCAATCCCCCGGTTAATCTACATTAATTATAACGCACAGTTTAATCTTTGACAGGGAAGTATGGGAGTTTCGCATCTCTGCCACTTAAATAGCACACGAAGTTGATAATTACAGATGTTTTTTTCTTCTGTGTGTAGTATTCAACCTCGCACGAAGGATTTTTGACCGAAGCAAGATAGTACGAAGAATAGTAAACATCAGGATCCGTTTGGGATACTTTGTATTTAAGTTTAAAAGTTTTGCTTGGAGCACTTGGGTCGGGATTCCAAACCGAAACATCTTTGCGGGCTTGTATTAATTTGTCAATGTCTTGTGATAAATTCTCTTTTTCCCTTTGCTTTGCCTGAATTTCATAAAGGTACGAAATACTACAACCGCCCAAACTACTTCCAAAAGTCTCGTCTCTTGTACCGCAAGACCTGTCTTTTTTTCGCTAATGATATTGAATTTAGCATTTATATCTTGAGATATAGCGTCCATCGTCTTCTCAACCCTATAAAAGTTGTAGCGCTCAACCGCCGCCTGGCTTAGCCAGACCAGCGCCCAGGCTACGAAAATGACCAAAAATACGCTGATTATTCTGTGTTTATAGTAAAATCTTTGAAATTTCGCTATTCGCGTATCAGGTAATTTTTTTAGTTTCTTTTTTGTTTTTTTGGCGACTTCTGCCTGAAAGAGGTTCCTATAAAAAATATAGCCAAGGATTATAAAAGGTGACGCGAGCACAAGCCCCCAAAACAGGATTGCTACGGTCCATTTCCATTCATCCCCTACGAACATTTGACAAGCTCCATAACAAAACTATTGTATATGCTTACGCTTACCAAACCAATCATTACCTCCAAACGCCACCGGAATGCAGTGTTCCACACGTGTTCATATAACGCGCGAGAGCGTACAATATGAACATGCCTAACAGGGGAAAGATGACGGGCGTGGTGGATGGTTTGTTAAAGTTTGCCGTGTTTGGCGGGGTGATAACCGCAGGGCTTGTCGCGCCGAACTCTTTGAAAGTTTTAGAAAAGCCCGCACAAAAATATTTCAATAAATTAGACAAAAGAAAACGAGAGCGGGAATACAGGAAAATTCTTCGCTATATGAAGGCAAACGGCCTGATAAAAGGCGATTATGAGCACGGCCTACAACTTACCGAAAAGGGCCGGGAAAGGGCGCTGAAGGTTGAGATAGAGGATGTTTTCATGACCAGGCCGGATAAGTGGGATGGAAAGTGGCGGATAGTTCTTTATGATGTCCCTGAAAAGTATAAAAAAGGCAGAGATGCTCTGACGCGAAAGCTGAAATACTTCAGTTTTTATCAGCTTCAGAAAAGCGTGTGGGTATTTCCGTTTGAGTGCAGAAAAGAGATAGAAACGATAACTGCCACATACGAGATTGATAAATATGTCACCTACCTGGAAACAAACTATATAGACAAGCAGGAAATACTGAAAGAAAAATTCGACCTCTAAAAGTTGCCAATTTTGCACATTTCATATGCTTAACACCTTAGAAAGTGTTCATATTTTACGCTATCGCGTGGTATATGGGTGCGGTTGATTTGTATAAATCATGGGCATTGGCTGTCTCGGGCGCAGGATTAGGCTGTTGGTGCGGGAGTCGGTTCTGGCGAATGAGGGTGCATCAGCTCAAAGCTGAATGGCGCCACACGCGCTACGGAGCCGAAGGCGTTATTGCCCAAATACTGTTGCGGTGCTTCCGAAGGGTGCGGTGAGGGGTATCGGGTAAATCCTCCTATGCTTTTGGCCAGAATCACATCGCTGGCTGGCATCTTTGTCACACCCTTGCCAGGTACGACTGAAGTAGCATTGACCCTTATTACGCTTATTTCTGCTTCGTCAGCCGAATCCCGTAGGCGCTCAGCAACCAAATCATAAACTTCCGGTGGATGCATAGTGTCTAAAAGGCCGAGCCTACCGCCCCTGACCATAAAGGCATAATTACCTTGCTCGAATTGATAAAGAGCCCGCGCGGCTATCCTGGACGCTATTTTTCTGTCCTGTTTGCTTACGGACGGTTCTTTTTCTCTCGAAATACCAGGGTAAGTATTCATGGTGCTATATATACCATAAAATACTATATTTGTCTAGGAAAGTGTGCACCTCGAAAGACTTGGTAACTAGAGGGTAGAGTTGGAAATAATGGTTTTGAGGTCGTTTACCAGTGTGTCTGCCGATGAATCGGAGAAGTTGATTACGCCGGGTGCTTGCCGTCCGGGTGTGCTGGCGAAGACGAAGAGAGGTTTGCCGTCTTGCAGTAGCGAGCATCCTTTGCCGCCGGAAGGCTTGCAGGAACTTAGCTCGATATTGTCGTAGCTTTTCACGATATAGACCGTCTGCCCGCTTTTGTCCGTCGTCTGGGCCAGGACTTCGCCCGCCTTGTAAGCAGGAAGTTTGAGGTAATCTTCCTCTGTTACCTGGAAAGATACAAGATATTTGTATTTTCCGATGGTGTTCTCGATTTTCGAATCGTCGCCATCAGTCAAAGCCCAGGCGGATGGGGCGGAAAGCTTTATGGCCGACCCGCCATAGGGCGTAACCGTAATATCGTGCAAGACCGGAGCCACGGGCCGTGTGGTGTTTTTCTGGCCCTTTTTCTTCGCTATTATGTTGCTGTTGCCGACATTGTTAAGGCTGTCTGAAGTCCTTTGGTTGGATTTATACACGTAATAGACAGCTCCGATGATTATCGCGGCGATTACCGTTATGAGCAGTGTTTCCACCACAGCGAAGCCTTTGTTGTTGTTTTTCATTTTTTCTCCTTAATTTGAAATAAGCATAAACGCTTAAAGCGTGTTTTACAAGAGTTAGATTTTCATGTATTGGGCGAGGGTTTGTTCGGCGGTTTTTCTCCATGAATATTTTTTGAACTGAATAGCGCCTTTTTTGGCCAGTTTTTCGCGCAGTTTTTGGCCGGAAAGAACCTTTTCTATAGCAGAGGCCATCTGGTGCACGTCCTTGGCAGGGAAATACTCGGCCGCATCGCCATAAATTTCCGGCAGGCACGTCCTGTCGCTGGAAACTACCGGACAGCCATGCGCCATAGCCTCCAGCCCGGGCAGGCCGAAGCCCTCGCTCATAGATGGTAGTACGTAGGCTTCGGCATTCTCATATAGCCACTTCAGCTGGGGTTCGCTGACGAATCCGGGTGCGATTATGGAATCTTTGTGCTTGCTGGCGCCTACCCAGTCGGCGAAGTCATGTTTGAATTGGTTCTGCATCTTGCCGGGCAGTACTAGCTGTAAGTCCGGCCGGCCAACCTTTAAGACGTCGAAGGCTTGTATCAGGCGGTTCAAGTTCTTGTGCGGGTAAGGCGCGCCCACGTGGAAGATAAACGGCTTTTCCACGCCCTTTACAGGGTCTGGCTTGTCTTTGACGGGCGGGTCGGCGGCTTCATATACCACGACGGATTTTTTGCTGGTAAATGGCTGGTATCTGCTCAGTTCCTGCCTAACGAACTTGCTGGGCACGATGATTTTTTTGGACTTTTTATGCGCCCACCAGAACATGAAGCGGTAAAGCACTATGCCTATGGCGTGAAGCCATGGCGGGAACCGGCTGGAGCGGTTGTACCAGAGCATGGTCAGGTCGTGCGTGGTCGTCATGGTCCTGCCTAGATAAAGCAGGGGTTGCTGGGTCATGGTGAAATGCACTAAGTTCGGTCTGAGCCTATAAAGTTGCCAGGCAAAACTTATCTGGTCCAGCGGATTAAACGAAAACTGACGGAAACGACATTTGGCAGTGGTGAAGTTCGGATTTTTCATCTGCCAGTCGTCACCTGGCTCCACAAGAATGGTATAAAGGTTGGTTTTGTCTATTTCCTGCAGGTTCTCAACCAGCCTGTCGGTGTAGCGGCCGGTGCTGGCTCTGCGATTCCTGGCATCGATAACGATATGCTTCGACATGCTTTATAGTATAAATGATGGAAAGAATATATAGGTGGCCTTACCTGCTGTTCGTTTTTTTGCTGGCCTACATGCCGTTTCATGTATTTTTCAGCCAATGGCTTAGCACATACACCGGACACCTGGATTTTTGGAAGATTTGGAAGGATTTACTGCTTTTCGGAGCCATCTTGCTGGTTAGCGCGCTGGTTTATATAAAAAGAAGTTTCAAAGACCGGCTTTTTTGGGTGTTTTTCCTGCTCAGCGCCATATATTTCGCGCTTCACCTCATTGTCTGGCAATTTTCGGATGTAGCGAACAAGACGGCTCTTTTGGCGACAGCGTACAATTGCCGTCTGCTGGGTTTTGCCATATTCGGCTGGGGCACGGCGATTGTTGCCAGAAAATACCTTACGCCGCGGAAAATATTTACCATAGCGATAACCATCAGCACCCTAGTGTGTATCCTCGGCGTTATCCAGTACAACCTGCCGAAAGACTTCATGTCGCACTTCGGCTATTCGCTGGATAGGGGTGTGAAGCCGGCGTTCTTCATAGATGACAAGCCGGATTTGCCCAGGATAATGTCCACTTTGCGCGACCCGAACTCTCTTGGCGCATACCTGATATTGCCAATAGCTTTGCTGGTAGGGGCCTGGCTGAAAAGGCCGAAGCAGAGGATGCTGTTTTCCGGACTACTCATTTTGCATTTGCTGGCCTTGTTCCTGACTTTTTCCAGAAGCGCATGGGCCGGGGCGCTTTTGGCCGGCGGCATAATGTTCATCTGGCACTTCAAGGAAAAGACGAAAACAATAGTGAAAAAATATTGGCCGCTCCTGGCCGTAGGGCTGGCGGTATTGGTTGTAGGCATCTTCTTATTGCGCGACCAGTACGTGGTGCAGAATGTAGTCTTTCATTCAGATGAAAACACCAAGATGACTGATTCGAACAACCTGCACTTCCAGTTCGCGCAAAAAGGCCTGCAGGGCATAGCTGACAAGCCCTTAGGGCATGGTCCGGGCACGGCAGGGCTGGTGTCCATACATACTAAGGATGTGATGCTGACGGAAAATTATTTCATACAAGTTGGCTACGAAGTCGGTGTTATCGGGCTGGTTTTGCTGATAGGGCTGATGTATTTCATCTGCCGGATTTTATATAGAAACGGCGACTTTTATTCGCGCGCGCTTTTGGCAAGTTTCATCGGTATCACGCTTTGCGCCTTACTTCTGCTGACATGGAGCAACGAAGCTGTAGCGGCCCAGTGGTGGCTCCTCGCTGGCCTGATGGCGGGCTTGCAAGGGAGGCGCAAGAAAGCGCAACAGCCGGTTAACTAGAACTTCCAGCCTTTGTCATGCAGGATTCCGGAATTGTTCGGTATGGTCCTAAGCCATTGCAGATTCGGCAGTTCATTATCCTGAGGAGGTATAACGCTCAAACGGACTCTTTTGATAAGCATCCCGCCGCCCAGCTGGTGGTTTACACGGAATTCCACTTCGTTGTCATTACCTTTAGGAACATAGAAGGGAAGACAGGTCCTGTCATATGTACCAGCTTTGTGCGGGATAGAGCTTGAATTGATAGTATCGCTCCTCCAGACTTGAGTCGGCTTGGAGTTATTGGCGTTACTGACTATATCTATTATGGCTGAGCCGGAAACGGGCTTATAGGTATAACCTTTGTTATCGTTGCCACTTCTAGTCTCAAAAGCGTAGAAAAAACATGCCATATATTGCTTGCCAGTCGGCAGGTGTACATAAGGTCCGTACCACACATGCCCTGTCTGCAAAGGACTTGCGTACCAAGCGCTTTTCCCCTGGAAATCCTTAACTACTTTTCCGGCGTTGTGTTTTATGCCGCCTGAGTTATATCCCCAAATATATGCCTTGTTCGTAGCACTACTTAACTGCTGGCTGACCAGTGTGTATCCACCGTAGCCGGCGGCCAGTATCATAAGTATCAACAATATCGGGCCGAACAGTTTTACGAATGTCGGGGAATTCGCAAAAACGTTCAAGCGGGCCAAGCCCGGTGCTTTTTTTGCTTTAGTTGCCATTTTGTAGGTTCCTTTTTGTTTATGCTTAATTTTGTACATAATGTAGCATAAGTAGAGTAATTTGCAACACATGGCCGAAACAGAAAGCTACCAGCAGAACAAATTAAAAAAATACTTCTTAAGAATTCTGGAAGAAAAGTTGGCCTTCATAGTTCTGCTACCACTGCTTGCGATACTTATTACGGCGTTCGTCTTTCACTTTTACCGCGTTGACGGCATCAGCATGGAAAAGACATTCAATGATGATGATTTTTTAGTGGTAGAAAAGCTAGGCAAAACCACGGCGAGCATCTTTAGAAAAGATTACGTGCCCAAGCGCTACGATGTAATAGTTTTCCAAGAGCCGGACTACAGCCCGGATGAAGAAATCGTCAAAAGAGTGGTAGGTTTGCCCGGCGACACGATTGCTTTCAAGCAGGACAAAGTAATCGTATACAACAAGCAGAATCCGCAGGGCATGGAAGTGGGCAAAAATTTGCCGTGGTACGCTAAGCCGGTCAGCGAAGAATACACCTACGACCAAGACACAAAAATCAAGGTCACGGAAGGGCATGTGTTCGTACTTGGCGATAACCGCCCGCACTCGGATGATTCGCGCGTTTTCGGCCCCGTCGACACGAAAAACATCACCGGCCGGGTGATAATCAGACTTTTGCCACTAAATAAAGCACTGATTCTCTAGCCAGAGCTTGTCTTTTGTATCTGTTGGCTGGTATTCTGATAAGGTTACAAAAAAATAAACTCAGCAAGGGGACAAATGTCTAAGAAGGCGCTAGTAACAGGGATCACGGGACAGGACGGCATGTACTTGGCGGAACTGCTCATAGAAAAAGGCTATGAAGTTTACGGCTTGATGCGCGGACAGCACAACCCGAAAAAACAAATAATCGAAAAAGAAATACCAGGTGTCAAAATCATCGAGGCGGACCTTACGGATTTATCGTCGCTGATAAGGGCTCTTGAAATTGCACAACCGGATGAAGTCTATAACCTGGCCGCATGGAGTTTCGTGGGCGGTTCGTTTGAGCAACCCATCCTTACAGCAGATGTTACCGGGGTAGGTGCGCTTAAACTTTTGGAGGCCATCCGCGCCGTAAAAGCTGAAAAAACAACCAGATATTATCAGGCGTCCACATCGGAAATGTTCGGAGGGCTGGATTACAACCGCCCGGGCAAGGGCTATAACGAAAAAGCCATCTTCCACCCCAGAAGCCCCTATGGCGTTGCAAAACTTTTTGCTCACTGGTCAACTATCAATTATAGGGAAAGTTATGATATGCACGCTTCCTGCGGAATCCTGTTCAACCACGAATCGCCCAGAAGAGGGTTTGAGTTCGTAACCCGCAAGGTGACAAACGCTGTCGCCCGTATAAAGCTTGGTAAACAGAAAGAAGTGGTTCTCGGCAACCTGGATGCTAAAAGGGACTGGGGTTATGCCGGCGATTACGTGCGCGGTATGTGGCTGATGCTTCAACAGGACAAACCGGATGATTACGTCCTAGCTACAGGAGAAACACATTCCATAAAGGATCTTTTAGACGCCGCCTTCAAGGCTATTGATATCGAAGATTGGAAGCCTTACGTAAAGCAAGACCCGCGTTTCATGCGCCCTGCGGAAGTGGATATACTTCTGGGCGATCCGTCCAAAGCCAAAGAAAAGCTTGGCTGGGAACCGGAAGTTAACTTCGAACAGCTTATAAAAATGATGGTCGAAAGCGACCTGGAACTGCAAAGCAAAAACTAAACGCTTTTAATAAAATCAGTCACGCTTTTTTCAAGCGGAATTTTCGGTTCCCAGCCGGTGTCAGCTTTTATTTGGGAATTATCACCGTATATATCCATTACATCGTTCGGGCGTATCTTGCTTTGATCTATTTCTATCTTAGGTGAGCCCAGAGCCATATTTTTGATTATTTCATCCAGTATCTCTTTGCCGGCATGGCTTTTACCCGAGCAAACATTATATAGGCCGGCGCCTAAGTCTTTGCTCTGGGCTATGGCCATGTATGCTTGCACTACATCGCGCACATCGGTGTAATCCCGCCTGGTATCCAGGTTGCCGACCATAAATTTGCCGGTTTCATCGTATTTTTGTGCCTGCGCGACCAAGTCTGGGAGCAAGAAGCCCGGCCCTTGTCCCGGCCCGATGTGGTTAAAAGGCCGAACGATTATCATGTCCAGCCCTCGCGATCTATAATATTCGCAGAACATCTCGGTGGTGATTTTACTTATCGCATAAGGCGAGTTAGATATAGTCTTGCCCTTTTCAGAAATAGGTAGCTTCTGGTTCGGGTCATACACGGCGCCGGAACTCACCACTATGAAACGCGCTTTACTGCCATCTTTCAGTGCTTTTTCGGCCAGGTTTATCAACATTGCGGTGTTGTCTGCTATGTAGCGGGCGGGTTGTTCAAATGAAAGGCCCACTGCCGCCAAGCCGGCTAGGTGAAACACCGTTTCAGCCGATGACAAATCCAGCTGTGTTTCCACGTCATCTTTATCGACAAGATTTATAGCTTTATATTCTTTGAGCCAGCCCTTCAGCTTGCTGTCTTCAGCCAATTCGCCGTAGCCTATGCCCAGAATATCTTTGCCGTTTTGGGCGCACGCTTCACTCAGGTGATGGCCGACAAAGCCGTTAGCGCCGGTAATAACTATCATTGTTTAGAAGTTTAACAGAGTGTTAGAATTAATTAAATGAGAAAACCTGCTACAAGTTTCCGCTACTCCTGGGTACTTTTGAAGCAAATGGTCAAGACGGACTTCAAGCTTCGCTACCAGGGTTCGATACTTGGATACACCTGGTCGCTTTTGCGCCCGCTTCTGCTTTTCCTCATCCTTTTCATTGTTTTTGCAAAGTTTTTGAAGCTGGGCAATGCTGTCCCGAACTACC
>DASSOT010000009.1:0-3727 GCA_035700225.1 Saccharimonadales bacterium (SeqCode)
CTTCCGCGCAGACCTTCGCGACCGGCGACTGGCACTCATATATTTACCCCGTGACTTACTTCATTCTGGTGTTTCTGTTCACTTTCTTCTATACCAACATTACTTTCAATGCCAAGGAAATAGCAGAGAATCTGCAGAAACAGGGCGGGTTTATAGCTGACGTCCGCTCGGGCCCGCAGACCGAGAAATACCTCTCAAAGGTAGTGAACCGACTCACATTGTTCGGCGGTATAGCCATAGGTGTCCTCGCGGTGGTGCCTATAGGGGCGGAAATATTCTTCGGCAACAACCTAGCCATCGGCGGTACCAGCGTGCTTATATTGGTATCCGTATCGCTGGAAACGCTCAGGAAAGTCGAATCCCAGGCCCTGATGGTCACTTACAGCCAGTATGACGGCGGTGACTTCTTCCAGCAACAGGAAGTCGAAGAAAAGAAAAAGCGTCTCAGCCTAAAAAGATTTACAAGAAAAAATAAGAGATAAGTATAAAAACTGTTGCATTATTGACCCTTGTTTGATATGATACCTCTCTAGTTATAATTTATGGCCAAAAATAAGGAAGTAATTGAGCTTACGGGTACGATAATAGAAACCTTGCCTGGAACACAATTCAAGGTAGAGCTCGAAAATGGCCATCAAATCATAGCTCACGTCGCCGGTAAGATGAGGAAGAATTACATCCGCATCGTGCCAGGAGACAGCGTTACGGTCGAGTTGACCCCTTACGACCTTACGAAGGGCAGAATCACCTACCGCAAAAGTTAACTTATCAATCTAAGCAGTGTGTTATTGCAAAAGGAGCAATAATCCGTATGAAAGTACGTGCAAGCGTAAAAAAAATCAGTAGCGATGACAAAATCGTCCGTAGAAAAGGACGATTATATGTAATTAACAAGAATAAACCTAAGCACAAGCAGAGGCAGGGCTAGGAATGGCAAGAATAGCCGGAGTAACCATACCAAATGAAAAACAGGTTCAGATAGCTTTGCAGTATGTCTACGGTATAGGCAAGAAGCACGCCGCTGAAATCGTAGCCAAGTCAAAAGTCGACCCAACCGTAAGGGTAAAGGATTTGACGGAAGCAGAAGTCAGTAAGATTTCTGAAATCGTAAGCAATGATTTTGTTGTAGAAGGCGAACTTCAAAGGATAGTTTCCGGCAATATAAAGCGCTTGAAAGACATTAATTCTTACAGAGGCTTGAGGCACAAAGCTAGTTTGCCCAGCAGGGGCCAGCGCACCAAGACCAATGCCAGGACCAGACGCGGAAAGAAAGTTACCGTAGGCGGAACGGCAAAGAAAGTAGCGTCTAAGACTTAAAAAGAGGATATATGGCAGAAGCAACTACTACGACCAAGACTACCGGCAAAAAGAAGAAGACGAAGCGAAGCGTACCGCTTGGGCAGGTACACGTACTGGCTACATTCAATAACACCATAGTGACTGTCACAGACCCCCAGGGCGGAGCTCTTACCGGCTCCAGCGCAGGAAGCTGTGGCTTCCGCGGGAGCAAAAAAGGCACTGCCTATGCCGCTCAGGTTGCCGCAGAAAAAGCCATTGAAGATGCAAAACAGCGCTTCGGTCTGAGCAAGGCCAGTGTATTTATCAAGGGTATCGGGCTTGGCCGGGAGGCCGCCGTACGTGCGCTGTCATCCGCAAATGTCGCAGTAGAATCTATTCAGGACGTTACAGGGGTACCGCACGGCGGTGTTCGCCCCAGAAAGGCAAGAAGGGTCTAAGACATGGCTAGAGATACACGCTCCATAGTAAAGATGAGCCGCAGGGAAGGCTACGCCCTTCACCCCAAGGCGCACAAAGCTTTGGTCAAGCGTTCTACTCCTCCGGGCCAGCAGTCCAGGGGCTATAGAAGCAAGCCCAGTCAATATTCATTGCAATTGCGAGAGAAGCAAAAAGTCAAACGTCTTTACGGCCTTTTGGAAAAACAGTTCCGAAACCTCATGAAAGAGGCTTCCCGAAGCAAAGGACAGTCCGGTGAAGTACTTTTGAAACTACTGGAACAACGCGCCGATAATGCAGTTTACCGCTCCGGCCTGGCTGTCAGTAGAAGGGCCGCCCGCCAGTTGGTGACTCACGGACACTTCATGCTGAACGGCAGGAGAGTTGATGTACCTTCCATAAGGCTTAGAGCCGGCGATGTACTGCAACTACGAGACAAATCCAAAAAGGCCGAATATTTCAAACAGATTGATGAAGTCAGCCCTAAACCCAGTGAAATTCCAGGATGGCTGAAAGTAGATAGGAAAAAGTTTGAAATAAAGGTAACCGGCGAGCCTGCTCGCGAAGAGGCTGAACCGGATATCAATGAGCAATTAATAGTTGAGTTTTACTCACGTTAGATAAGGAGAAGAAAGTAACAATGTCAAAGTCAATACATGTACCGGGGGTGGTAAAAACCGAAGACCATGGCAAGAACCAATCTACCTTTACCGTAGAACCTTTGCACAGCGGTTATGGGATGACACTGGGCAACAGCCTAAGGCGCGTACTGCTGTCGTCAATAGCCGGTGCCGCCGTAACAGCGTTCAGGGCTGAAGGTGCAAGCCACGAGTTTACAACCCTGCCAGGCGTAAAAGAGGACATAGTAGAAATAGTTCTTAACCTCAAAGGCGTTCGTTTCCGCGTATTCTCCGATGAACCGCAGACCATACGTCTGAGCAAAAAAGGTTCAGGCCCGGTCACTGCAAAAGATATCGAAACCAATGCTGATGTTGAGGTTGTCAACAAGGACCATGTAATTGCGCATATCGACAACGCTTCTTCCAGCTTGAACATGGACATAGTCGTGGAAAAAGGCCGCGGTTATCGCGCTATCGACGAATCCGGCGCTAACAAAAAGACGATTTCCGACATGATCGCCATCGATTCCATATTCAGCCCAGTGCAAAGAGTAAGATATAAGGTTGAAAATACACGTGTGGGCCAGATGACCGACCTCGATAAACTGATAATTACCGTTGAAACCGACGGCACTATCTCGCCCCGTGAAGCGTTTGAGGAAGCCTCCGCCATATTGGTCAACCAATACACGGCCTTGGCCGGACAGACCACTGTCGAGCAGGGCGCTCCCCTGAACTCAGCAGATGAAAGCGGCGTAGAAGCTGAATCTTCTGAAGACGCGCCGGCGCTTATGACCTCTATCGAAGATCTTAATCTTTCTGCCAGGACTACTAACGCGCTTGTAAATAACGACATTCATACGTTGAAAGACCTTTTTGCTTTGAGCGACATCGAGCTTAAGGAACTGAAAGGTTTCGGAAGCAAAGCTTTGGATGAAGTTAAGGAAAAAATGGCGGAGATGGACTTCTAAGGATGCACAGGCACGGATACAAGGGCCGCAAATTCGGCCGTGAAAAGGACCAGCGCCGGGCACTTTTGAAGGGCTTGGCCGATTCATTGATAATTAATGAATCCATAGAAACTACTTTGCCCAAGGCAAAGGAGCTGGTTCCGTATACCGAAAAGCTGATAACCAAAGCAAAAAAAGGCGATTTGCATAACCGCAGGATGATTATCTCACACTTACAAACAGTAGAATCAGCTCACAAGCTGGTTGATGAGATAGCTCCAAAACTCACTGCACGCTCAAGCGGACATCTGAAGGTGTCCAGGACGCGCAATCGAAGAGGTGACAACGCCCAGTTAGCACGCGTAAGTTTCGTAGATGATCTGAAGACTGCTGTAGCACGGCCGAAGCCGAAACCTGCTGTGA
>DASSOT010000010.1:0-7668 GCA_035700225.1 Saccharimonadales bacterium (SeqCode)
TGCCGTACCGGTTACCGTCGTTACTAAAGAGGATGACAGCAAAGAAGTCATCGTGGGATACAATCTGGCCAGATTGGCTCCGGCTGTTTCTTAAGCTCCCTTAAGTTTTGTGCGTATAGCTGTTTAGTCGTTGCGTCGCTCACTATTGCTCCGCGTGCACTCCAAAAGTCTTAGAGATAATGTAGAATGGTAATTGACTGTGAACGATAATAATATACACGACGTGGTAACTATCGGTGCCGGTCCAACGGCGTTGACGGCGGCCATATATACCACCAGGGAAGATATAGAAACCTTGCTTTTGGACAAAGGTGTAATCGGCGGTTTGGCGGCCATAACCGACTGGGTTGATAATTATCCGGGTTTCCCTGAAGGAATAGCCGGCTTAGAGCTGGCCGAAAGATTGCAAAAACAGGCTGAGAGGTTCGGTGCGAAGATTGATTTCGCCGAGGTCAGCTCCGTGTCGAAAAAAGACGATTTGGTGGAACTTGATACTACCGACGGGAAAATCAGCGCCAAAGCCGTGCTGATAGCCACAGGTAGCGACTACAAACGCCTGGGGATTCCCGGTGAAGACGAATATTATGCCAAAGGCGTGCATTTCTGCGCTACTTGCGACGGCGCTTTTTACCGCGACAAGAAACTGGTGGTCGTAGGGGGCGGGAATTCCGCCGCGCAGGAAGCGGTGTTTTTGACGCGTTATGCCTCGCATATAGATATGCTGGTGCGCGGCCCCAAGATGCGCGCTTCAGAGGTGCTACAGAAAGAAGTTGCCAAGCATTCCGACAAGATCAGCGTTCATTACAACACGACCACAGACAAGATAGTCGGACGCGAAGGCAAGGTCGTAGCCGTAGAAGGCACTGAAAACGGCAAAAAGAAAGTAACGTTCGAAACGGACGGAGTATTCGTCTTTATCGGTTTGAAGCCAAACACAGCATTCCTGGATGGGAGCGGAGTGGAGCTGGACGAAATCGGCCTGATAAAGACTGATGACGAACTGGCGACGAACATTCCCGGCATCTTTTGCGCCGGCGATGTCCGCTCCGGAGCCACCATGCAGATAGCCAGCGCGGCGGGCGAAGGGGCTACGGCGGCGCTCTCCATTAGAAAATATCTGGAAGAATTAGAAAGGAAGCTGGAAAATGCGTAAGAAAATATTGATAGCCCTGCTCATAATAATTATCGTAGCCGGCGGGATATTCCTCATATCAAGACATAGGAATACCAACCAGGCGCCTATCCAGACCTCTTCCGGGCCGAAAAAGAACCCTCTGGATCCGCGTAATTATACCGAGGGAGCAAGCATCGGGGATTCGGTCATAGCTACGGACAAGAAGCAGGTTGATATCAACATCGACAATTATCTTTTCGTGACGACATATCTGAAGATTAAGAAAGGCACGAAGGTTACATGGACCAACCAGTCGCAGACAAGCCATACCGTGACTTCGGATGACAAAAGCCCGAAAAAAGGCCTCGATAGTAGCACTGTGGCGCCGGGAAGTACCTATGAATTTACGTTCGATAAACCCGGGCTTTATGAATATTTCTGCGAAATGCACCCAAGCCTGATGAAAGGTGTCATCACAGTAGTAGACGATACTCCTCAGTCGTAGTTGTGGAAGAAGTCGGACCGTATCTGGAACTTATCTACGCCTAGGCCGATAAGATCGTTTTGGAGGGTTTCGACCATATTTTCCGGGCCGGAAATGTAGACTACCTGTCTGTTATCTACGGGAATGTAAGCAAGTATATCTTTCGCCTTCAGCCTGCCGATGTGCCTTATGAATTCCACGCCGCTTTTTTCTATTAAATCTGCAAAGGCCAGTTCATCTGGGGCGCTGATGGAGTATATGAGCGTGATGTTTCTTCTTTGCCCGGTATCCAAAAGATACTTAAGAATGCTTCTATACGGCGTGATGCCTATGCCACCCGCTACGAAGACCAGTGGCAGGGTTTCGTCTTTTGGCAGGACGAAATCGCCCATAGGCATATGGCCCGAGATGATATCGCCGGACTTTAAGCCGGATAACGCCGTTTTGAAACTGCTTTTTCGTACAGGGTCCAGTTTGGTGGTTATTGATGCCAGCCTTTCGGTAGGCGAGCTGGACAAAGTAAACCAGCGCCTGTTCTTGCGCTCGTCAGGGTTGTCGTGCGGAATTATCAGCTCGGTGTATTGCCCGGCAATCTGGCTCAATTCTTTTTCCGGTTTGAACCAAAAAGTGGTTATATTTTTTGCCTCCGGTTGTTTTTTTACGAAAGTGAATTTCATTTTCTCTTTGCTTTCTTTCGTTTTCTGCGGCGTTTTTTCCTGGGTGCGAACTTGTCCGGGAAATCGGTGGTTATCAGCACTTCGGGGTAAAAGAAATGCAGAAACCACGCATAGATAGGACGGTTGACGGTATACATCGTCATCTTCAGCTTGCTTCGCTTGGCATAAAAATAAACCAAGGGGTTATAGATGGAATAAAGCAGGCAGATGCCTGAAAAGTCCAACGCCCGGGCGGTCTGTACGGCATCAAAGGGGCTGGTCAGCTCGGAGAGAAAACACTGCACCGCAGGCATTTCTTCGCTGAAGGCGAACAGCTGATGGCTGTCATCGCAAGCGACGATGGGCTTGGGGCCTTTGAACTTTCCAAGTATATCTGCAAGCGGTTTCTGCCAGTTCTTACCCTTGCAGTCTATGAGCAGGGGTATATTGCCAGCCGCTACCAGCGCTTCTTCCAAAGTAGGAATCTTGTACTCAAGGGCGCTGTTGCTTCTTATTTCATCCAAGGTAGAGTCTTTGACTCTTATCTGCCGTCCGGACTTGGAGCGTATGGTATCGTCATGAAGCAGAACTAAGCGTCCGTCTTTTGTCTTTTGTGCGTCAACTTCTATGTATTCAACTTTATAACTGCGGGCTATCTTGATTCCGAGGATAGTGTTTTCCGGTGCCAGCCCGGCGGCGCCCCTGTGACTTATGACCTTCATCTATGCTACATTATAGGGTATCAAGAATAGTTAATTAAAAGAGGGAATGATGGCAGACTTTAATAAAGTTTTAACACCGGGTGATTATGAAAACGGTATATTGAACACGGTGGTAGAGATTTCAGAAGGTTCGTATTTGAAAATCGAGTGGGACCGGGAACGCGCCGCTTTCATGCTGGATCGTGTAGAGCCGTCCATATTCGCGAAACCCTGCAACTACGGATTTATCCCACAGACATTGGACGAGGACGGTGACGAGCTTGATACTTTGATAGTCTGCGGCGAACCTTTGCCGACCGGTATCTGGCTGGAAGCGAAGATAATCGGGATTATGAATTTTGAAGATGACGGCGAGATGGATCACAAGGTCGTAGTCGTGCCCGCCGATGACCGCAACACCGGTGACAACATAAATTCTCTGGATGATTTGGGCGAACGTTGGAAGCAGAAACTGGAACATCACTTTACCCACTACAAAGACTTGAAAAAACCAGGTTCGACGAAAGTCCTGGGTTGGGGCGATGCCGAGGAAGCCAAAAAAATCATCAAAGAGTGCATCGACCGCTACCAGAAATAAATTAAATCTTGAAAGGCCCGAAGCACAAACGCTATACTGTAGAAAAATCTAAACGAAGGGCCAAGATGAAAACACGCATAGCTATAAATGGTTTCGGCAGGATAGGGCGCAACGCTTTTAAGATTGCTTTTGAAAGGTCGGATTTAGAGATTGTCGCGATAAACGACCTGACGGATAACGCAACGTTGGCGCACTTGCTTGCGCATGACAGCAACTACGGTGCGTACGACAAGAAGGTCAGCTCCGATGAAAAAGGACTGGTAGTAGACGGCAAACACATACAGGTACTGAGCGAAAAAGACCCCGCCCAACTGCCATGGAAAGACTTGAACATTGACGTAGTCCTGGAATGCACAGGCTTCTTTACCAAGAAAGAGGGGGCCGAACTGCATTTGAAAGCTGGTGCTAAAAGAGTGGTCATATCTGCTCCGACCAAAAGCCCAGACCTTGAAACCGTCGTGCTGGGCGTAAATGAAAATAAGCTTGATAAAGCAGGGGAAATCATTAGCAACGCTAGCTGTACCACTAACTCCGTAGCCAGCGTGATGGCAATCCTGGATGAAGCTTTCGGCGTGGAAAAAGCCATGCTGACCACCGTCCATAGCTACACGGCTAGCCAGCGCCTGCAGGATGCTCCGGCTAAAGACTTGCGGGAAGCAAGGAACGCGGCTGAGAATATCGTCCCGACCACGACCGGTGCGGCCATAGCGGTTGCTTTGACCCTGCCACAGCTTCAAGGCAAATTCGATGGCTTGAGCGTGCGCGTTCCTACGCCAGTCGTTTCGCTGAGCGATGTGACGGTAGTTTTGAAAAAAGATACTACCAAAGAGGAAATCAATAATGTATTTAAGAAAGCCGTCAAGGAACCTTTTTACCAAGGCATCCTGGATGTGAATGAAGAACCGCTGGTCAGCGGAGATTTTGTCGGCAACAGCCATTCGGGAATCGTCGATCTGCCGCTAACTAACGTGGTCGGCGGAAACCTGGCGAAAGTGGTCGTTTGGTACGACAACGAATGGGGATATTCCAACCGGCTGGTGGAGATGGTTGCGGACGTCGGCAGACTACTCCATAATAAGGATTAATTAACACGTTAAGTATCTATTGATGAAGATAGCACTAAGTACCGACCATGCCGGATTTGAACAGCTCAAATCGCTGAAAGATTTCTTGACTTCCAAAGGCTATGAATGCGTAGACTTCGGGCCTACAGAATTTGACGCAGAAGACGACTATCCTGACTTTATCTTCCCGGCGGCAAGAGCCGTAGCCGAAGGCGAATGCGAATTGGGAATCATAATGGGCGGAAGCGGACAGGGAGAAGCCATGGCCGCCAACCGCATAAAAGGCGCAAGGTGCATGGTT
Source organism: Saccharimonadales bacterium (SeqCode) (assembly GCA_035700225.1). GTDB lineage: Bacteria > Patescibacteriota > Saccharimonadia > Saccharimonadales > 2-12-FULL-41-12 > JANWLD01. The sequence goes on from DASSOT010000010.1 coordinate 4,919, forward strand.
TATTACGGTCCGGCCAAAGCCGTCGGGGCGGTAGATGCCGATGGTAAAGAATCGGATGATGAGTACGAAATCCTTAGGCTTTCAAAACAGCATAATAACGCCAACATGATAAGTTTCGCCGCCCGTTTCGTATCCCAGGATGAGATAGAAAAAGCGGTAACTATATGGATAGGCGAGAAATTCAGCTCAGCCGAACGGCATGCTCGCAGGATAGCCAAACTGGACAAAGAATCATGAGCGTAGTCTGTCCGACCGTCCTGGCCGAAACGAGAGAAGAGTACGATATGCAAATGAGGCGCGTAGCCGCTTTTGCCCCGAGAATCCAGATTGACCTGATGGATGGCGACTTCGCCAAGCCTAAATCAATAGACATAGACAACGTATGGTGGCCAGAGGATGTAACCGCCGATATACACATAATGTACCGCCGGCCGGGCGACTATCTGGACAAGCTTTTGAAGCTGAAACCCAACCTTGTGATTATCCATGCCGAAGCTGATGTAGACCACAAGGCTTTCGCTGACAAACTACACTCCGAAGCAATTTCCGCCGGCCTGTGTCTGCTTGCCGATACGCCCATAAGCCAGGTAAAAGACATTATCGAAGAGTTCGACCATCTGCTTATTTTCGGCGGTACTCTGGGAAGTTTCGGCGGCAATGCGGACCTGGCCCAGCTGGTAAAAACCAAGCAGGCCATAGAGTTGAAACCGACTCTGGAAATAGGCTGGGACGGTGGTACAAACGACAAAATCGCAAAGCAACTATCCGATGGCGGAGTAGATGTCCTGAACGCCGGAGGATTCATCCAAAAAGCCGAAGACCCGCAAAAAGCCTACGAGAAATTGTTGCAAATAGTAGGACAGTAAGCTACGATTTAGCCAACAATTAAGCGTAAGCAAAAAAGGCAAATATGAAACTATTTCAAAATCAAAAGGGCTTTGGGGCAATCGAAGGCTTACTAATACTAATAATAGTCGGTTTGATCGGCGGAGTAGGATACTACGTATACAGTGCAAACAAAGAAGAGGTAAAAATTTCAGACACATCCATCCAGCCGCGGGGTACGAAGAATACTCTCCCGGTGGCAGTCGCTGAAAAGAATAAAGGATGGCAAGTGTATAATAGTCCGGACGCAGATTTCTTTATAGAGTATCCCGCTGAGTGGAACTATTTAGCGAAAGGTACGGTTATAGACGGAGGCGAAAATGCAACAAACGAGTTCATCCCTGCGAAAGAATTCAAGAAAAATGACAATTCCAAGGCGCTTTTCTTCAGTGTCCATAAGACTGAATTGAATCTGAAGCAGTATGTTTCAAAATACGGTGCTATATTTGACGGCAGTGAAGGAAACAGCAAGCTTATCTCGTCAAAGAGTTCAACGATTAACGGCCACTCGGCGCATACTGTCATCGGGGAAGTTTACGGAGGTGTAAATTACTTCGTATACGTTGAAGGCAAAGGCAAAGTAATTGAGTTCCAATATCTGGACAATGCAGAATACCTCGATACTTATAAGAAGATAGTTGATTCAACTCAATTTCAAAACTAATGAGTAAACCATATACGGGTAAGACCTTGGGGGTTATTGGCTTAGCGGCTATTTTTATCATCGTTTTAGCAATATATTTCGTTTTATCGCAAGACAAGAACAACGAACCCGTAGTCAGAAAAAATACTATAAGTATGGGTGAATCTGCCAGGATAATTGACTATAACCGAGGTATAAAAATCACGAAACCTTCAGATGTAGAAGGATTAAAGGGGGCGAGTCCATCCTTCAAAAAATTCATACTAAACGATCTTGAAATTTATAAGAAAGACCTTAAGATCCCGGGCTGTACGGTCGAAATAAGCGTAATGAAAATATACAATGATGAATTTGCCCTGGGCAGTGTCAAGCAGTGCGACTCAGAATCTGATCATATCTGGAAAAAAGAAAATAACAATTGGTCCAAAGTCTTAGCGGGGACAATAAACTCCCCGAAATGGTCTTGTAGTGGTGTAGAGCTTTATAGAATTCCTAGTGCTTTGGTGCCAGAGTGCATGGAATAATATCCTACTGCTATAATCATTAGCGTAATGGCTAAAGATTTAAGCATCGATGAATTGGAGAAGAAAGCTAACGATATACGCGTCAGCATAATAAAGATGCTGGAACATGCCGGTAGCGGGCACTCTGCCGGGCCTTTGGGCCTTGCGGATATATTCACAGCGCTTTATTTCGATGTACTGAACCATGACCCGAAAAACCCGGATTGGGAAGAGCGGGATTTGTTCCTTTTAAGCAACGGCCACACCGTACCGGTGCAATACGCCACCATGGCTCATGCGGGCTATTTCGATAAGGACGAACTCTTGACCCTAAGACGGTTCGGCTCGCGCCTGCAGGGTCACCCGGAAAGGACGAAACTGCCCGGGCTGGAAACTACCAGCGGGCCGCTCGGATGCGGGCTCAGCCAGGCTATCGGTATGGCGCTGGCTCTTAGGATGGATAAAGCCGACCACAGGTGGGTCTATGTAGTCATGGGCGACGGAGAACTGGACGAAGGCAATATATGGGAGGCCGCCATGCTAGCCGGAAAATATAAGTTGAGTAACATCGTCGGGATAATCGACAGGAACAACATCCAGATAGACGGCCCGACGGAAAAAGTCATGCCGCTGGAAGACTTGCGCGACAAATGGGAGGCATTCGGCTGGCATGTTTTGGAAATAGACGGTAATAACATTCGTGAAATAATCGATGCCTG
>DASSOT010000011.1:0-7289 GCA_035700225.1 Saccharimonadales bacterium (SeqCode)
CCTTACCGACGCACCGGTCAAAATCCCTTACCGCTTGTACAATATGCTTTTCATTATTACTGTCCGGGTCCGCCAAGTGCGTCATGACTCCGCCTAAACGTATCTTAGGATATCGGCTTATCAAATCAAGGTAATCATCCAGCTCAGCCGGATTTATCCCATATCTGTTCATGCCGGTATTGATATCCAGATGGACCTTTATATTCTTCCCTAAAGCACCTATCGCCTTTATGCCTTCTTTATCGTGTACAACGAACTCAATGTTTTTCGTCTTTATCTTTTTATAATCGCCGGGCTTTAACATGCCCATTACCAATATCGGCTTGTCAGTTATCCTGCGTATTTTGCCCGCTTCGAAATAACCGTCAACGGCCAAAAGTGGAAAGTGACCGCTTTTTAACGCTTCAACAACTATCGTTATTCCGTGCCCGTATGCGTTGGACTTTATGACCGGCATTACCTCAAGCCCGCTAATTCGTCGGAAATATCCGGCGTTATGAAGCAATGCGTTTTTTGATATTTCTATACGGTTGTAAACATCGAGACTGTTATGTCGCCTCAGGCCGTACATCTTAGAACTGTTGCAGATAGTTAGTTTGAAAGACAGTGTTTCTGGAAGCTTCGTGTTGCCAGCGTTCTTCGCTTAAGCGCACCAGCTCTTCGACCAGCTCAACTGTGCTGATACCGGCGGCCCGGAAATTATGCGCATACAAACTGCCCGGCAAAGGGTTTACTTCGTTGAAATATACGGTCTGGTTCTTGCTATCTATAAGCATGTCGACCCTGGCTATGCCCTGGCAACCCAGAGCCCTATAAACATCCAAGCCGGTTTTCTCGGCCTTTTCGTAAAGCGGTTTCGGCAGGTTCGCGGGCAGTTCGCTGTAACCTTGGGCGCCTTTAGCCGTGCCTTTTTTGCCTCCGCCCTTCTTTCCGCCGCTCAGGTACTTGGTTTCGAAATCAAAGAAATCTTCCGGATTAGTGAGGGGTCGTTCTAGAAGCGCCGGTCTAAGTTCATAGTTGCCGATTATCGGCAAGGTCACTTCGATAAGGTTCGGCACTTCTTCCTCTACCAGCACCTTGTCGTCATAATGGGTCGCTACCTCGATGGCATTCTGCAGTTCAGTCTTGTTAATCGCCCGGCCGATACCGATACTGGAGCCTAAGTGCGCCGGTTTGACGAAAAGCGGGTATTCCAGCTTTTTTTCGATTCCGGCAATCAGCTTGCCTGCCTTGCGGGCAAAATCACTGCTTTGGATTGTTTCGTACTTCGTGACAGGTATATTCTGCGCGCCTGCAACCTGTTTTGCCAGAACCTTGTCCATGGCCAGGACGCTAGCGTCCATATCACAGCCGACGAAGGGTATGTTCGCCATCCTGAGCAAGCCCATCAGGCTACCGTCTTCACCGTACGTCCCATGCATGGCCGGAAAAACTATATCTATTTTGCGCGTTGCCTTGCGCCCGGCGATACCACTGGACTTTACCAGTGTCATGCCACCGTCAAACTGCACGCTGGCCGGACTTGTCTTGTGTAGGAATTGTTCCAACCCGCGCTGAAAAAGCTTTATGTCCTTTAGTTTGTCATCCCAGTACCAGGTGCCGTCTTTTGCTACGTACACCGCCTCTATGCGGTATTTACGGGTCAGTTCCAGCGGTTTGATTATGCTGGACAATGCCGTGACTACGGATACGTCGTGTTCGGTAGAGCGCCCGCCGAAGATAACCGCAACAGTTTTCATATATTGCAATTATAGCATGCAATTAAAGCCTACAATTTAATTGTTCCTGGGCTTGCGACGCAAGTTTAGGAATAGTTGTCGGTCCAGTCGTTTTGAAGTAAAACTATGTCGCCGGCGGCCAGTGTATGCTCAAGGTTCATATAGTATTCCAGCGGTTCGTCCTGCACTTCAAACTGGCCTTTATAGCCGTGCGACTTGAGCGAGCTCTTAATATATTCAGTGGTCGAATTATTCATAAGTACGACCTTGTCCGGGTTGCACTCGGCTATTAACTTGCCTATTTCGCGATGCACCCTTTCGGTTTCCTCGCCCTGGTCTACCAGGCCGGGAGTGACATAAACTTTTCTTTTTGCCTTGAGCTCTTTTAATAGAGCCAACCCTGCGCGGAACCCTTCCAGGCTTCCGTTATAAGTATCGTCGATTATCCAGGCGCCGTTGATTTCCTTCGGTTGCAAGCGATGCTCAAATGGTTTCGTCCTGCTTATGGCATGTTTGATTTCCTCTTTGCTCAGACCGAACTTCAAAGCTAACAATACGCAGACTGCCAGCGGGCCAAGCAGATGCCGACCTACAAGACCTGTTTTGAGGGCTATGCTTTCTTTGCCGGTTTGGACCGAGAAAGACATTCCCTCAAGGCCAATCTTTACATCTTTAATCTTGGCTTTTCCAACTCCGGCGGAACCGTAAAGATTCGCCTTTGACAGCTCAGTACTGCGTGTAAGTTTGTCTTCATCGGCATTGAGATATATCTTTTCCAGATTGACGAATCGGGACACAGAAGCAATGTCATTTGCGAGATTTTCCAATGTCTTGTATCTGTCCATGTGGTTCGGCGCAATGCCGGTTACGACAGCATAGTCCGGTGAAGTATTTTCGCAAAACGCAGGTATGTCCCCGGGCTTCGCTTCGCCGTACTCAATCAGCAATATGTCTTCATCGCCGCTTAAAGATTCAGCCCAGCGGGCATGGCTTATCGGGACATTCTTGTTACCAGGCGTGGCTTTTACGTTCTTAGCTTCGCTCAATACGGTGTAAAGCAACTCCTTCATGGTGGTTTTGCCGTAACTGCCCAGGATGGCTATCTTAGTCCCCGGATGTTTTGAAAAGATAGTTTTTGATTTCTCTACTTTTCTTTTATTTATAGGCCAGGTCAATGCGCGTCCCCCGTAAATAGCCAGCATTAAGCTCCCCGCGCTTACAATAGGCACCAATAAGACGGCTATGAAGAGAATAGAGCTTATCATTGAACTCAGTACACCAAGAAATACCAGGAATAAGGCCAGACAAATGTATTGGAACAATATCAGGGCTGATGCTTTTTTTGTCATTACCAGCTCTTTGCGCCTCATGACCTTAAACAGGTTCGGGCGCCGCAATAGCCAGCCGACGAGCTTGTCAGGCTCGTATTCTACCTGCTGTGCCATATAAGCCAGGTACAGCGGTGTCTTTATAGAAAAATAACTAAGCAGTTTCATTTCAGAAAACCTCTTATCAACGCAGTGGTTTTTGCACTATTTTCCTGATGGACGAAGTGGCCGGCACCCTCGATTATCTCAAGTTCCGAACCTTTTATCATTCCACGGAAGTGCGCACCAAACTCTGGCGGCGTATAGGTGTCATCACTGCCGTAAACCAACAGCACAGGTATATCTATTTTTCCCGCGTCTGCGGAAACATCATATGAAACTATCTTTTTGAACGTTTCTTTCATATGTCCGCTTACCATGTAGTCCGAACCTATACTGCCATAGAGCTTCCTTTTTATTGCTTCTCTTTTGTATTTCGGCAACAATGCCAGGCCTGCTTTGGCAGGTTTGGCCAGGGCCTTATAGACCGTCTTTTTGAACTTTTGTCGCCCGCGCAACCCTGAAGATGCCAGCAATATGAGTTTCTTTGGTTTAACTTTGCCCTCTGCGACTGCTTTTATGGCTATGGCGCCGCCGTTTGAGTGCCCGGCAAGCGCGTAGGGCTTGACCTTTATTTTGTTCAGAAATGCAGATACCAGGTTTGAGAAGTCCGGTATATCCCAAGCTTCAGGAGGCGCCTGCGAACTACCAAAGCCGGGCAAATCAACCATGATACACCTATATTCAGCCGAGAGCCCGCCGGCCAGGCCATCAAACGAAGAAGACTGGTCGGCCCAGCCATGTAGAAAAATTACCGGTTTGGCCGTTTTATTTCCGACTTCGCGATAATTTATTAAAAGTCCGTCGACAATCACATTCATAATTAATATCTAGCTAGCCCTAGAACAGTATAACCCAGTAACCGGCCGATGTTCCCGGCACTAGTTGAATAGCAAGTTGTTCGTACCTGACGAAGACTGCGTACCCAGCTCATTCGTAAAGAGTGAAAGTATCTCGCTGTAAAGCTGTGTAGCCGATATGGTTTTTTCCGGCTTTTTGATATCAACCTGTTTTTCATTGAACGTAAAGTCAACCTTCGCACTGCTTTCGTCATCCTTTACATTGAACTGTACTTTCTTGAACTGCTTGGCCGATTTATCTATCCATACGGTCATTTCGGTTGTGACAGGATGGCTTTCATTGGCGGAGCTCGAAGAAGGTTCGTCCAGACACTTGCTAATATTCTTGATGTAGTCCATATCCTTGAGTTCCTTGCCGAAACTCTTGGCCTTGTCTTTGTCCACTGCCAACTCATACTTGTCGACTTTTTTGCCATCAAGTGTGTCCGTGGAGGTACTTTTTATATTTATGAATTCGTTGTTCTGATATATATCTGCCAGCTGATTTATCTCATCTTCGCTCAAACGCCGGCCGTCAATAAACGTCGAACACTTGTCCTGGCTGGCGGTTTTGAGCAAGCTTTCGTCAATCTCTATCCAACGCCCAGATATCTTTGCTGAAATCTGTTTGATAATAGGTGCGAAGCCCTGGCCGTAAGCACCTAAAGAAGCCGAGAGCAAGCCCGACAGGCTTGAAAGATCGCCGAATTTCAGGTATACCGATTTGTCTACCATACGCAGTTCAATCGGAATCTTGACGCCGCTGTAGGACATATCAAGGTTGGTATCGAAAGTATTCTTTGTCATATCGGCCTGCAAATCATAATCAACGGTCATTACTATGGGCGTACTGCCGCTCTTGTCTGTGACTTCACCGTGGCCTTTGCCGGATATCTGGTCTTTTTCCAGTAAATTCTTCAGCGAAGCCTTCAATACATTTTCAGGCTTGTTCGGCAGGATGTAGCCGAAATAAGCGCCCGCGGAAGCGCCCGCCAGCAAAATGACCACAAGAAGGACGATTGCTATCAGCTTGTTCCTCTTATTCTTGAGAAAATTGAAGCGGCCCCCGGGAGGCGGCGGGCCGGCAGGCTGTGGTTGTGCGGTTTGCGCCGGTTGAGGCGGCTGGGCTGGCGTTTGCGGCGCCTGTTGTAACTGCGGCTGGGGTACAGGCTGTTGCGATGGTTGCGGCTGGGATTGCTGAGGCTGGCTCTCCAGTCCGCTGTTCGCAATGCTTTCGTTACCGGCAGAATAAACCTGTCCAGGCGCCGGCTGTGCGGCTGGCGTCGAATCCGGAGTTTCAGCCCCGTTTTCCTGATTTAAGTTTTTATTTTCAAAATCCATAGATTGCCCCCTCTTGGATAATATTATTTTAGGCGTTGGCTCCAGCACCGCCCTGTAAGCGTCTTTGCAATTCTTCCACAGGGATAGTGTCCCCAGGCAGGTTAAGTGGCCTGTAAAGATTGTGTCCGGTATAATTTTCAACTCTTCCGGTAGAATATTGTATCCTTACTATCTGTCTGCTAAAGATATCGACGGTCAGCAATATTTTTATGTCGCCGGCGCCTTTGTATTGTTCAGGGTTAAGCTGTGAAGGGTCGCCTAGACCGCTGAGCTGTGAATAATCCCTGAGGACTTCGACAAGATTGGACGGATTTATAGACATCGTATATACATATACCGGTCTTTTATTTTCCATACTTCTGCTGGCAGACGTATATTTGTATAGATTTTTCTGATTGATTATGCCAAGAATCTGGCTTTGTTGGTCATCGCCTAGATAGCCGAAAGGTATGACTCCGAACAACCCCTCGTTAAGGAACGATATGCGCTGGCCTTTTGAAAGGTCCTGCTCGCGCTTCGCCCAGACACCCAACATGCTCTGTAGCCTCTGTACGCCGGGCTGGTTCGCGCCGCCGCTGATATCGGTGTATCTTACGTAATCCGCGGTAGGAGCGCCTATGGTCTCCGTCGTCACGGTAGTCGTGTTAGAGCCTATGCCCTGGGACAATTTCGTGCGGGTATAGGAACCCTCCGATTGAGGGAAAAGACTCAGATAAGTAACCTGGTTAAAACCGCTGGCGGGGCTTGTCTGGTCAACAGTCTTCGTGATGCTTCTTGTTTTCAGGCTGTTCGCCAAAGCATCCTGCAATGCCCTGTCGGGGTTAAGCATTACCTTATCCCACCATAGCCAACCCGAAACACCTACGAGGATTATACAAGCCAGGATTATAAGATCTACAGCCAGCCTTTTTGTATTGAGTTTCTTGAACTTTATAGCCGGTATTTTCAGCTGTTTGGAACTCTTTTTGCCCTTGTTTGTTTTTTTGCGATTAGACGTTTTTTTCACTATTTTCTCCCGATTTCCCCGCTATTATAACAGGTCTTGATCCAACCCCTTTGGTGGAGATAGAGGGACTCAAACCCTCGACCTCTACGCTGCCAGCGTAGCGCTCTAATCAACTGAGCTATATCCCCATCAAGGAAGCTTGACCTAATAATAGTATATTATGTCCCGATTAATTTCATAAACTTCTCTTCGTCGATGATTTGCGTGCCGTGCTGGCGGGCTTTTTCCAGCTTTCCCGCGCCGGTATTTTCACCAATCACAAGGTAGTCCGTATCCTTGCCCACGCTGGATTGGAACACTCCGCCCAAAGCCCGGACTTTTTCGGCCGCTTCCTCCCTACCCATCTCCGACAAAGTGCCGGTTATGACGAATTTTTTGCCGGTTATGGCACTTTCTTTTATGTGCACCTGCCGGGGTTTTACGCCGACACTTTTGAAATCTTCCAAGAGCTTTTGGTTCACCGGTTCGGCGAACCATTCTACGATGGATTCCGCGACTACTTCGCCTACGCCCTCCACGCTTTGCAAATCTTCTATAGTCGCGCGGGAAAGGCTTTCAAAATCTTTATAATGGGTTGCTAAATCCACCGCGGTCTGGGCACCGACATGCCTTATACCCAGAGAGTATATGAACCGGTGCAGTTCGGGATGCTTTTTTTCTGCTATGGCGGAAACCAGCTTGTTCGCGGAAATATCAGCGAAGCGCTCCAGCAGAATAAGGTCTTCTGCCTTCAGGCGATAAAAATCAGCGGCGCTGTTGACCAGGCCTTTGTCCAGCAGAATACCTACGTTCTTTTCGCCAAGCCCTTCTATATCCAGCGCGCTTTTGCTGGCAAAATGTTCCAGCTGATTGGATAGTCTGGAAGGGCAACTGCCATTCGGACAGCGCCAGACGGCTTCTTCCTCTTTAGCCTTTACCAGCTGAGTGCCGCAATCCGGGCATGTTTTGGGCATGACGA
>DASSOT010000012.1:0-4380 GCA_035700225.1 Saccharimonadales bacterium (SeqCode)
GCCATTGCTCCTAGTATAGCTTGTCCTCTTTCACCAGCAAAAGGTAATTGAAAGTGTAAATTGACTTTTTATCAAACTTATGCTAATATTTGACCATGTCTGAAATGTTAAAAGAAATATTCAGCTTAAAAAATAAAAATAAGACCAAAGGCGATAAAATTTTAAATACTGTGTTAGCAGGCATTTTAGCTATAAATGCCGCCGGTGTGACTATAAACGTTCTTGATGATAACAAAACACCCGCGCCCAAAACTAGCACGCGAGAACCCGGTAAGGAACCTGCTAAAACAAGGGTGATTCCTCTGCCCCAACTCGGTCCGGCTACAAAAGACGGTACCCAGGGTGTGGGTGAAGGCACTCCCGGTATAGCCGGTGGTAGAGGTGCAGGATTTGGCAAGGATGGAACCAAAGGTGTCGGTGAAGGTACGCCAGGCATTGCGGGGGGCCGAGGGGCCGGCGGCGAGCTTGATGAAACCCCTCCGAACGTAGTTTATGAACAAGGTCCTCCCGCCCCGGGGCAAGGAACCCGTGAAGAAGCTATGGAAGATTACGGCGCTACACCTGAACAGGCCACGCAATACCCTTCCGAGCAAGACAATGCTCAGCAACCCAACCCCTTTGAAGTACCCCGCCTGGATGAGCTGGGGCCTAAACCCGAAAAATAAGAATCAGACCCGGGTAAAATATTGCGGGTGAGTCTTTGACAGTTCATTGAAAGCAGAGGCTAGCTTAGAAGTTATAGGGCCTATGCTTTTGCTGATCTGCTTATCATCAACGGCCCTGCACCAGGTTACGTTAGCCGCCGTACCGGTAAAGAATACTTCCTCAGCGCTGTAAAGTTCGTCTTTTTTAACGATTCTTTCTTCAGTTTCTATACCCATTTCTCCGGCCAACTCCAGAACGGTCTTTCGGGTGATGCCCTCCAGTATGTCGCTGTCGGAAGAAGGCGTTATCAGTTTGCCGCCCTTGACTAGGAATATATTCATCACCGCTCCCTCGCTGACATTGCCATGCTTGTCCAGCATGATGGCCGAGTCATAACCCTCTTCGTGCGCGCTGTTTATCGCCAGCGCCGAGTTTATGTATCCTCCGGTCGCTTTGGTGCGGGGCGGAATAGCATTGTCGCTGTTCCTTTGCCACTTCGAAACACATACGCTGATACCTTTGTCCGCATCGAAATAATCCGGCATGTGCATCATATAGATGGCCAGGTCGTACTCGCCGGCGATATCCGGCGATAACACGGTATCCGAGCGATAAACAAGGGGCCTTATGTAGGAAACACCGCTGAGTTTGTTCTTGCGAGCCAGTTCCAAAATTGTTTCTTCTACTTCTTTTTCATCGAACTTGAACGGAAAATGCAGGATGTCGACGCTCCGCTTCATCCTGGCGATATGGTCTTTGAGCCGGAATATGCCCACGCCCTCCCCTGTTTCATAGGCCTTTATGCCGCCGTAGATTCCGACCCCGTAGTGAAGCCCATTGGTCATTATCGATATCTGCGCTTCTTCGACGGGTACTACTTTTTTTCGGAAATACGCATATGGATATGGTACGAACGCCGGCATTATCGGCTCACTTCCATCGGGTAAGAACCCAGCACATGGCATACCCTGGTGTTCTTATCGACTTTATCCAGTGCTTCCGCTATCTTCGCGTCTTTGAAATGGCCTGCAAAATCTATATAAAAAGCATATTGGCCTTTGCCGTAAGGCCGGGATTCCAGCCGGGTCATGGATATACCGGCATCCGCTAAAATTCCCAACACTTCATAAAGGGCGCCGGGCTTGTCATTCAGCACGATTATCACGGAAGTCTTGTCGCTCCCTGTAGGCTGGGTGTCAAGATTGCCGAGTGCTATGAACCTGGTTTCGTTGCCAGGCTGGTCATTTATACCAGCCTGCAATACTTCCAGCCCGTATATCTGCCCGGCTTTCTTACCGGCTATGGCGGCGGTGTTTTCCTTCTTTGCGGCCAGTTCGGCGGCGGCTGAGTTGCTGGCGCAGGGCATCTGTCTTGCCTTTGGCAGGTGTGTAGCGAGCCAATTCCTGCACTGACCCAGCGCCTGCGGATGGGCATAAACCGTTTTTATTTCGTCCAAATCAGCTGACTTGCTAAGCAGACAATGAATTACCGGTAGGGTGACTTCTGCGATTATCCTGGTACCTGTGCGTTGAAGCAAACGATGAGTTTCAATCACCGGTCCTTCGCTGGAATTCTCAATCGGCAGAACCGCTATGTTTACCGAACCGCCCTCAACTGCGCGAATAACTCCCAATACCGTCTGTTCCGGACGTAATTCTATGGTGTTGCCGAACAACTTTATAGCCGCTTCCTCGCTGTAGGTTCCAGCCGGGCCGAGATAGCTCACCGACACCGGTTTGTCCAACTGCATCTCATCCCGAAACGATGCGATTATTTGAGTGAATATCTGGCGCAGGGCATTATCAGGCACGGGCCCCTTGTTGGCTTTTACCAGTTTGCGGACAACATCGCTCTCCCGCTCCGGGCGTATAGGCGCCTGTCCGGCAGAAGTCTTTTTTATCTTCAGAGCCTGCTCCGCCCGCTTATTCAGAAGTTCCATTATCTTTATATCCAGTTCGTCAATCTTCTTTCTGATGTCTTCTATATCTTGCATGTCAATCCTCTATTTCTCTGTCTATCTCTTCCAATTCTTTTATTAGGCGCTGTCTTATCTCAGAGGCGAAGGGGTTGCCCCTCTGCACCGTATTAAATAATTCTATACTGTGAGTAGACTCCAGCTCAACCAGATCCAGAAGTTTCTGGTAATAACCGGTGGTCAAACCACCCTTCGGGGGGTTCAGTTTCATAAGCCCCCTGCCGACGAAAAATGTAAGCCCGTGCACCCAGGCCATCTCGCGGTCATGGTCTTCTGCGGACATTTCTATCACATCCAATTCCAGCCTGTTCTTTAAGAAATCCATTATCTTATCCCTGCCCTTGAAATCAAACGGGCACAACACCATTTTCTTGCCGGCAAAGGAACCGTCCTTTACGGTATAGGGCCCGAACAAAGGATGTGTCGGTAATATCCTGCATTTTCCTCCCAGATTATTGGTAAGTATCTCTATCGGCTTTTGCTTGACCGAACATACGTCAACCACTACGGTTTTCTTATGCACCAATCCTGCCAGGCGCTTGCTAACGTTATCAAGAGATTCCAAACCTATTGCCAGTATGACTATGTCGGCTTTAGCCGTATCTTCGAACGAAGCGAACGACACATTATCCCAAGCGGGTTTTTCTTTTTCGTTCTTGCTGTAAACCATGACTTCGCCATGTTTGGCCAATACTTCAGCCAACAGCTTCCCGAACGAGCCGTAACCTATGACTCCGAACTTCATCTTCTTAGCTTACCATGATTTCGCGCCTTGTAGGCCGGGCCTGTCCAGCTCTAAGTCAAACCAGCAGTTTTGCAACAGCGACTGTGGCGGCAGTCTCGGCCCGAAGCGTGAATTCCCCCAGCCCCATCACGTCTAAAGTGCAAGCTGAAAACATTTTTTGCTCTTCGGGGCTCCAACCGCCCTCCGGACCGATAAACAGACCTGTCTTATCGGCAATTTTGACCGTTTTTTCCCCGCCTTGTTGGCAGACTATAAGCTGTATCTTACCTGCGTATTCTTCTAGCGCTTTCTCGAGGTGAAGTGGCTCTCTTACCTCAGGTATGTTACTTCGTCCGCACTGTTCGCTGGCTTCAACGGCTATTTTCCGAGCGCGCGGAAGATTGAAGTCTTTCTTGATTGTCCGCTCGCTTATCACGGGTACGAAATTCGATACGCCCAGCTCGGTGCATTTTTGAATTATGTGTTCGTTATTTTCTTTCTTCAGCAGGCTCCAGAAAAGATATACGTGTAGTTTTGGCAATTTTGTTTCAATATCCGTAACAAGCTTCAGATGTGCTTCTTTTTTAGATATCTCCGATATGACATACATCCTCTCTTTTCCAGAGCCGTTGAAAAGCAAGACTTTTTGCTCGGCGCGAAACCTGAGCACCTTGTTCCATTGCCAAAGCAACTGCTCGTCATGCAACCAGAAATCATTCTTCAGCTTTAAGTCGGGCCCGGTGTAGAACCTATGCAGGCGCATAGGTTTATTTATGCAAGGCGAAGATTAAGACTATGAACAGAGCGAACTTGATTAAGAAATCCGTAGACAGGTATTTGCCTTCCAGCTGTAAATATCCCTTGGCCGAGATGCCATCGCGGGCGTGCCTGTATTGGTCCATGGCTATACTTATGAACCCAAGCAGTACAAGTGCACTCAAGGTGTACACATACCAGCTGAAATTGGTTATTCCGTAAAGTGCCGTTCCGACCAGGCTGGCCGCCAGCGGTAGCCAGGCCATTACACCAGTGAACA
>DASSOT010000013.1:0-7432 GCA_035700225.1 Saccharimonadales bacterium (SeqCode)
TGGCGTTCATGTACTTGTTTCCAGGAACTTTATTCATAATTCCTTTGGCTGTAACCCAGCTTGACGGCTGGAAAATCAGCCAGATTTCTACCAGTGGTTATTTAGCCCTTACTTACAGCATCATTGCTATTACTCTTGCCAACCTCTTCTTTATGTATGGGCTAAAGTATAAAAAGGCCCATAGCGTAGGTGTTTTCCAATACTTAGAATCTGTAGCTCTTTTCGTGGGAGCATGGTTTCTTTTGGGCGAAAGGCCAACGGCAAAATTTGCCATGGGCGCGATATTGGTATTTGCTGGAATTTATCTTGCCGAAGCACATTTCCACAAGCGGAAAAAGCTTTTTAAGTTCGAGCACCCCAGATGGTATAGGTACATCCTAGCCAGGCATTCTTAGGTTTATATATTAAACTCAGCTCTTTTTTTCTGCAGATAAACACTAGCCCATGTGGACGGCTTCGGAAGAAGCGGGTTCGCCCTTGACGTGCTTGATAAGAAAAAAGGCAAGCGCGGAGGCGGCAAGAGCGAAACACGCGCCGACCAAAAAAGCTTCGTGCGAGCCGGCGACCTGCGCCGTAGCAGGGTCATTTCCGCTCTGAAGGGACTTGGTAAGGTTCGAAGTAAAAACACCGGTCAGGATAGCCAGACCCAACGAACCGCCGACCTGTTGCGATGTATTCAGGATTCCGGAAGCCAGCCCGGCTTTGTCCTTCGGTACGCCGGAAGTAGCGGCAATAGTGATGCTCACGAACATCTGTCCGAGACCAATCGCCATCAGCATCAAGCCTGGGAAAACATCGGCCCAGTATGTGCTGTCGACCTTAAGGTTGGAAAAGACTAAAAGTCCGGCCGCCAAAAAGAGCGGCCCTACGACCATCGGCGGTTTATAGCCGATTTTACTCACCAGGTTTGAAACTATGCCCGAGAACACCCCGATTACTATTGTCACAGGGAACATGGCAAAGCCGGTTTTAACCGGAGAAAAGCCCATCACTCCCTGGACATGCAGGGTGAGGAAAAAGAACATGGCGAACATGCTGGCCGTGATGGGGAACTGCATGATGTTAGCGCCCCGCAGGTTGCGCAGTTTGAAGATAGAAAAAGGCACCAGCGGTTGTTTGGACTTGAGTTCGTTATAGACGAAAGATATCAAGAGCAGTGCCGCCGCTCCGAAGAAAAGCAGGCTTCTGTTGCTGGTCCAGCCGTAACTCGGCGCTTTGACCAAACCGTAAACTAGCGACATCAGGCCCGTGGTCACCAGGACAGCTCCGGGCAGATCCAGGTGGTTGTGTTTGAGCTCGCCTTTGCTTTCGACCAGTGCGCGGTTGGCAAAGAAGGCTACCGCAAGACCGATAGGTACGTTGACGAAAAAGTTCCATTCCCAGCCGAGATATTCGGTCAATACACCGCCGAAAAGCAAGCCGGCGGCGGCACCTCCGGCGGCAACACCGCCCCAGACGCCGAGGGCGCGATTGCGCTCTTTGCCTTCTTTGAAGGTGTTTATAACTATAGACAAGGCGGCAGGGGACATGAATGCCGCGCTAAGACCCTGCAATGCCCGGCAGAAAATCAGGACTTGTTCGGAATGGCTAAGCCCCGCCAACAAAGAGGCGACCGTAAATGCCAGGACTCCGCCCAAAAACAGTTTTTTGCGCCCGAAAAGGTCTGCGGCCCGGCCGCCGAAAAGCAAGAAACCGCCGAAGGCCAGAGTATAGGCTGTGACAACCCATTGCAGGTTATCGCTGGAGAAATTCAGCGAGTTCTTTATGGATGGCAATGCTACGTTTACGATGGATATGTCCAGCACGACCATGAATTGTGCCAGGGCCATTAAGAATAATATTTCGCCTTTGTGTATTTTTTTCGGCATGAAACCCTCTCCCGATAAATTTGCTATATAAAGGTTACCCTAATTGTTCGGAAAAAGCTACGCGGCTTTTCCTATGGGCGCGGTGTTTTCCCGCTTTTTGGGATCGCAATGGGGTTCCGGCTGGGTTCTGAGGTCCTTGCGGAAAGTAGTGCGTGTTTCGGTTGTTACCTGCGGTCTGAAATGCTTGGGTACGGAGCTTTTATCCTTGTACGGCTTTGTTTCAAACCATTTGTCGAAGTCGTTCCTTAGCCTGCAACGGGCGGCGAGTGAACAGACGGCACAGGCTAACTCTAAGGACCTTTGGGCTTGTTCCCTCGATCTTTTATGCCGCAGTTGGACACCGACTCTTTTATCGGGTTGGTGCCCGGGGTCAGATGTCCTCAGGTGGCCCCTGCGATTGCCGTACTCTTCAGACCTTTCCAGAACTCTCTCCAAGTTTGTCCTGCGGTCAAGTCTGCGGGCTTCGTCAGCTTCGTTCTCATCTTCCAGATACTGGATTCTTTCCTCTTCCTCGTCCGGTAACGGTTCTGGGGCAGGAGCGGCCGCGTCTTCTGCGCCTTCCGGTACATTGTCGCCTCTATCCCTGAGGGCTTCGGGAGAATCACCCCTGCCTAGTTCACCAAGAATTTCACCGACTTTCTCACCAGTCCCAATATTGACGGTCTGGATGTTGAAGACGGTATCTCCCATTTGTTGCACCTTGTTTGTAGGATAATATCATATCATCATTGTCAAAATGCAAGCAAAAGCAAAACTCCCGGCGTACACCGGGAGTCTTATGCTTAAAAAGCCGGATTCTACCAGCTTCTGTTACCGCCGCGTTCTTCGCGCGGTTTCTGAGGACGAGCCTTGCTGACTACGATACTGCGTCCGCCTACGTCCTTGCCGTTCATTTCTTCTTCGGCCTTTTTTCCTTCGTCGTCATTTTCAAATTCGACGAAGCCGAAACCTTTACTGCGACCAGTTTCGCGGTCGGTTATGACCCTGGCGCTGGCTACGGTTCCGAACTCTGCAAAAATCTGCTCGAGCTCTTCTGAGGTGGTTGCAAAAGGCAAGCCACCGACAAACAATTTGTACATATTTGTTCCTTATATTAATTACAATCGACCGAAAATCTACTTATTTCTTGGACCGGCAGTAGTTTTTCTTGATTGTCCCTAGTAAAAGGAACCATTACCTACTTGATCTAGAACATTTTAGAGATCTTGCAAAGCCTATTAAAGCACACAATTTAGCGATTGACAAATCCATCCTGCTTATGTATAATGTCTTTTTGTACTGACCAAAAACAAAAATACAATTTAACAAAGGAGCAGGCCCATGCCCAGCTATGAGTTGACGTCCACCAAGGACAAAAGAATATTAAAATTAGACACGGTGCTAAAAGCACTCATCAAGATTTAAATACATGCCAGTCGTACTTAATGGCTAAAATACGGCTGACGAACACTACACTGGAAGAGATTATAACTATAAATTCTTCCGGAACATTTAAGTGATAAAGCGATATATAAACCACCCCTCCCAGCAAAGCGAGGATGGCATATAATTCTTTGCGGAATATCAATGGTACTTCGGCGGCCATCATATCCCTGATAACTCCGCCGAAAGTTGCTGTCATTATGCCCAACAGCACACTGGCCCAGTAACTCAGGCCCTGTTGCAGGCCTATGGACGTACCTATGCTTAAAAATACGGCCAGCCCGAAAGCATCGAAAACAAGGAAGTTATAGTGTCGTTTTTTAACATACTCTCTGTAGTTAAAAACCAACAAAGCCCCAAGTAGACAGGCAATCATATAGCTTACGTTTTTTAGAATAAATACGGGTTGGTCGCCTATAAGAAAAGAGCGCAGTGTACCTCCACCGGTAGCAGTTACGGTGGATAGGACGATAACGCCAAAAAGATCCATTTTCTTACGTACTGCCACTAGTGCTCCGGAAATCGCGAAAGCAAAAGTTCCAAGTAAATCCGAAAAATGAAGTAAATCCTGAAAGCTCATATTGAGTTCAATAATATCAAGATTAATCGAAGTATATAAGAGGCATAATTGTGGTATAGAGTTAAAATATGGTATATTTAACCTCTGTTCGGCAGGGTAGCTCAGCTGGTTAGAGCGCAGGACTCATAAGCCTGAGGTCGGCGGTTCAAGCCCGCCCCCTGCTACCACCTTGACATTTTATTGATTTATGTTATTGTTGTAACATGACAGAGCCTGATGGCGTCACAAGAATATACGAACGCGGATTTGATAGAACTAGTAGAAAATGGGGCGTGCAAGAACGCTATCCAGTACATTATCGTGATTCAGTTTTTTTAGATGGTCCAGCGGCAAAGCAAGTACTAGACAGAAAAGATCTATCATTAAAAACAGTAGTTTATGATAGAGCAAATCTTGGCTATGTTATTTCCGCGGCCGATGATGCCTCTATGGTTAATGACGAGATAAAAATAAACGGCGTACATGAAATGAGTAATAACCGGCGCTTAGCTGAACAAGCTGAACAAAAATTAGGGCGTAGTGGTCTTACGCTCATCATTGAATAATGATAAGTAACCATTAGAGCACCGCCTAAGTAGTCCTGTCTGTGTGGCTACCATCTTGTATATGCTTGCATGTTCAGATTTTTATTCCTACAATATTGTGGCTAACTGAAAAAGAGATTATATGAGTGTAAAGAATGGATTGATTGCATTCGGTATAAGTGCCGCCGTAGTTGCCGGAGGCGTAGCTTCCGGGCATGAGGCTTTTGATAAAGCAGATCAATTGGTAATAGAGCGGGCATGTGACGAACCAAAGCCTGACGTACCGCCACAAGACTGCAAAAGTGTTAATACAAACCCCGATCACATGAGCATAACCGAAACTGAAAGAAACGTTTACACGGGTGTGGGGATCGCCGGCGTTGCACTCGGAGCTTTAGGTCTGATAGGCGCCTACAGAGAAGTCAGCAGTTACGATCCTTTATAGTAATAAATTATTTGAATAGTTCGGGTTTGGCTTTTTGAAGCTGTTTGATGGGCAAAAACAGTGGCTTCGGCAGTTTCTTCAAATCGTACCAACCGATATCTATGAATTTATCCGGCTCGGTCACTTTCGGCTCGCCGCTGTCCCAGTCGCTAAGCATAAATACGGTAATGCTATGGGTATTTTCATCACGAAATATATTATTGACGGTTACATAGATCCCTATGTTTTTAATCTTAACGCCTGTTTCTTCCATGACTTCACGAGCCGCACATTCTTCGAAACTCTCGCCGTATTCCAAATGGCCGCCCGGAACAGACCAGGTACCCTGGCCGTGCTTGGTAATCCTTTTGCCGAAAAGGTATCTGCCGTCCTTTTGGACCAGTACGCCGATGCCGACAAACGGGCGGGAACTCATCGGCGTTTAATCCACCACTCTTTCATGAAAGAGATTGTCAAAGTCGATAAACCGAACCCGGCGGCTGGAATCAAAGCATTGACCAGCGGCCGGTCAATATGGGCCGCCCACATGAATACCGCGATTACCAGATAAGTCAGGGCTACTATCAGGATTCTTCGAAATGAACTGGTTTCCCAGGCTTTGTCCAACTCAACCCGCTTGTTACGGGTTTCGATAGCCTTGACTCGTTTCTCCAAATCCTTCATTAGTGAATTTTTACCACACATCTTGCGCTTAGGCTAGTTTTGGTGCGCTGGCCGAGGAATGGAATGAGCCGTACAAATGGTACGGTGAATGAATACCGGAAGTAGCAAGCCAAAAATAGTCAAGAAACCAACGGAATCTCTGGGTTCGCCAGAGAACAGGTTGGCTGGCGCAAGTTGTGGGGCTAGTAATCTTCGAGAGTTGAGGTATCGCCGATATCCTCGCCGAGCTCTTGCGATTTCAAAATACGCCGCATTATCTTGCCGGAACGGGTCTTAGGCAGTTTGTCTATGAACTCGATTTCGCGCGGATAGGCGTGTCCAGCCAGATGTTTCTTGACGTGGGCCTGGATTTCATTCTTTAGTTCGTCATGTTTAGGTACGCCCGGTTTGACTACGACGAAGGCCTTGATTATCTGCCCGCGTACAGCGTCCGGTTTACCGATGACGCCCGCTTCGACTACGGCAGGATGCTCTACCAGGGCGCTTTCGACCTCGAACGGTCCGACGCGCTCGCCTGCAGTGTTTATTACGTCATCCGCCCGGCCTACGAACCAGAAGTAGCCGTCTTTGTCCTTTACGGCGCGATCGCCGCTGATATACCACTCGCCCTTGAAATAAGAATCATATTTCTCTTTGTTGCCCCAGATAGTTTTCATCAGCGAGGAAACGGTGGAGGCCTTAAGAACCAGGTCGCCTTCCTTTCCGTCAGCGACTTCTTTGCCGGAATCGTCAATCACCGCGGCCTCGATACCGGGCAGAGGCTTGCCCATGGAGCCGGGGCGTATATCCAGGCAGGGGTAGTTGGTAATGGTGATTGCGCCCTGCTCGGTCTGCCACCAGGTGTCATGAAAGGGCAGGCCGAATGCGTCCATACCCCACCAGATAGCTTCAGGATTCAGCGGTTCGCCGACACTGCATAGGTGCCTGAGCGCGCTTAAGTCGAAATCTTTCGGTGAAACGGGAGCGCCCATAAGCATGCGTATGGCCGTAGGCGCGGAGTACCAGATGGTAACTTTGTTATCCTGAAGCACCTTGTACCAAGCCTCGGGGCTGAAGCGTCCGTCATAAATCACCGAAGTTCCGCCCAGCCCCCAGATGCCGAGCACGCCGTAGACCACGCCGGTAACCCAGCCTAAATCCGCCGTGCACCAATAAATATCGTCTTCTTGAACGTCCAAGGAATATTTCGTGGTAACCATTGCTTGCAGAACATCGTAGTGCGCATGGACCACGCCTTTGGGTTTGCCAGTGGTGCCGGATGTGTAGAGCATGTACGAATAATCATCCTTGCTCATATGTAAGGTTTGAAAATCTTCACTGGCAGTTTTCATCTCGGCTTCGTAGGAGATAATGCCATCGCCTTCGGGCAGGGTTTCGCCGCGCTCAATGATGATTACCTTTTCCAAATCAGGCAAGTCTTTTCTGATACTTTCGATACGCGGATATAGCTCGGGGCTGGTTACGACTACTTTGGCGCCGCTGTCCTGCAGGCGGTCCAAAAGGGCAATTTCCTGAAATGCGGCGAACAGCGTACCGGCGATGGCGCCCATCTTAAATATGCCCAAGAAAGCGAAGTAGCGCTCAGGTATCGGCGGCAAGAAAATGAAGACTCTTTCGCCCTTTTTTATACCCTGTCCGACCAGGACATTGGCGAATTTGTCAGTTTCACTCTTCATCTGTGCGAAAGAATAAGATTGCTTATTGCCATCGGCTCCGGCGTATATAAGCGCGGGCTTGTCTTTGCGCTCACCCAGTGCATGCCGGTCTATGCAGTTGTAGGCGATATTCAAAGTGCCGTCGTCAAAGAAATCCACCAACTCCTTTTCGGCTTTGTCCCAGGAAAAATCCTTATAAGTCTTGTCGTAATCGGTAATGTTAGGGGTAATCTTGGGCTTGTTTTCTATGACTTTGGGATTATCTTCCATGAAAC
>DASSOT010000014.1:0-8028 GCA_035700225.1 Saccharimonadales bacterium (SeqCode)
AAACCCTCAAAATAAAGTCTGAATGGGCAAACGACTTTGATATTGATTCGTGCAAAACATACGCTCTCAATATCGAGGGTAATATAAATTCTGAAAATGTAATATGTTCTGACGTAAGCAAGGTCGACATAGCCAGCCTAAGACCGATTGATATTTTTATATACGGGTTTCCGTGCAATGATTTCTCCATAGTCGGAGAAAGATTAGGATTCCAGGGTAAATTTGGCCCGCTTTATGCCTACGGCGTAAGCGTGCTGGATTACCATAAACCGCTGGTATTCGTTGCAGAGAATGTAGGCGGAATAAATTCTACGAACCAAGGCAAAGCATTTGAAAAAATACTTCACGATCTAGAGAATGCCGGTAACGGGTATAACCTGACGGTTCATTTGTACAGAAGTCAGGACTATGGAGTCCCGCAAACACGGCATAGGTACGTAATCGTAGGTATAGATAAAAAATTAAACAAAGAATTCAAGGTTCCGGAGCCCACGCATCTAGGCAAACCAGTCACAGCCGGCGAAACCTTAAGTAACATACCGAGGGACGCTCATAACCACGAAATACCTACAATTTCCGAAATAGTAAGAGAAAGACTGACTCATATAAGACCCGGTGAAAATGTTTGGAATGCCGAGTTACCTGAGCACCTGAAGCTTAATGTAAAATCTGCCAGGCTTTCACAGATATATAAAAGATTGCACCCCGATAAACCGTCCTACACTATTACCGGTAGCGGTGGTGGTGGTACACACGGATATCATTATTTAGAGCCAAGGCCCCTAACTAACAGGGAAAGAGCCAGGCTACAAACATTTCCTGATGAATTTAAATTCATCGGAAACTATTCAAGCGTCCGCAAACAAATCGGCATGGCCGTACCCGTTAGGCTCTCGAACATAATATTTAATGCCGTGCTAGACACTCTTAATGACAAAAGTTATCCATATATAAAAGCAAACTACGTGCTAAAATCTCCAGAAAGCAGGAGGCTTAGACAAGTAGCTTTGGCATGACAAAGGCACAAATAAAGGCTTTAATCCAAGAATATGCAGATGCACATTCCGGCACTGTAAAAATAGGATCAGAAACACTCGCCGGAATAATTGAAAAAGCAATTTCAGGAAAAGAAATCGATGAAAACAATCTTGTTGATTCCATAGATAAATGGTTTATTAATAGATTTTCAAAAAGGTTAGTCTACATCGATGAAAAAGGCTATGCCCAAATGTGCATAGATGCACTAAAAATTTTAAAAACTACTGCGGCGACAGACTATGGTTCAAGCAGGCAAAGAGATCTGGGCCAATTATGGGGAGATATGACCAGGGGCTACCTAGCTGAATACGCGTTGGCTAAATTCTTATCAGAAAAATGGAATATGGAAGTTGAACTTGGGCATGAGGTAGGGGAACTGCTGGATTATTTGCCATCCGATATACATTCAGTCAAAAAACCCGGCGAAGAAAAACGCAACCCCAATATACAGGTGGGCATCAAAGGTTCTAAATGGAATGGGATATGGCTTGATATACCAGGGGCACAATTCAATCACTCTGATGTACATATTTTTGTTAAGGTGGGTACAGCAAGGGACCATCTTTTTGCATATTTCAAACATATCTCGGTGTTTAAAGACAAGATTTTGAAAAAAGGCGTAGAAGTGGGTTCGATAAATGACGAGGAAGCAAGCGTCTTATATGATAATCTTCCAACGTTTGAAGATATACCGGCGTACATAGTAGGGTTTGCTATAAAAGATAAAAAGTATTCAACGTTAAGCTATGCGGGCAAAAAAGGCAGAACCCGGTTTATTATAAATGAATGGAACGGCCCTATATTCCCAGGGGATTCAGAAAGTATAAAGCACAGAGAAAGCATATCAGGGAAAGTAGAGTTTGAGGGCATAGGAAAGTTCTCTCATGAAAGCGGCTACCTATTTAATACTGGAAGCCTTTTATGGCAAGATTCTGACTGGAAAAAATACTTAATCGATAAACTATAACCACGTCATTCGTTAATGAGCTAGCTGGTTTTTCTAAACAGACATTAAAAAATACGAACCATAGCCTGTACAATAGGGTAAATGTTTACGGAAGTTTTTTGGTTCCAGGTATTGCTATCTTTTTTGGTCGGCGGTCTGTGGGTCGGCGGCATGACTCTGATAAGTGAAAGGTTCGGTTCTAAAATAGGCGGCCTTTTAGTATCGTTGCCCTCTACTGGAGTGGTGGCCTTACTCTTTATCGCTTTGACTCAAAACCAGGAAGCCATGGTGTCGGCCACGACAGTAATGCCCTCCGCCATAGCCGCGGCTACTATCTTTTTGGTAATGTTTGCCGTTTTATATAGATTTGGCTGGGTTCTCGATTATTTTGGTGCCATCGCAATCTGGTTTGCGTTGAATCTCCCTCTGGTGATTTTAGATATAGAGAATATAGCAGTGTCATTGTTGCTTGCCGTTTTGATATATTGCGTCAGCGTGACTTATTTTCATAAACACCCGCACCGGAAGCTAGGCGCTGTAAAGGTATCTACAAAAGCCGTAGTCTTAAGAGTCATATTTGCCGGGAGTTTTATAGCGCTAGCAGTTCTGCTCGCAAAGCTAGCCGGACCTGCTTGGGGCGGACTCTTTTCCAGCTACCCGGCGGCTTTTTCGGCAACGGTTATATTATTTGCCCGTAAGCACGGTATAGAGTTTACATCTTCAGTATCCCGCACAATGGTACATGGAAATATGTCCATAGTTGTCTTTGCTATTTTTGTATTCTTACTGGTGCCACATATAGGAGTGGCTCTTGGTCTTATCTTTGCCTATCTATCAAGTCTTATCTTTTCCAGCTTTTCATATAAATATGTATTAAACCGTCTATAAATTAAAGCTTGAAACAACATAATATTATTGACTTTTAATAATTTTTATTGTAAAGTCAACATTATATGAACGAAAATGGTGAAAAATGTCTGATGGACGAAATTTGGCTAGCTAGTCATAGCCGAGGGTATGAGTCTGTAAAGGCTGCAGTAAAAATGGCAGAAAAGTTCGAAGGCGAAGATCTTCCCCTGGAAAATGGAGCACAAGTTGAAGTTGATTGTGGTAGGTGCGGCGCAAGCTTTATTCTGCAAAAAACCCAACACGAAATGTCACGAAGCGATATGTTGTCGGTAACATTTCATAAAGCCGGTAAAAAGGGCATAGAATGTGATTCGTCTGAAGTTAGGGAACCGAGACTGGAAGAAATGGGAAACCCTGGAGAACGTTTAGGACTTGGTCTCTTCACAGATGCTGTTGCTGAAAAAACAGGCCTTCACATATAATTCAAACTTCGTTGCTAGAGCTAAATAAACCGTGTTTAATAGGTGATGATTGAAGGCGGTATGGAACAAAAAGAACGGTTGAGAATTGAGCTTCCTGTGGTTGATAGGTCTAATTACAAAGACTTTGTTAAAAGCGGGGTAGCCCTGGCCAGCATTGTTTTGTGGAGTGTTCTTACGGTTGAGAACAATTCACAGGACAAACTCCCGGCACAAGTACCACCTATGCCTGCCCCACCGGCATATATAAGAGATTAGCCTTGTCGGAGGGTAGCGCCTTTTAGAAGGCCTTTGCAGACAAGCACGTCTACATCATTTCCGGAAGGTGCCTCCGCGCTGAATTCATAGCTTAGAGTGTCTTTTTGGTCGCACCCTCTGACGCCTACAAAAACTGTGTCTGTGTCTTCCAGCTCAACATTTGTATAGCCGTTGTCCTGTACATATTCCTTGGCGTCATCCGAGCCATAAGTTGCTTTTGTCAGTTCGCCGGCACCCCAGCTTGCACCTCCTGAAAAGGCGAGGGCAATTCCAAAAATAGCAATAGGCGTACTTATTCTTTCTGGCGTATATCCACGTCGCATAATTTTGTTATTATAACAAAAATTATATAAAAAGTCAACACCATAATGATTTGCTACTACTGACTAAACGAAGTTTAATTAGTGGGTGATTGATTTATCCCATTCTTTTTTTCCTGAATTTTTCCAGTGGTGGCATATCCCATTCCTGTTCATGGCCGGACTGATAGGCGAGGGCTATGGAGCTTTGGTTGGCGGCGGGAGTTTAGTTACGCAACCAGCCTTGCTGGTGACCGGACTGCCCTTGCACTCCGTCTTGGCCATCGATGCTACCGGGCCGATAGCGACTGAAGCGGGAATCCTGACCGAAACCCGGAAGGATGTAGTTAAAAGAAGAAAACTCGTTCTGCTTATGGCGATTCCTGTGATACTCGGTGGAATCCTCGGGACGCATCTTCTGATAACGACCTCGCCGGAAGTCATAAAGTACATTATGGTCGGCTCAATATTATTGATTCTCGGCGATGGCTTTATAACGAATAAAAAGCGCAGATCTACTCACGTAAGCAAAGAAAGATACGCAGTTATGATGGTTTCGATGTTCGTAATCTCTGTGTATACGATTTTTATCGGACTGGGCGAAGGAACATTCGGCAGGTTGGCGCTGATGATTACGCTAGGACTAACCTTCGTGCAAAGCCAGGGCATATCCGCCGCCGCTAAAATGCCCGCAAGGATATACGCGCTGGTGATTACCGCAATGGCAGGTCTAATAGTTTGGCCGTATCTGCTGACATTCTGGTGCTCCAACTTCATAGCGGGGAAATATGACACAAAGCTTATAAAGAAAATCCCCGACAAGTACATGCGGACACTGATGTTCATAGTCAGCGTAGCTTTCGCTATATATCTGCTGTTCTATTACTAATAGCTAAATTGACATTTTAACCTTTTTATGCTAATATTGGGCAAATTAATGAGGTTTTGTCAGGTATGCCAGAAGTAGATAGCCAGGTTAACCTGGGTTTTAAGATGGCCGGTGGCTTAGGGCCGGATAATCCCATGCTACGAGGGGTAGTCGGTTTGCGCCGCAGATGTGATGCCGATGCCGGTGTTGCCCCGGGGCCGGGTTTTGCCAAAGAAGCAGACCATCTTTCAGGCTTAATGTATCATTCTGTACTTATGACGGCTGTTGACTTGGACAGTGCGTCGCAAACCCCGATTGCTTCTGTAAGAAGGACGCTTGAAGTGCGCGATAAAGTGGAGCTTAGCGATATACTGGTTGATCCGGATTATGCGGAGCGAGATGTCCTTGCAAGTGTGATGATAGCTTTGAACTGTCATGGCCGTGACCGCTTGCGCCCAGTTGCGGCTAATGTAAACCCTGCTCACAAAAATACCGTAGGATTATTGGATAAACTAGGCTTTAGCAAAGACGAAGAATGGAGCGGTATTGAGATTTATAGTGGTGTGCCGGCTGAAGATTATTACACCTTATCTTCGGGGCAATTGGCAATACGCCGGAACAACCGTTTGCCTGGAGGGCGGGCTTTGCTCAAGCAAGCACGCCGAAGCCTTCATTGGGTCTAGCCAACTTTTAAGTTAAATTGAGAGAAAGCAAAATG
Organism: Saccharimonadales bacterium (SeqCode); assembly: GCA_035700225.1. Lineage (GTDB taxonomy): Bacteria > Patescibacteriota > Saccharimonadia > Saccharimonadales > 2-12-FULL-41-12 > JANWLD01. Next base: position 5,456 of record DASSOT010000014.1, read on the forward strand.
TCGCCGCGTTTGGGGTCGCGGCCCACTTCTTCAAACCCGGCTGATTTGTATATATGGATAGCTTTTTCTTTTTCCCCGGTAGCGACATGCAAGCGCCTAAAGCCGGCATCTTTGGCCCATGCGACGGCAGTCCGGGCTAGGCGGGTGCCGATGCCTTGTCTGCGGTAGGTTGGCATGACGGCCATGCGCCTTATCTGTCCTTCTGCTCCGCCGATTTTCTTTACGCCGATGAAGCCGGCTATTTCGCCGCTCGCAATCTCCCAAGCAATGAAAAAGTTGCCGCCGGGCTCGATGTAATAATCCTGCATAGCCTTAAGGTCTGCTTGTGAGGAACGAATCCTGCCATGGAAATCACTCTCGCCATCGGCCCTTTGCTTGCGCCTGACTTCCAGGTGAAGTTTGGCAACTGCATCCGCTACTTTCTGGTTGCCATCAAAAGGCTCTATAACTATGTTTGACTGTGGCATTTGATATAGATGATTATAATATGCTCGTTGTTTTCGGCTATAGTATGGGTGTGGACATAACATATATGCTTATCAGCTTTATTGCTGGTATTGCCGCCGGTTTCGTGGCGGCGGTTACCGCTGGCGCGGGCATAATGAATATCCCCGTGCTGATATTTCTGGGCCTTTCGGCAAACAGTGCGATAGCCACAAATGCGCTGGCCACCATGGGCGTGATAGCATCCTCCCTGCCAAAGTATTACAAAGCTAAAAAAGTTCGGATGGCCGTGGGGTTGAAGCTGAGCCCTTTGGCGATAATCGGCGGGCTTATCGGAGCTAAATTCCTTATACAAACGAATGCCGACACGTTGGAAAAAATAGTCGGAATACTGCTCCTACTGTTGATACCGGTGATTTTGCTGAATCCGCAAAAAGGTTTGAAAACGGTCAAAGAGGGCAGGGACATAGTGGCTTTCGGTTATCTGGTGTACTTTGCCATCATGATATATGCTGGTTTTTTGGGCGCCGGCGCCGGAGTGTTTGCGATGTATACGCTCGTGTATTTTTTCGGTATGACATATCTGCAGGCTAAGTCGACTATATCGGTACCCGGAATCTTCTTGACTATTGCAACATTCACGGTATTTTTGTGGCACGGACTTATTAATTTTGAGCTGGGCATACCTATGACCATCGGCGCATACATCGGCGGAGCCTGGGGCGCTCAAACAGCGCTGGAACGGGGCGACAAATGGGTACGCCTACTATTTGTAATAATCGTAATCCTCTCCGGCGTAAAACTCCTCTTCTTCCCCTAAAATTTGCAAAATACGTCCGGCCGGACAGGTTTTGGCGGAAAAACCGTAGGTTGTACACATAAGGCGAGGCCGCTAAAAGTGTTCGCGGAGGTGAGACATTGAGAAGTCCCAGTCCGCATCTGTCTTTTTCTTCGGGTTGAAGATGTTTTTCGGGTCGAAAAGTTTCTTTACTTCGCGGAAATAGCCCATGATTTCTTCGGAATATTGCTGGTTCAGCCAGGGGCCTCTGCTCATACCGTCATTGTGTTCGCCGCTCATGGAGCCGCCGTAGCTTAACACCAGGTCGTTGACTTCGCGCATGGCCGGCTCTATCTTGGCTTTTTCCTCTTCCAGCTCGAATTTCATCAGCGGTATGACGTGAAAGTTGCCGTCGCCCATGTGCCCAGCAACGGTTGCCAAAAGTTTATACTTATTTACGATTTCGCGCAGTTTGGGCAAAAATTCAGTTAGGTGCTCTGGCGGGACGACCAGGTCGTCGATGAACGGAGCTGTATGTTTGTCATGCACCTTTTTGCGCAGGAGGTTGAAGCTCTCGCGGCGCATTATCCAGAATTTCTTTTCTTTTTCCTCGGTTTCGTCCTCTTCGAAAGAAGCTACGTCGTGATAAATCAACAGCTCTTCGTGCAATCTGCGTATCTTGCGTGCGATAGCTTCGGGGGATTCATCGGTGAACTCAACGAGCAGGACCATCTTGGGGATACCGCGCATGAGCTTGACTGCATCGGGAATCAACTGGATTCCCAGCTTAGTAAGTCCGCCCCAACCGAGTGTCTGGTGAAAGTAATAAAACAGCTTGAAGCTGAGCATGAGCGTGTAATTATCGAAGCCCTCAAAGGTAGCCGGCTTTTTCTTAAGAACGGTCGGGATGATTTCGCCGAGTTTTTCCATGTCACGAAGGAATATCACCAGCGTGCCGGAATGCACCGGGCGTTTGACCAGGCGGAATTTGATATCGGTGACGATGCCCAGCGTGCCTTGCGAGCCGACGATGAGCTGGGTCAGGTCGAAAATGCCTTTTTCGCGATCCCAGATATTCCATAGGTGGTATCCGGTGGAATCTTTACTGACACCAGGCTTGGCGGCCTTGATGGACTCGTAATTTTCGTCGACTATCTTGAAAACATTGCGGTATAGCTTGCCTTCAAAGTCTTTTTGTTCCATCTTTTCGTCCAGCTTGGCTTTGGTCAAAGGCTTTACGGTGTATTCGCGGCCATCTGAAAATACGACTTTGAGCTCCTCGATGAATTTTTCGGTCTTGCCGAACTCCAGCGACTTTTCGCCGCCGGAATTGTTCGCGACCATGCCGCCG
>DASSOT010000015.1:0-4551 GCA_035700225.1 Saccharimonadales bacterium (SeqCode)
GAAACAGAAGACCGGAGAATCGATACATCGCCGGAAAGAATCCGAAGGCAAGTAGAAAAGAGCCTTAGATTACTGGGAGAAGATGTCGGGATAATAGATTTATACCAGCTACATGGTAAAAACTATAGCGGCTACTTAACCGCCCCGGTTATGAATGAGCTTATAAAAGAAGGAAAAATACGAGCCTATGGCGTTTCGAATTATTCGGTTTGGGACATGGTGGATATATTAGATGTTTGCGAGCAAGAGGGTTTGATAAAACCCGCAACGACACAGCCTTTCGCTAACGCAATACATGGTTTTGACGATATAGAGTCCGCTTTTATGGCACATCAGGAAGGTATGACCATACTGGCACACAGCCCGCTTCACAAAGGCATGCTCAGCGAAGCAATGATTGAGGCTACTGATAAATATATAAAATCAAGGGAAGAAAAAGGCGACGAAACTACCGAGCTGGACAATCTGAGAGAAGGTTTGGATATATTAAACGAACTGAGCGAACGGGCGCTAGAAGCCGGGCATAATTTGGCCCGGCTGGGAATAGCCTGGACATCTATGTATCTGGACATGCGCACGGTTGTGCTTTCCGCGCCTACCGACAAATCGCGCCTTGAGGATGTAAGAGCAAGCGCAAATTGGCGTTTGGACGATGAAACTCTGGATGCGATAGACGCGGCCCAAGCAAGATTCAAGAAATTGAATTTCAATAATATGAGTCTGAACCTGATGAAGGCTATGCGAGCTTATTACAGATAGTTTTGGTATCATAAACAATCATGAGTTTTTTGGAAAAGAGCCAGCCTTTGCTGGTGATAATAGGACCGTCCGGAACCGGCAAGACTACTGTGATAAGTCGGTTGGCGGCCAGGAAAATTCTGGAAGTCGCGCCGTCATGGACCACCCGGCCAAAAAGATATGATGAAGACGACAATACCATAGAGCATGTCTTTTGCGATGAAGAGGAGTTCAACCGAGCCAAAGAAAAAGGATTTTTCGTAGAAACGGTAAAGCCGTTCGGCCTGCCTTACGAATACGGCCTGCCCCGGATAAAAACTCCGTCCGGGGGCGCCATACCGGCCGTAATGCTCCGCGCGCCTTTGATAGTGCGCCTCCTACCGCACTATGACAACCCCGTCATATACCAGATAGAAGCGGATAAAGACAGGGTCAAAGAAGCACTGGAAAAACGCGCCGTGGCCGGAAGCGAGCCAGGAACCCGGCTCAAAGATTATGAAGCGGAGTTGAAGCTGGGCAGGAAATTGGCCGGGAAAATATTCATCAATGAAGATTTGGATGAAACCGTAGAGCAGATAGCCCGCGAGCTGGTCAAGGATTTTGGCCGTCCAGATACTGCAGAATCATAGAGACAGTTTCTGAGTGGCCGGGCTGGGATTTTTTCCTGTCCGTCAGCAGAAAATGCCCGCCACTAGCGACCTCGCTTTTCTGGGCTTGAGATGTATGCGCGGAGGACCGGACCAGCCAATCGCCAGAGCCAAAAATGGCAAGCTGTGGCTTGAAGGAAAAGCCTTTGCAATAGCCATTTACTACGATAGCTTCACTGATTATCGAAGGGTTGGCGTCTTTGTCCCGGCAGGCCAGTCCGGCGCCGGCTGAATTGCCAATCAAATACCAGCGGTTTATTTCCGCATTTTGTTCCTGAAGGTCTGCTAAAACTTTCGGCCCGGTAGTAGAAAGCCGCCAGTCCGGCTCGACCACGAAAACCTTTCTACCCGAAAGCGCCAAAGCTTCAACCGAATCCTGATACTGCCATGGGCTCACCAGATTAGCCGGGTAAATCACTATGCCCTGGCGGGATGAAACAGAAAGAGGCAGGAACGATATCACTTCGCCTTTCTCTTCTATCCGGATAGCGTCCGCAGAAGATTGTGTTGCCGGGCCGTAGGACAGAAAGAAGCCAAGTCCCGCGAGAAACAAAAACCCGGCCATAATACTGAAAGCTATTAAAACTCCTAGTAAAGCCTTGCGCATATTTCCATTCTAAGCCAATATTAATAGTAGGTTAAAAAATAAATATGGAACCTTTGTATTATCTTATCCCCGGCCTTTTTCAGCTAGGCTATGTAGCGGGAATTATCTTTGCCCTTACCGACATGGCGCAAAAAAGGATAGATGGCAAAGCATGGTGGGGTATAGCTATCGTGCTGTTCCCTTTCGCGTGGGCCATATATCTGCTGATGTCGAGGAATATACCGAGAAAAGATGAGCAGACAGCTCCGGTGCAAGCTTCTCCGCAAAACTTTCCGAACCAGGAAGCGCAAAATCCGGACAATAGCGAAACGATAGTTAATAACCCTGTTCCTGCGGTCAATCCGCCGGTGCAATCCAGCGTAGGCGGTGCATTCAGAACGGTGGGCATGGTCCTGGGGATTATAGCGATTACCGCCGGCGCGATAATCATCGGCTTGTTCATCCTGCTTATGGCGGCGTTCTCCTCATACGGGAGCAACAAGTAAACTTTGATCTGATATGAACCGGTTTTTGTCTACCGCCTATAGGATGCTGAGGCTCCGGGTTTTGGTGACGGTGCTGATATTCGGCTACCTGGGTGCTTTGTCCAGCAATAACTTATTAGGCGGATATGTTTTCGAGCTTCTGATGGCCGTGTTGGCGCTTGCTTTTTGGTATTTGAACGGTACATGCATAAATGACCTGGCAGATGAGGACATAGATAAGATAAATCTAAAGGACGCCCCGAGCCGGCCGTTGATAAACCATAAGACCAGCCGGCGCACGCTTTGGCTGTTAGCCCTGGCAGGCGGAGTTTTCAGCCTGGCCTGTGCTTACGCGATTTCCCTGCCTGCATTCATATTGTTATGTGCCGCTTTGGCGCTCAACTGGGTCTACTCGATGCCACCGGTAAGGGTATCGTATCGCGGCGTCATAGCTCCGCTTTTATTGCCGATGGGCTATGTGGCCCTTCCCTTCCTGCTGGGACTTTTCAGCGCAGACGGCAAGCTTGACGGATTCAGCTCGGTACTTTTGGCAGGGATGTATCTGAGTTTCGTCGGACGGATAGTGCTAAAAGACCTGCGCGATGTGGAAGGAGATAAAAAATACGGCAAAAAAACTTTCATAGTCCGCTACGGCAAACAAAAGACGATGTACTTCAGCGGGTTTTTCTGGCTGGCCGGCACCGTGGTTTTGGCCGTGTTATTCGCCAGCCGTTCGTGGTTGCTATGCGCCATACTCATGACCCATATGCTGGTAGTGTCTTTGGCATTGCAACGCATGGGTTCGGCAAAAAGCAGGCATGTACAACAGGTAATACTCGGCGCTATCGGCCAGATAGCCGCCATGTCCATGCTGTGCATAGCCATATGGCTGATATACGATAGCGACCTTTATGACATGTCGGGCAAGAGCTATCTGTACTTGTCAGTATTGTTGGGCGTTTACGGAGCGGTTTACGGCCTGTTCGTTATAAGAAATCCTGAAGAAATGAAGGTGTCTTACTGATGTTTGCCGAGGTCGTCATGCTACTGGCAGTCTTCATATCGCTGTTCGTCTGCGTAGAGGTATTTCAAAGAAAAACCAAGATTAATACCGAATTGACTCGCAAGGTAGTGCACCTGGGCAGTACCCTTTTAATAGCTCTTCTGCCCTACAGATTCAGCTGGGACGGGATAGCGGCCACGTCCGCGGTATTCGTAATCTTCATGCTACTATCAAAGCGCCGGAAAATATTTCAGTCCATCCACAAGACCAGGCGCACGACGTACGGCGAAGTGTATTTCCCTTTCAGCGTCTTCGTATTGGCCTTATTCGCACAGAATCATTTGGTGTTCGCATATAGCATGCTGGTGCTGGGTATAAGCGACAGTGCGGCCGAAGCTGTCGGAACCAAGCTCGGCAAGCATAAGCTGACCGGCAATAAGACCGTTGAAGGAAGTACCGCGTTCTTTTTGACAAGCCTCTCCATAGGCCTGGTCTTGCTCTTGTCCGCCTGCGACTTGGCCTGGACTAGAATATTGCTTATATCGCTGGCGGTGAGTCTTGTGTCCACGGCCGCCGAAGCTCTCTCGTCAAAAGGAGCGGACAACCTGTCGGTACCTTTATCAATCGCCGCCGTTTCGATACTGCTCGGCTTATAAGCCGACTGCGACCGCTCCTGAAGTTCAATAAAACGTGTAATTGTGTTATAGTAAGCATATTCGCTTTGAATAAAATAAAAAGGATAAAAATGAAAAAACGCTTGGATAACCTTGGATTTGCGCATGGTCTGGTTCTGCCGATAATCATAACTATCGTTGCGATAGTCGGTGCAAGCTACTACGTGTATACAAAAAACAATACTCCCCAGACCAACAGTCGGGAAATAACTGCTGAAACCACGCTCAAAGAGCCATTGCCCGACAGCCTTGTAACCGTTGACAAGGTAAAGAACCTGGCCGGGGACAAAAAGCCTAGTTACGCGATAATCAGCATAACCCTTAAAAACGAAGACGGGGTATTGCTCTATGTAGTCAAATTGTCCGACGGAACTCATTTGTTCTTTAACGCACGCACAGGCGCCCTAACTTCCGGCAC
>DASSOT010000016.1:0-11815 GCA_035700225.1 Saccharimonadales bacterium (SeqCode)
GATTCAAGGTATATATATCTCTAGTGTCGCTACTTTCGTTATTTATACCACCCAATAAGCTGGAGGCGTAAGATAAGTCGGTAAGCCTTTCCGGTTCCAGGGCTAATTCTTCTACGAGCTTGCCCATCAGTTTATTGAAGCCTTTGCCGGCCCGGGCTTCAATCCCTTCGCCGTTTTTCAAACGCCCGGTAACTTTTTGGTAAAGACTTATATAATCATCCAGATTTACATCAGGATGTTGTTCACGAAAAGTCTCGAACAACTTAGACGCCGTTTCTTTGCGCTCGTTTTCATGTTTTTCCTGAGCCTCGGCTCTTTCCCGGGTTTTGTCTTCTTGTGCGGCTTTTTTTGCTTCTACAGTGTCGAAACTTCCATTAGATGCGCTTGAAGCACGCTCGCGTTCTTCCTCTTCGGCTCTAATTTGTTTCTTGGTTTTTATGATGGTTTTGCGCAACTCCGGAGCGTCACTTTCGACTTGTTTACTGCCTCTTATGGCGGCAAAACCGCGCATGGCAAGCCTCATATCGAGTTGTTTATGTTCGTCGGGCAGTTCAGCGGGCGCGGAACCGGCTCTTACAGCTAAAAGCTCAAGAGCCTCCACTATTTCAGGGTTATTTACGAAGATGCTGTCTTTATCGCGGGCAGGAGCCTCGCCATTATCAGCCTCAAATCCGTAATTTCCGGAATACCATATGCGGAATTCCGGGCTGTGTCCGTTGTCGGAAATCTCCGGTCGTACGCCGGGTTCAAGTTGTGCGGGGTCGGGCATAAACTCTTATAAATTTATTATTTAACAATCGAACCATATTATAGTCAAATTTTGGAAATTTTGCAAGCGTGGGCGGTTAAACTGCTATTATTATTGGGTCATGAAAGTAAGCGGAACAGTCGTAAGAAACAAGCGCAACGGGACAAAGTTCGGATACCCGACGGCAAATATCAGCTTTGAAGACAAGTCGGTGAACGGACTTTTCATAGGGTATACGAAACTTTTGTCTACCGATGATGAAAGAGTAAAAAAAGCGTTCGCAGGCAAAAAATTGCCCTCGATAATATTTATCGGTGCGCCGGAAACACTGGACGAAAAGGAACATAGGCTCGAATCTCATATATTGGATTTTCCGCTGATAGATTTATACGACAGCGAGATAGCGGTAGAGATAGGCGAGAGGCTTCGCGATAATAAAAAGTTTGAAAGCGTGGAAGTCTTGATAGAACAGATGAAAAAAGACGAGCAAACCGCCAGGAAATGGTTTGAAAGCAAGTGATTGACGAAAGATTCATAATACCGGCAGTGATAATAGGGTTGGTTGCGAACCTGAATTACATATATAACACCGTAAAAGGCCGTACCAAGCCGAACAGGGTCACCTGGGGTTTGTGGACACTTATACCGATAATATCCTTTTCAGCTATGCTTGGAAAAGATGTAGGGATAACGCCATTGATAGCGACTTTCATGTCGGGTTTTGTGCCTCTGATGACCTTAGGCGCGTCGTTTTTAGATAAGAATGCATTCTGGAAAATATCAAGATTTGATTATATCTGCGGCTTACTATCGTTGGTAGGGGTCGCTGGGTGGTTGATAACCAGCGAGGGGAACTATGCGATAATTTTCGCCATTATCGCAGACATCCTTGCCTCAGTCCCGACTGTTAAGAAATCATTCAGCTTTCCGGAGACCGAAAGCTGGCCGAATTATCTGGGCGGGGCGGTAAGCTCGTTCATAACCCTTCTCACGATAAAGCATTGGACATTCGCGGCTATCGCCTGGCCGCTTAATATATTGGTCATATGTTCCATATTATTCGTACTTATAAAATTTAGAGTCGGTCCAAAGTTGTGGCCGGTAGCTTACAAGGTTTGATCGGAATTGCTATCATGGAATCATGAAGGTCACCAAATACGAACAAAGCTGTCTTTTGATAGAACATGACGGCACAAGAATATTGATAGACCCAGGTTTTCCTTTTACGGACAAGCACAAAATCACGGAGCTGGGCAAGCTTGACGCCGTATTCTTAACCCATGAGCACCCTGATCATTTTGACCAAAAAGCCTGCGAAAAACTGATGGCCACGGACCAGGCCCACAAGATACACGTAAATGAAAGCACTGACAAACTCCTGGATACGCCGCACAAGATAGTGGTCAAGGACAAAGACACAATCAAGGTCGGAAAGTTTGAAGTCAAGGTCATAGAACTGCCGCACTGTCTGATGCCGGATGGCAGTGAAGGGCCGCAGAATGTCGGATACCTTGTAAATGATATTTTCTTTCACCCGGGGGATGGAATTGATTTGTCGGGCTTAAGTGTAAAATACCTGGCTCTGCCGATAACCGGACCCGACGTATCGCCCAAAGATGCTTTTGCTTTTGCTAAACAAGTTTCCGCTGAGAAGGCGCTGGCTATTCATTATGATACATGGGGGGCTTTTCCGGACTACTACCAGGATCGTGCCAATGCTACTGGACAGCCATTTGAACTGGTGATATTAGAACCGGGCCAATCTATAGAAATCGAATGAAAATAATCGAGTTTGGAAACCCCATCCTTCGGCAGAAAGCCAAGAGCTTAACAGTCAAGGAGATAAATACGGCCAAGACGCGGAAGCTCGTCAAAGATATGCACGACTTTCTGCTATCAAAAAAACTGGGCGTAGGTCTGGCGGCTCCGCAGATAGGCGAGGGAATAAGCCTGGCGGTCATAAGTGTGCGCCCCAGCAAGCACAGAAAAGACGCGGAAGAATACGACCTGACGATAATAAACCCGCAGATAACCAAGACTTACGGACGCAGAAGCCAGGAGTGGGAAGGGTGCATCAGCGGCGGCGCCCTAAAAAGTGGTTTGTTCGCGAAAGTACCGAGGTATAAGAAGATAGAGTTGGAATACCGCGATGAAAAAGGCAGGAAACATAAAAAATTTTTTGAAGGTTTGTCGGCGCATATAATCCAGCACGAGGTAGATCATCTCAACGGTGTTTTATTCGTAGACAAAGTTAAGGATACAACCACATTCGTAACCTACGGCGAATATATGAAACTTGCCAAAAGTAAAAAATAAAATTTTTCCGTGCTGGCTTTAAGCCAGCCAGATTTCGCTAAGGTACTTCGTACCTTTTTACCGACCCGCTTTTGGTGGCAAAAGCGGGCCAAAACCATTGGGCTGTTTCAGCGTCTTTATCTTCTCATTGCCAAAGCGTACAATGCTCGGAAAACTCCCCGCCCTTCGCTAAAGCTACGGAGGGTCAGACACTTCCTCGCGAATTATTGTACTTTTGTCATTCGCAAATCAGGACGCTGAAAATGCCCAAACCCACAGAAATGCTGTCAGTTTTTATCCAATCTTTTTGCTGACCCAAAAAATTGGTCGCTGTAAGGCTGAAAGCCGGTGCGAAATAGGTACGGTCCTTTTCTAAAGAATAGTCGCTACGTGCCGTTTATCATATCCAGCAGGGCCATGCGGATGTAAAGCCCGTTGCCGGCCTGCTCGAAGTATTTAGCGCGAGGATCGCTGTCTACTTCTACTGAAATCTCTTTTACGCGGGGAAGGGGGTGCAGGATAATGGCCTCTTTAGGAAGCAGTCTTACCTTGTCCGGTGTGATAGTGAATTTGCTGGTGTCTATGGCATCTGGATTCTTGATGCGTTCTTTTTGCAAGCGGGTCCAGTAAACTACATCGGCATCCTTGAACACTTTGGAAACATCGTCGGTTTCGTCAAAAGTAGTGCCGCTTTTTTTCAAGACTTGTTTGATATCGTCTGCCATGTGCAGTTCTGGGACTGAAACGAAGCTGATATGGTTTCCTGGATATAGCGCCAGCAGACGGCATAAAGAACGTATGGTGCGCCCGTATCTGAGGTCGCCGCCGGCTACGATTTTCAAATTGTCCAGCCTGCCGAACTGTTTTCTGATGGTATAAGCGTCTAAAAGCGCCTGCGTGGGATGCTCGCCGGTGCCGTCGCCGGCATTGATTATCGGTACACCGCTGACAGATGCGGCACGTTCTGCCGCTCCCTTGTCGGTATGTCGTATGACAATGGCTGAAAGATGATAATTGTTGAGGACGTTGATGGTGTCTTCCAAGGTTTCGCCCTTTGCGGCGGACGAGAAACCCGCGGCGTTTTCGGTAGAAACCACGCCCATACCGAGCTTCAGTGCGGCCGTTTCAAAGCTCAGGCGGGTCCTGGTAGAGGGCTCGTAAAACAACGTACATATCTGTTTATCGGTGTGTTTCTCAGAAAGTTTTTTGGCAGTTTTTGGGTCGTTGAGTTGTTTTTCAATCGATTCAGCGAGCGAAAATACCTTTTCCAGGTAATCTGTGTCGAATTGCTCAACCGATAAAACATCCATATTCGATGAATAATTCTAAACTCCATGGGGGATAAAATCAAGCACCGCCTGCTATACTGATAGATGAAATCTAAAGATAAACATGAAGGAAGAAAAAAACGCCGAAATTTTCCCGAAACATTTTTTCTGGGGCGCGAGCATTTCGTCGCATCAGGTGGAAGGGCGCAATCACAATCAGTGGTCTGTGTGGGAACTTGAGAATGCGTCCAGGCTGGCACAGACCGCACACATACGCTTAGGCGGGATACCTTCGTGGGAAAAATTCAAAGACCAGGCTGAGGAGCCTTCAAACTATGTTTCGGGCGTGGGAGTGGACCACTACAACAGATATAAGGAAGACTTCGATATCATAAAGAAGTTGAACCTGAATTCGTTCCGCTTCACCATCGAGTGGTCGCGGATAGAGCCGGAAGAAGGCAAATGGGACAAGAATGCCCTGCAATATTACAAAGACTATATAAAGGAGCTAAGAAGGCGCAAGATAGAGCCCTTTTTGAACATATGGCATTGGACCGTGCCTGTCTGGTTTGCTGAAAAAGGCGGATTTGAAAAGAGGGCAAACCTGCAATATTTCGAAAGATTCATCGAAAAACTTTGCAAGGAAGGTCTGCTGGATAATATCGAGTATGTCCTGACCATAAATGAGCCCAGTAATTATGCCAGCTTCGGATACCTGCTGGGCGAATGGCCGCCGCAGGAGAAAAACTTTTGGAAGTTCATAAAGGTATATTGGAATATGGCGCGCGCCCACAAACAATCGTATAAGATAATCAAGCGCCACGAACCTTCTATCCAGGTGGGCCTCGCCATGATACTAGCGAACATACAGGCAAAGCATCCGCACAATGTACTGGATGAAGTTTCCACCAAACTTATGCGTTACGTATGGAACTGGTGGTTCTTAAGACGAGTGAAACGCCAGACTGATTTCATAGGTGTAAACTACTATTTCAGCGACTATTACACCGGCTTAGGCAGGAAAGAGAACCCGAAAGTTCCGGTCAGCGATCTGGGCTGGTATGCCGAACCGGAAGGGCTTTATCCGATATTGTTGCGTACATGGGCCAAGTTTAAGAAGCCGTTGTTCGTATCCGAAAGCGGCATTGCTGATAAGGATGACGAGCTGAGGCATTGGTGGATACAGGAAAACATAGTCGCCATGGAAAGGGCGCTTAGCGAGGGCGTGGATTTACGCGGATATTTCCACTGGAGCCTGTTGGACAACTTTGAATGGGCTTACGGCTGGTGGCCCGAATTCGGATTGGTGCATGTGGATAGGAAAAACGGCATGAAGCGTATAATCCGGCCAAGTGCGAAATGGTTTGCTAATTGGATATCAAAGCTGGAGTAAAGACAGCACATATATGGTATAAATACCGGCTAACAGATAGAAAGGGAAAAGAAAAATGACTAAAAAATTTGTTCAATCAGCTACAATAGACAGCATGCGGAGGATTGGAATTGGATAGCATAAAGACCGAACTTCCAGACAGGCTGATCGAAGAAAACCTGGACATCATAGTAGCTAAGGCCGCTGACGTGCCCGACGAATACATAAGCCAGGTGATTGAAAATTCGCGTCAGCCCCATGTCATGAAGTTCGAGGGGCATGAAGACGTAGATGGCAGGTTCAAAGACCTGACTGCTTACAAGGAATGGGCGGCAAAGGACAGGATAGTTTATCTACTTGTAACAAAGGAGCAAAAAGTAGGCGGCATAATCTGGTTCGGCCGTAAGACGAGCGAGCACATAGACCCATCATATAATCTGACTTTCGGAATACGCCTTTATGAAGGATGTGTAGGCAAGGGGTTGTCAAAACCTTTCATGAGGGCGACGCATGAAGATGTAAAAAGGTTTTTCCCGGACGGTAAGCTGTGGCTTGATTTTGCCAAAGACAATATAGCGGCCCGCAGAGCTTACGAATCCTTCGGTTACAGCATACTTTCAGAATCGGACGACCGGGTCGTAATGGGGTGGCAAGGGGGCAAATGATGGCAGACAAAAGGGCGGCGGTAATAGGTGGCGGCCATGGTACCAGCGTGGTGCTTTCGGCACTTTCCGGACAGGGCTATAAGCTAAGCGCGATACTGTCCATGGCTGATGACGGTGGTTCTACAGGAAAACTGCGCGACGAAATGGGGGCTTCCGCTGTCGGTGACATACGGCAATGCCTCGTTGCACTTTCAAGCAACCCCGAAGCGGCTGAACTGTTCTCATACCGGTTTGAAGCCGACAATCTGAAAGGCCATAGCCTGGGGAACTTGATATTGAGCGCCGGCGAACTGGAAAACGGCGATATAGAACACGGAATAGATATAGCGAAACGCCTGCTGGGCGTAGATGAAGACATACTGCCATCTACTAAGGATAAATGCGGGCTTGTACTGGACGTAGCCGGCAAGCATGTCCGGGGCGTATATAATATTGCGAATACCGATTTTGAAGGTAATAAACCGGAACTGGCTTTGGAGCCACCCGCTATGCTGGCAGATTCCGCGCGGGAGGCCATAGCCGGCGCCGACGCCGTCATCATAGCACCGGGGAATTTTTATTGCTCGATAATCCCGGCTCTATTAGTGAACGGCATGGCAGAGGCGTTGAATACTACAAGCGCCAAGGTCATATATCTTTGCAACCTTGTGAACAGAAAAGGGCATACCTGGGGCTTCAGGCCGGGTGATTACATTGCGGAAGCAAGAAGGCTGGCCGGAGATATAGGTATCGATGCCGTCATATACAACACCGCGCCTATTGCCGGCGAATGTCTGCGCGAGGGCGAGGAGCCGGTAGGACCGGATAGCCCCGAGGGCAAAAATTACAAGCTTGTCGGCTTTGACATAGCGGATGCTGAAAAGGTTGAAAGTAACGCAAACGATAAGATAGCCGCCGTCAGGTCATTGGTCAGGCATGACAAGGAAAAACTGGCAGTGGCACTGAATGATACGATAGGGGGGCTTTAGTATGGAAGATATGCTTTATGTAATCGACCTGGACAGGACGCTTCTGGACGTCGACAGGGCTATGGAAATCGCCGAGGAGGCTTGCGGCAATATAGGCGTGGATTTTTCCGAAATAAAAAAAGAGCGCCAGGAATCAATCGATAAATCCAAGACATACCGTCCGTATAGCCCGCTGGCGGGCATAGAAAAGCTGGGCGGCGGTTCGCTCACGGAATTCAAGTCTGAGTTTTTGAAACTGGCCGAATCCGAAAACCTTGTCTTTGCCGATGCCGGAAGATATCTGGAGAGGCTCAAAGAGGCCGGTAGCCAGTATCTTATACTCACTTATGCCAGCGATGAAAGGTGGCAGGAGTTGAAGATGCAGGCGGCAAAGCTGGACTTGATACCGCACATAATCGTCTTTCACCCCAGAAAAGGCATGGATATAGCCGGCTGGCAGGGAAATGACGGCAAATTTGACGCTCCTTTAGAGGAAATACCTCCTGCAGATAACATAACCTTCATAGATGACAGGCCGACGGTTTTTGACGGTCTTCCGGGGATTTGCCAGGGATATCATATAGACAGGAACGGCGACAAGGACGTGGTTCTGCCACAGAACGTCAAACGCATAACAAGCTTTGACCAGATTATTGACAAAATATAAACACTCATTTTCTGATAGTGCTATGGACAGATATAAGACACCAGATATAGCGCTTTTTTCATTCCTGTGGAAAACTATGGGTATTTTCTCTAAAAAAGTGGTCTAAAACCCTTGTATGTGGGAGATTGTGGGTAGTAAACTCATGGTAGTGGGTAATCGTAGGTAATCAAAACAGTTATCAACGAATAGCTCAGTCCTTTAACAAGAAGACTGGGGCAAAAATAAAAACCACTACATCACTAAATAACATCTTATGGCCACAGTAGACTACTTTGAGAGGAAACTAGATGAGAAGCGACGGCTGACGATTCCGCCGGAGCTTAGACATCAGTTTGCCACCGGAGTAGTAGTGACCAGAGGTTTCGGCAGATACCTTCACCTGTACCCGAAAGACGTATGGGAAAAGAGGGTTGAACCCAAGCTGGACGGCGACATCCTTGATGAGAGGATAGCCGATCTGAATGTCCGATTCAGGACAGGTAAGATCGAAGCAGAGCCGGATAGCAAGCAGGGCCGGATAACTCTGGAACAGCATCTACTGGACTACAGCGGAATAGACAAAGCAGTAGTCGCCGTGGGAGTAGGCCAATACTGGCGCTTGATGTCGCCAAAGGAAGCCGCTCGCAACCTAAAGAAGTGATAGAACCTTAACAACCTGGGTAACAAAGTACTACGGATTGGTTAGCTACGAGGTCAGCTATCCGGCAGTCAGTAAGTGGACAATAAAGGGCAACCACTATAAAAAACCCTCGCTCTTTCTATTCAAAACACCTCCCAAAACTCCACCTCACACATAAGTCTCTAAGAATCACGGTTTGTAAGAGCATCTCATGATAAACCAAGAGAAGTTTATCTGCTGTTACATCAATAACCGCGTTTCAAACAAAAACAAAAACAACGCAAAAACAAAAAACTGACTGCTGGATAGGTGACCTTGTAAAACAAAAACAAAAATAAAAACAAAAGTACAAGAAAGATCACCCATGAGAAAAAACAAGCACGAGCCTGTGCTGGCAGAAGAAGTCATACGCTATCTGCAACCCAAGCCCAAGGATCGATATCTCGATCTTACGGCGGGTTACGGAGGACACGCGCGTATGATACTGGACCGCATAGGTGAAGAAGGCACAGCAACCCTGGTAGACAGGGATGAATATGCCGTAAAGTCCCTGCAGGATATATTCGCCGAAGACAGGCGGGTGGGCATTTTGCATCGGGATTTTCTATCCGCCAGCAAACAGTTGTCGGCGGAAAAGAAAGAATACGACATAATTCTGGCCGACCTTGGGTTATCGTCACCGCACATTGACAATCCACAGAGAGGCTTTTCTTTTGCCGCCAGCGGACCGCTGGATATGCGTATGGACAGGTCGCAGGAGCTTACTGCCGGCCGTATCATCAACACATATGACGCACAGTTGCTCGCGGATATATTTCGCGAATACGGTGAAATAAGAAATGCCCGCAAGCTTGCAGAAAGGCTGGTTGAGCAAAGGCCGTATGAAACTACGGACGAATTGGCGAAAAAAATTGCTCAACTGCAAGGCAGGAAAGGCCGGATACATCCGGCGACAAAAGTGTTCCAGGCGCTCAGGATAGCCGTGAACAACGAGCTGGCGCAGTTGGAAGAAGCCTTGCCTTTATGGATAAGCATGCTAGCCCGCGGGGGCAGGATAGGGGTCATATCGTTCCATAGTCTGGAAGATAGGCTGGTAAAACAGGCTTTCAAAGACTATGGGGGCAATCGGTATGACGCCGGACTGCACATCGTGACAAAAAAAGTCGTCACTGCAGGCAAAAATGAAGTTGTTTTTAATCCGCGCAGTCGAAGTGCCAAACTTCGTGTAGCGCAGCGAAAATAAAAACAAAAGAAAGAGGTAGCCAATGCCTATACAGGTAAAAAGCACCTCCAGGGCCTATAAGGTACATGTACGTGTACTCTGACTAGGTACCCGTCGGGCGGGTTCCGTGTAAGCGGAACCTGCCGGGCAGGAAAACAAAAATAAAAACAAAAAGGAAAAAATAAACATGACTTATTCAAGTTCAGTAGCAATGGGGCGCAGACGATTCGCCGCCAGGCACCAGAACGCTGTTTCCATAGCTGAACAGGCGCGGACCATCGGCCCGGTCAGTAACAGCATAGTGCTGGTCATACTCAGTTGTCTGCTGGGTCTTCTATACCTGACACAGGTAACGAAGACCAACGCCAGCGGTTACAAAATAGACCAGCTTAAGAAGCAGTATTCGCAGATGGAACGGGACCATGATGATTTGGAACTTACAGCCGCTCGTCTTCAGTCAATGGACAGAGTAGCTAAAAGTCCGGTCACGCAGAATCTCGTATCCGTAGCCCCAACTGCTACAGTACAGTAGTCAAAGGAGCTTCAGTGTCATTTTCGCTTAGGGCAAACCAGTCCAAAGTCACATTCAGCAACCTCAGGTTCGATGCGTTCTACGGGTTGCTTCTTTTGGTTTTTGCAATTTTCATAGTCCGTCTGTTCTATGTCCAGGTGATACAACACGAGCATTATAAACAGGCCGCGCTTAACGGCCAGTTAAAGGAATACAGTATACCTGCTGAGCGGGGGGTGATTGAAGCCCATGATGGCGACGGCATCGTTCCTATAGTTTTGAACAGGACCGTATACACGCTTTTTGCCGACCCTGTATATGTTAAAGATAAAAAAACGGCGGCCGAAAAATTGAGCGCCATAACAGGGGCCGGATTCCAGGATTACCTGGACAAGATGCAAAAAGACACGCGATATGCGGTGTTGGCAAAGAAATTGGACAAGGACAAAAAATCGGCAATAGAAGCGTTGGATATAAAAGGCATCGGCCTTCGTGAAGAGTCTATACGGGCATACCCCCAGGGTAATCTGGCCGCGCAGATTCTGGGATTCGTCAATGATGAAGGTGAGGGCGTTTACGGTATCGAACAATACATGAACGATGTGCTTAGCGGAACACCCGGCGAGCTGAAGGCCATCACCGACATAAAAGGCGTTCCGCTGGTTTCTAACCAGGATAACGTACTGAAGGACCCGGTGGCAGGGAAAAGGATAAGGCTTACCATAGATATCGGTATGCAGAAAAAGGTCGAAGACCTGCTAAGGGAGCATCTGCCTACCGTTAATTCGAAGTCCGGCAGTGTGATAGTTTTGGATGCAAACACCGGCGCGGTAAAGGCCATGGCAAACTACCCTTCATACGATCCGCGCAAATACAGGGAAGTAAACGATGCCGGGCTATTCACCAATCCTTCGGTAAGTTCTCCGTTGGAGGTAGGTTCAATCATGAAGACGCTTACTGTGGCCACCGGCCTTAATACGGGGGCGATAAAGCCGAACCAGACGTTTTTTGACCCTGCCAAATTTACCGTAGACGGCTATACGATTACCAATGTCGAGGAAGACGGCGGCCCGCAGACACGCTCGATACGCGATATTTTGGAATATTCGCTCAACACCGGCGCAACCTGGATAACGATGCAGTTGGGCGGCGGCGAGATAAACAAGAAAGCCAGAAATGTTGACTATGATTATCTGACCAACCATTATTTCTTTGGGCAGAAAACAGGAATAGAACAGGGCTATGAGGTTCCTGGTGTCGTGCCGGACCCCGACAACGGTTCTGCGCTCGATCTGAAATATGCCAACATGGCTTTCGGGCAGGGATTCACGGTTACGCCCATACAGATGGCATCTGCTTTCGCGGCGACCATAAACGGCGGGATTTATTATCGTCCGCACCTGGTAGATAACGGTAAAGACACTGATTTCTGGATAAAGAAAAAAGATGTCGTAAGCCCGAAAGTTTCCAAAGAACTCAGGGCTATGCATGAAAACAGTGT
>DASSOT010000017.1:0-14551 GCA_035700225.1 Saccharimonadales bacterium (SeqCode)
CGTTATTTTGCTTTGCGGGCCGCTTTGTCGACGTCCATGATGCACTGGTTGGTTACCATGTGCAGGCCGTAATCCTCGGCGTAATCTTCTGCAGTCGGGCTGTTGGCGCCTTCGGCCAGCCACACGGTGCGTATACCGCCGCGTTCGACTATCTCGTCCATGTGCGGGATGACGTCTTCGGGGTTGCGGAAAATATCCACTATATCTATATGAATTGAATCCGGGACATCCAAAAGCGTGTCATAGGCTTTCTCCCCTAAAGTTTCCTTTATGTTCGGGTTGATGGGGATAATCCTATAGCCTTTGTCCTGGAAGTATTTCGCAACTTTATAACTATGCCGTTCGGGTTTGTCGGATAGGCCGATGAAGGCTATTGTGCGCGCAGAGCGCAAAGCTTGAAGTTGCAGTTTGTCGGTAGAGTAGGTTACGACCGGCTTCTTGGCAGACCATTGCCAGTTTTCTATCTCTTCCGGGTCGGCGCCGTTCTTGACTATGTATTTGTAATGTTCGTCCAGGGCCTCGGCGTATTTTGATTGCAAATCGGAACGTTTCTTCTGGTCTATCACTTTCTGTGCGTAGGCCTTTTCGGCTATCTCGCTTGCCAGATGGTAGCGGTCCGTCTTGTTGCGCACCTGCATATCGAACGGCGTGGTCGTGCCGCCTTCCTCGATATAGCCATGCACGGAAAACCTTCCGGGGTTCTTTACCTTGAAAAGGATGCTCTGCATGACTTCCGGATAGCCGTGGAAGTTGATAATGACCGGCTTGTCGACGGTGAAGTATTTTTCGGCGTTAGGAATCTGTGGTTTTTGTTCGCCGTCTTCGGCTGAGGCGGCTTGCAGACGGAGGATATTCACGAAACGGACGCGGATTTGCGGCGCGTCTTTCCTGATAAGTTCGACTGCGGCCAGGGCTTCTTTGGTCATGTAGTCGCCGATACCGGCTACGACCACATGCGGGTTCTTGTCGCTGGCGAAATCCCACACAGAAAGGCCGTCTTCCAGCGCTTTTTTGGAATCTTCGTAGGTAGTCCAGCGCGGTTCCGGGGTCTTGCCGGCGGTTACGATGTTCATCTGGTTCTTTGAGGACATGACTTCTTCCATTACCGCCAGCATGGAGTTGTCATCCACCGGATAATAAGCCTTGATGAAATCATTGTGTTTTTCCAGCATTCCGGAGACGAAGCTCGGGTTCTGGTGCGAGTAGCCATTGTGTTCCTGCCGCCAAGCGGTCGATGTCAGCAGGTAGTTCATGGATGGAATGTCCTGCCGCCATGGCATCGCGCGGACCCACTTAAGGAATTTCTGATACATATGAGCCATGCTGGAGAAAATCTGCGCGAATGCTTCATAGGTGGTAAATACGCTGTGCCGGCCGGTCAGCACGTAGCCTTGGGCCAGACCATGCATGGTGTGCTCGCTCAGCATTTCCATCACCCGGCCGTCGCGGGTGAGGTCCTTGTCGCCGGCAGAATGCGGCCAGACGAAACCGCGTGCCGTGACTTCGAAAACTTCGTCCAAGCGGTTGGAGTATGTTTCGTCCGGGCTCATAAGTCGCAGGTTCTGCGAACGCTTGTTAAGCGCGAAAAGCTCTTTCAGATAAGTACCTGCCATACGCATGGCATTGGACTGGATTTCGCCGGGGTTTCCGGCTTTTTTCTCAAGTTTTTTCGGGTCGGGCAGTTCGAGAGGCTTATAGTGATGGCCGAACATCGAAGGATTATCGCCCATCAGAAGGTCGTCTTCAGGGACGACATCAAGCACATCCTGGCTGAACCCGGATTCTTTGCTGAAAAGCTCGCCGAAATCATAAGACTCCAGCCATTTCTGCAGATGTTCCAGCTCGTGGTCGTCGCTTTTTACCGTAGGCATCACGACCTGGTGCGCCCGGATGGTGCCTTCTATAGGCTCGTCGCGAAGCTCTTTGATGGTCGTCCAGCCTTTGGGACTTTTTAGGATAATCATCGGGAAAATCGGCTTGAATTCTTCTTTATCAATCCTTGCCCGGCGTTGAATGTCAGCTATGCGCTGATAGCACTTTTCCATGGTGTCATACATGCTCTGGTGGATATACGGTCCTTCTACTATGAACGGCTCGTAGCCGTAGCCCTTGAACAGGTCGGTCAGCTCTTCGTCGCTCATGCGTCCGAAGATGGTCGGGCCGGAAATCTTATATCCGTTTAAGTGCAATATCGGCAGTACGGCTCCGGACGTTGCCGGGTCTACCAGCTTGTTCGCATGCCAAGCTGTGGCTATTGCGCCGGTTTCCGCCTCGCCGTCGCCTATCAGGCAGATTGCCATCAGGTCAGGATTATCCAGAACCGCGCCGTAAGCCGAAGCCAGGGAATAGCCCAGCTCGCCGCCTTCCAGGATAAGCCCGGGCGTTTCCGGACTGCAGTGGCTGGAAAAGCCGTATGGCCAGGCGAACATCTTTGATATATAGCCGATGCCTTGCTCGTTCCTGACTGCTTGGCCGTAATATTTTTCCAAAGTTCCTTCGATGAAGAGATTCGCCTGCAACCCAGGCATGCCATGGCCGGGGCCTAGCACATAAACGGCCGACTGGTCGTGTTTCTTGACCATGTGGTTCGCATGGCCGTAGGTGAAATTTATGCCCGGACAGGTGCCCCAGTGGCCGAAAAGCTTGGGTTTTATGTCGTCGGCCTTGAGCGGACGCTCCAGTAGGAAATTATCCTGCAGATAAATCTGCGTAACCGACAAATAATTCGCCGCGCGGACATACTTCTTAATCTTCTCTAAGTCGCTTAGGTTGCTCATAACTTCGTGGTATTAAACATTATAGATTATAAAGCTTGTATTTATAGCCCCGTATTTATTTATTTTGGACAGGTTTTAGCAACTTCTTATATATCATCACCTGAATATTATGCAGAATTGATATTATTAATAGATGGATATAGAGGTGAAACCAGGCAGGTATGTGTTGGCTGTCAGCGGCGGCGTGGATTCAGTCGTATTGCTTGATCTGTTTGTTTCGCGCGTCCCGAACCCGGAGAAAAACCTGCTGGTAGCGCATTATGACCACGGCATCAGGCCCGACTCGGCCGAGGACAGGAAGTTAGTAGCCCGACTGGCTGAGGGCTACGGTCTGGAATTTTTTTACGAGGAGGGCCGGCTCGGCCCGAAGGCAAGCGAGGCTCTGGCGCGCGAAAAACGCTACGGGTTCCTTAAAAAAGTTAAGGATGAAACCGGCGCGGACGCCATAGTTACCGCACACCATAAGGACGATATGCTGGAAACCGTCATAATAAACATCCTGCGCGGAACCGGCAGGAAGGGCCTGACCCCGCTTGCCAGCCGGCCCGGGCTAATGCGTCCTTTGTTGGATTTTAATAAGTCCGAGATACTGGATTACGCACAAAAGAAGAACCTGGCTTGGCGCGAGGATGAAACGAACAAAGATGTAAAGTATCTGCGCAATCACATTCGCCATAATCTGATTCCAAAATTATCCAAAGAACAAAAAGACCGTTTGCTCGACCTATCCGCGCGGGCCCGGGACAAGAATATCGAAATTGACAAACTGCTGGATGAAATGTTTTTCTCCGGCGAAGACGCCGGAATTCCCCGAAAGATTTTCGCCGGGCTGGGACATGATGTATCAACGGAAGTCATGGCCGAATGGCTGAGAAAACAAGGCATACGTCTGGATAAGAAAACCGTCGAAAGGCTGGTAATTCAGCTGAAAACCGCAGAGGAGGGAAAGAAGATACAAGCGAGCAATGGCAGGTTTTTTCAAGTAGAACAAGGTATTATTCGCATCAAGGCCCAGAGGTCTGTATAATAAATTCTGCATATGAACAACAAGCCTTTCAAGATGAAGGGGAGGGGTCCCAAAAAACCTAACCGGAATTTCAAAAATATCGGGTTCGTCGCCCTGTTGATACTTTTCGGTCTAATCATTTATGCTTCGATGAACCAGCCGAGTAGTCTGAAGGAAGCGGCTTACTCCGATGTCATAAAACGCGCCAACAGCGGACAGATAGAAAAGATAGAGATATCCGGCAACGAGCTGAAGATTACCAAAAAGGGCGAAGACAAGCCGACTGAAAAATCGCGCAAGGAAGCCGGTTCGAGTATATATGAGCAGGGCTTGAACAAGGATGCGGATGTCGAAATAAGCAACAAACCTGAATCCAACACCGGCGTGTTCTGGCAACAGCTGGGACTGGCGCTTCTGCCGATATTCGTCATCGGCATACTGCTTTTTTACATGCTCAGGAGCGCACAGGGCCAGGGCAATCAGGCCTTGAGCTTCGGCAAGAGCCGGGCGCGTTTGTACGGCAATGAAAAAGAAAAAGTGACATTCGGCGATATCGCCGGAAGCCTAGAGGCAAAGGAAGACCTGGAAGAAGTCGTAGAATTTTTGAAGTTCCCGAAGAAATTCGAAGGCGTAGGCGCCCGCATACCCAAGGGGGTGTTGCTGGTGGGCCCGCCCGGAACCGGCAAGACCATGCTGGCCCGCGCAGTCGCGGGCGAAGCCAATGCGCCGTTCTTTTCCATCAGTGGTTCGGAATTCGTAGAGATGTTCGTCGGTGTCGGCGCCAGCAGGGTACGCGATCTTTTCGCCAAGGCGAAGAAAAATGCTCCGTGTATAATCTTTGTCGATGAAATCGACGCCGTAGGGCGCAGGCGCGGTAGCGGCATGGGCGGCGGCCACGACGAGCGCGAACAGACCTTGAACCAGATACTGGTCGAGATGGACGGCTTCGAGCAGGGTCAGAACGTCATAGTTCTGGCGGCGACCAACCGCGCGGATGTGCTTGACCCGGCATTGCTCAGGCCCGGGCGTTTCGATAGGCGCGTAAATATCGGCCTGCCGGATCGGAAAGACCGCGAAGCTATCCTGAAAAAGCATTTTGATAAGAAACCCATCGAAAAAAATGTCGACCTTAACGTACTGGCCGGAAAGACCGCCGGTACTTCCGGCGCCGATCTGGCCAACATAGCGAACGAGTCTGCCATCTTAGCGGCGCGCAAGAACCGCAAGACCATCAGCGAAGATATCGTAACCGAAGCTTTTGAGAAAGTTGCCATAGGCCCAGAGCGCAAGAGCAAGGTTATGAGCGAGAAGGAAAAAGAGCTGACTGCTTATCATGAGGCCGGCCATGCTATAGTCGGCCATGTTCTGCCGGATAGCGACATGGTACATAAGGTCACGATTATTTCGCGCGGCCAGACCGGCGGAGTGACGTGGTTCATCCCGCCTGAAGACAAGAGTTACCACAGCATTTTGGAATACAAAGACGTGCTGGCAAGGATGCTGGGCGGTCGTATAGCCGAAGAAGTGATATATGGTCCGGACAGAGTAACCACCGGCGCCGGCAATGATCTGCAGAAAGCGGCAGAACTGGCCAGGGAAATGGTAGTCAACCAGGGTATGGGGCAGAAACTGCGCGACCAAGTCTTTCATGTAGAAGAAGGAATGATGCTTGAGCGGATGGTGCATGAGCGCCAATATTCTGACGAAACCGCGAAGATAATCGATGACGAAGTTGAGAACCTTATAACCGAAGCGGCAAAACGCGCCAAAATCGTGATTAACGCAAATAAGGACAAGTTGGAAAAACTCAAAAAAGTCCTGCTGGAAAAGGAAACTGTCGAAGCCGAGGAAGTAGTAAAGATTCTCAAAGGTTCGACAGTTCCCAAGAGCGCGATGCTTTATTAACGCTATCGTACGCTACCGCTCCTTGCTCTCCTCTGAAAGTAGATTGGCGTTGGGATTTGGGGAAGAGTTTGAATATAATGAATGTAAATGAACCGTAAACGTTTACTAGCGCGGGCCAATAGCCGTATTTCCCTGGGCAACGCCGCCGCCCTTCTGATGGCCACTTCATTCGTAGGCCAGTTGCTGGGTTTTTTGCGCACCAAGCTCGTAAATGCCAACTTTCCGGCTACCGGCCCGGAAAGCACCGACGCTTATTTCGCCGCGTTCAAAATACCGGACTTTTTTTATTTTACGCTGGCGGCAGGCGCGCTCGGCGTAGCCTTCATGCCATTTTTGGCCGATAAGCTGGCCAAAGGCGACAAGAAGGGCATAATGGAGCTTTCCAATAGCTTGCTCAACCTTCTGGCCCTGATAATGTTCGGAGTCGGCGTGATTATCATAATCTTCGCCAGACCGCTGATAAGCCATGTGGTCGCCCCGAACATGACGCCTGAGCAGTTGGACAACGCCGCCAACATAATGCGTTTAATCGCCTTTAACCCCTTGCTTTTCATGGTTTCCGCAATCTTCATGAGCGTTCAGCAGGCCATGGGCAGATTTTTCTTCTATGCTTTCGCGCCGCTTTTATACAACACCTCGATAATAGTCAGCATATTCGTCTTCAAGGACAGCCTGGGCATAACCGGTCTCGGCATAGGAGCAGTGGTCGGCATATTTCTGCAGGTGATAGTAGCACTGTTCGGCTTTACCGGCCTGCGTTATAAATACAGCCCTAAGATAAACTGGAAAAGCAGTGATTTCAGACAGGTTCTCAAACAGCTCCCGCCACGTTCGGCTGACCAGGGTATAGACTCGCTGAACAGTATCGTGGAAACTAATTTTGCTAACCGGCTCGGGCAAGGAAAACTTACTTTCTATGAAAACGCCTATATCCTTCATACGGCGCCGACGCTTCTTATCGGCACGACCATTTCGACAGCCGCTTTTCCGCGACTGAATGACAGGCTGGCGCAAGGCAGGAGCGACCTTTTCCGGCGCGATTTCCTGCGCATTTTAAGAGTGATTATCTGGATAACCCTGCCTGTGGTCGTACTCTCGTATTTCTGCAGAGGTTATCTGGCCCGTCTGATATTCAGCCGGGATGCGCCGGAGATAGCGCTGATATTCGGTTTCTTCGTGGGAGCCATACTGTTCCGTACCATATACACTTTAGTTTCAAGATGGTTTTATTCGCAGAAAGACACCAGGACGCCTCTGTTCGTATCCCTTTTCGCGATAGCTTTGAACGTAGTTTTGGCCTATACGCTTTCGCGCCCGTCTGCATATGACATAGCCGGCCTGGCCATAGCGCAATCGATAGTTGCCGCATCCGAGGTGTTGATATTAGGAGCGGTAATGGTCATCAGGGACCGGAAGCTCATAGACTCATATTTCTGGAGCGGTATCTCAAGGATTCTTTCAGTCACGGGCTTTACCGTCTTTGCGGCCTATGCCATGATTTCCATATTTCCGCTGGAATCCACCGACAAAGGGTTCATTCAACTTGGCTCCAAACTCATGATAATATCGCTGGTTACATTGTTAGTGCACGGGATTATCTCTTACGTCTTCGGACTGGACGAAGCCAGGGAAGTGGCGCGGCGGTTGAAGAAGTTCGTTATGTCCCAAATAAGCATCTAGTTCCTCGTATGCGCACCGGCCAAACCTCCCGGGTCCTGTCTCTTTTGGTTTTCCACGGATTTCCCCGATACTCATCCGTGGAAGCCTTCCAAAAGAGCCACCCGGGCTTCACCTCTGTTATAATAAGTAATTCATGGAACAGGATAAAATCCGCAATTTTTCGATAATTGCACATATAGATCATGGCAAAAGCACGCTGGCTGACCGACTGCTGGAATTGACCGGAACGGTCCAGAAGCGGGATATGAAAGCGCAGATTCTGGACAAGATGGATTTGGAGCGGGAAAAAGGTATCACTATCAAACTTGCTCCTGTCAGGATGAATTACAAAAACCATCAGCTGAATCTGATAGATACGCCCGGCCATGTTGACTTCAGCTACGAAGTTTCCCGAAGCCTGCAGGCCTGCGAAGGCACGGTTCTGGTGGTAGATGCCACCCAGGGCGTACAGGCGCAGACTCTGGCTAACCTTTACTTGGCGATGGAAGCCGAACTCAAGATAATACCGGTTATCAACAAAATAGACCTGCCGGCCGCCGACGTAGAAAAGACCAGTAAAGAGATAATTAGCCTTATAGGGTGCGACAAGGGCGATATCTTACTTGTTTCCGCAAAGACCGGCGCCGGAGTGGAGAAGGTTTTGGAAAAAATAATAGAAGATATCCCGCCGCCGAAAGGGGATGCAAAGGCTCCGGCCCGGGCTCTTATATTCGACAGCTACTACGATGATTACCGCGGAGTGATACTTTATCTGCGCGTAGTGGACGGCGTTATTGCAAAAAATTCGCAATTAGAAATGCTTGCAACAGAGGTGAGCGGTTTGGCTCTGGAGGTCGGTTCACTTAATCCGGTGATGAACCCTTCCGGCCAGCTAGGCACCGGAGAAATCGGTTACGTAGTAACAAACCTGAAAAGCGCTAAGGAAGCCCGCGTCGGCGACACTGTCACGACGGTTCGTAAAAACGTAGAACCCCTGCCCGGGTACAAAGAGATACTGCCCTTCGTATATGCCGGCTTCTTTCCGGAAACCAACGAACAATATCAGGATTTGAAAGACGCGATAGAAAAGCTCAGCCTGAGCGATTCGGCCCTGCAGTACGACTTGGAAAACTCGCCGGTTCTCGGCTTTGGCGTGCGTATCGGCTTTTTGGGTTTACTACATATGGACATAGTCAGAGAACGGCTGGAACGCGAATATGACCTGGACCTTATCGTCACCAACCCGAGCACGGATTATCACGTCGTACTTAATAACGGCGAGGAGCTGGATATAAAAAGTGCGGCTGATTTGCCTGACCCGGCCAGCATCATGGAAATCGCCGAGCCCTGGATAAAAGGCGAGATAGTGGCGCCAAAAGATTACGTAGGTCCGGTCATACAGCTTATAGCCGGGAAAAGAGGCGTACACAAAAATGTCAGCTATGTTGACGAGCAGTTGGCGCTTATCAGTTTCGACGCGCCTCTAGCCAACCTTTTGACTGACTTTTACGACCAGCTTAAGAGCCTGACCAGCGGATACGGTAGTTTCAACTATGAGCTTTCCGGCTATAGGCCGGAAGAGTTGGTAAGGGTAGACTTTTATGTGGCCGGTGAAATAGTAAGCGCGCTTTCTATTATGGTGCACAAGACCGAAGCCGAAGCTTTAGGCCGCATGGTGGTCGAGAAACTGAAAGAAGTCATACCGCGCCAGAATTTCCAAGTGCCTTTGCAGGCGGCCATCGGCGGACGGTTCATAGCGCGCGAAGATATAAAGGCTTACCGAAAAGATGTGACCGCCAAACTTTACGGCGGCGATGTTTCTAGACGTAAAAAACTCCTGGCCAAGCAAAAGAAGGGCAAGTCGCGAGCAAAGAAATTCGGCAATGTGGAGATACCTGCTTCCGCTTTCACGATATTGCTCAAAAGGGATTGATAAATGAATTCAGCGCCACCTGAAATAGAAACATTCAAAAAAATCATTGAAAGATACGCGCCTTCCGGCCCAGCTATCGGACGGTTCAAGGAAACTGAATTCGCCGTCATCGCCGGCCCGGCGGTTTCCGGCAAGGATACGCTTAGGAATGGCCTGTTAAACGAATATCCAGATAAATATCATCGTGTAATGTCGCTGACTACCAGAAAGGCGCGCCCGGATGAGGACCTGGCATATGAGTATGTTTCTTTCGATGAAATGAAAGCCCGAGCTGATGATAAGAAGCTTTTGCAGGTAGCGTTAGTGCATAACCAGCAGGTGTCGGCCATAGATAATGCCGAAGTAGACAGCTTGATAAGTAGTGAAAAGACAGGGCTTAGCATACTTATAGTCCAGGAGGAAAGAAAACTTTATGGGCTGAACCCCCGTATAAGGACCGTGTTCCTGATACCGCCAAGCTTTGATGACATGATGCAAAGGCTGAACGATGAAAGGGCTCTTCAAACAGCGGAAATCCGGCGCAGACTGCAAGCGGCAAAAAAAGAAATAGAAATAGCCCTGGCTACTAAAAGATACTATTGTCTGGTGAGCGACGTAAGAAGCGATGTCCGCTTTCGTGCCGACGAGTTTTTCCGAACGGGCGAAAAGAATTTGGATTTTGATAAGGATGCGCGGGAAATCTGCGGTAGAATATTAAAAGAATTAAACAGCAAAAAACTCTGATGGAAAAAAATAACGACAATCATGACAAGAAATTAAGCCTGGAGGCACTGGGCCACAGCCAGGATAAGATAATCGCACTTCTGCACGAGGAACAAAAACGCGCGAAGGAGAAATTTCCGCTGACGTATGCCCTTTTGGCAACATTTGGCGTGGCTTGTGTTTTCGCCGGGATTAATAGAATAATTGTCAAGATTGATTTATTGAACAACCACCCCATAACACTTGTTGTAGTCGGTCTGGCTATATTATTGATTACGGGTGCGGCTTACAAGAAGCTAGGATAATGGGCGACGGACTTAAAACTTTATTGGATTCATACGCTGTCCCGGACGAGGCCGTAGAGCTTTTGCGAAAAGCTAAGGTGGTATTTCTTGTCGGTGTCTCCGGAGTGGGGAAAAATACTATTTTGCGGGAGCTTCTGAAAACCGGCAAGTATAAGCTGGTCATTTCACACACCACCCGCAAGCCCAGGGAAAATCATGGGGTTCTTGAGCAAAACGGCGTGGACTATTATTTCATAGATGAAGTTGAAGCGGGGCGTATGTTGCGCGCCGGCGAATTCATTGAAGCTAAAATTTATAGCGGAAATGTATATGGCACCAGCCTGAAAGAAGTACAGGATGCTTATGCCGAAGACAAGATAGCTATTTCCGACATAGAGGTCCAGGGCGTGGCGGAATATATGAACGCGTCGGACAACGTAACCCCTATTTTCATCCTGCCACCAAATTTTGAAACTTGGCAATACAGATTGAATAAACGATATGGTAGCAAGGAACCCGATCAGGCTGATATGCAGAAACGGATGGATACGGCTAAGAAAGAATTGAGGGAGGCGCTTAGCAAAGATTATTTCCAGTTCGTAATCAACGATGATTTGTCGCGGGCGGTTACTGCAGTCGATGAGATTGCGCACGGTAGTCTTTCCGCAGAAAAGAACGATAATGCGCGCCAATTAGCCCAGGAGTTGCTGGACAAGCTAAGCGCTTAACCTTGCAAAAATAGCAAGTATTGGAATAATAAGAAAATCATGGGAAATCCTATACCAGCTGTAATGGGCGGTAATTTTATAGCAGATAAGTCGCTAGAGTTCGGACAGGAACTGTTGTTGGAGCATATTGGCAAGGCAACTTATGGTTTACCGGAAGGTGAGTCGTCTGGAACTACGGGCAATAAATCTGCTTCACTTCTTGTCAGCGAAGGAGGCGTTGAGCTTGCTCTTGAAAGGGGTGTGGAAGGACCGGAGCCCCTAGAAGGAGCCGGCGTTTCGCAATTAACCGAAATCAAGATATCCCGCGACCCGAAGCGCCAGGAAGTGGTAGAGGAAATCGACGCGAGCAGGTTATACATAAACGGTGCACACACAGGCAAGCCGGTAGCCACCTATAACCTGAAGCGTTCCAAAGAAGGGACTACCTTTACCCGCGACGGCATGGGCCTGTGGGTGGTAACCTACTGCGTCAGCAGAGGCATCAGAATTGCCCGCAAACAAAACTAGCACTCTTGATTTGTGAGTGCCAATTCTGTATAATTCAGACATCATGACCTCTAGGCAGGAAGAAATATTAAGAGCTATAGTCGAACAATATGCCGAAGTTGCCAGCCCTGTGGGCAGTAGCTTGCTGGCTAAGGTCTTTAATGTTTCCAGTGCTACTATACGGGCTGAGATGGCCGAGCTGGAAAAGCTAGGTTATATCAGCCAGCCGCATACCAGCGCGGGGCGCGTACCTACCGACAAAGGTTACAGATATTATGTAAACACGCTTTCTGAACCGTCAGAAAACGGCAAAGAGGAATCGCGCGCCGAAAAAGCGCTTACCTCACGGGTGCATCATGCGGGCATGCCTGAGCAGACCATCAGAAATGCCGTGGACACTTTGGTCGAGCTTACCCATAACCTGGGTTTGGCCACCATCGGCGACCAGCTTTATATGAGCGGACTTTCCAACCTTTTCGGCCAGCCTGAATTCATGCAGGCCGGGCAGGTCCAGGAAGTAGCCCGACTGCTGGATAATCTCGAACCGTGGCTTCATGAAGCCGCCCCGAACAAGCCGTTGAGCGTATTCATAGGTCGGGAAAATCCTATCGGCAGAGGCGCGGGATGCAGTCTGATAATCTCAAAATTCCGTAGCCCTTACAGCGATAAAAGTTATGTAGGAGTGCTCGGCCCAACCAGACAGAGCTATAAGAATGTGATGGGCCTGGTCCAGCACGCAGGGAAATCGTTAGAAGAGATACTTTATTGATATGATCATAGTTCAGTTAATTTCCGACCTGATAGATTGGTTTAAAAAACGTAAAGAGAAAATAGCATGGCGAAAAAACCTTCAGTAAAAGAGCTCCAGCAAAAGATAGACGAGCTTACCGAAGCGCTTCAGCGCGAGCGGGCCGATGCTATCAATATCCGCAGGCGCAATGAAGAGCAGATCAGCCAACTGCGCAACATAGTCAAAGCCGGAGTGGTGAAGGACCTTTTGCCCGTGATAGATAATTTCGAACGGGCGCTCGCTCATGTGCCGAAAGAACTGGAAAAAAATGATTACGTCAAAGGCGTGCAGACGATAGTAAAACAGTTCGAAAAAACGCTGGAAGAGATAGGTGTTAAAAAGATAAAAACCGTAGGTGAGCCGTTCGACCCGAACCTGCACGAAGCGGTCAGCGTTGACGGCGAAGGCGGGGAAGAAATAATCAGCGAAGAGTTGCAGGCAGGCTACGCTCTCGGCGACGAAATCATACGCCATGCTATGGTCAAGGTTAAGTCAAGCTAATAAAATGCTTTTGGCTATCCAAACATTACATGATACTTTTTCTTTAACGTAATTAAAATGACAGAACTAAACGCCGAACTACAAGAAAGACTGAAACGTACCGGAGCAGTTGATTTGCTCACGGGGCTAGGCCATTTTTCATTAATAGACAAAGCACACAGCGAAAGGGTTGGCCTGCTGGCTATGGATGCAGTCTTCGCTATGACCGGTGATGCTTCCGAAGCACTGCGCGCAGGGTACGAGGGCACGGTGCACGATGTCGGCAAGGCCGATTCGCAAGTTCAAAGGCTGGCTAAGCTGGCCCGGCCGCTGAGTGATGAGGAACAGGCCTTTGTAAACAGGCGGCATACTACTTTAGGATTTTCGATGTTGCGCGCGCTTAGGGTGGACGGCAAGGATGAAGGCCTAAGGGCCGGCGCATCAATGACCGCGCTTTATCACCACTCCTCCCCGGCAAGGCTTATGGCTATGAATGGGACTGCTCTCACGACCAGGGTCGTACAGATAGCAGATAAATTCGACGCCATGCAGGATGGCGAAAGGCCTTATCACCAAGGCAACGCTTATCCGGCGGAAGATGCATTGGCAGAGATAGAGCAACATCTGGGTGCGGAAGGCGCATTGGATGATGTGGCAGAGCAGACCCTTGGTACGCTTGGCAGGCTTTCTCTTGAAAGACAGGCCGCTTAACCAAATAAATAGCACTCCTTAAATTTTTTAGACCTGGGTTTTGTGGCGTGTCAAAGCCCTAAACTTCATAGCCTGGGCTTTGTGCTTGAGCGCAGTGCAAGGAAGAATTGAGGAACGGAGTAAAACGTACAGAAGTACGGTGCACGAGTACCGGAAATTCTGACACGGCAGTGTGCCAAGAGCTTGGCGGAGTCAGTTGCTTCGCCACTGAGCAGGCCAAGCGACACACAGTACAGGCTGGCACTCTTGACCATGCCAAGAGCACTAACACATATCACTGCTTGGCACATCTGGATAAGCACTATTTCACTGTTTTTTCTCCAGTCCAGCTTCAACGTAACTATAGCTACGCCTCGCTCTGGTCTTCGAAAAACTCAGCAAATTAGCACCTCCCAGAAGCACCAATTAGCAACATGCGTTAGCACTCTTGACATGAGAGTGCTAATTGCATATACTGGCACTACATGAACAAGACTGCTAAAAGAAAGGGTAATATTTAGAAATGGGAAGAATCATAGGAATTGACCTGGGAACAACCAACAGCGCGATGGCTGTGATGCAGGGTGGAAAACCGGAAATCATCGCCAACAGCGAAGGAAACAGGACTACCCCGAGCGTAGTAGCCGTGAACAAGAATGGCGAACGTCTGGCCGGACAGGTTGCCAGCAGGCAGAGGGTTACGAACCCGACCAACACCATCTTCGGTGTAAAGCGGCTTATCGGGCGTAAATTCTCTGACAAGGAAGTCCAAAAAGATATAGATTTGATGCCGTACGAAATCGTAAAAAGCGGTACGAGCGTCAAGGTAAAGATGGGCGACAAAGACCAGAGCCCAGAGGAAGTTTCGGCAATGATACTTTCCAAGCTGAAAGCCGATGCCGAAAAATTCCTGGGCGAACCGGTGTCTGAGGCGGTAATTACCGTCCCGGCTTATTTCGATGATTCTCAGAGGCAAGCTACCAAAGATGCAGGCAAAATCGCCGGTCTGGAAGTAAAAAGAATAATCAACGAGCCGACTGCCGCGGCGCTGGCTTATGGTCTGGACAAAGGCAAGGAAGAAAAGGTCGCCGTATTCGACCTGGGCGGCGGT
>DASSOT010000018.1:0-6456 GCA_035700225.1 Saccharimonadales bacterium (SeqCode)
TTTCGAGTACAACGGGCAAAAAGAGTAGTTATCTAATCTCTTAAGGAAGCCACTTCCAGAGCGGTATCATATAGCGCGCCCATGATCTTGCAGTTCTTCTGTTGACCAGCCCGAAAGTTATAACTATGCCAGGTAAAAACAGATAAAAACCTAAGATGAAAGTAGCATAAAAGACTATTGCCGGCAGAGCAAAAAGAACCACCCCGCTCAGAATAAGTACTATGCTTCCAAGGACGCAATGTATAAGGGCGGATAGCCTGATAAGTGTAAATTCTATGTACTCTTGTCTGCGTTTCGGCATTCTTATGTTTATATTATATGTCCGGCGAACAAACATCAATACGCTAAATGTAGCGTAGGCCCGGCTTTAATACCATATAGGCTATAGTTTCCATACTTTTTTCAGGTTGGATTATCTTTATTATTTTTTATTTTGACTGTAAGTATATTCATGAACTAAATTATGCTTAATAACATAATAAGAGGGGCATAGTATGCAACCACAGCCTGACTTAAAAAAATTTCTGGAGCTTACATATGATGAGCTGGAAGAGAAAAACAAAAAGACAAGATTGATTAGCGATCCGGTGCAAGCGGAAAAAGAAAATACGACGGCGCTGGAAAAGGAAAAAGGTATAAAAGCAGTAACCGTGTGCTTCTGCAATATCGAAGGACGCCTGCATATGCTGGATTATGACAAGGAGTTTTTGCTGAGGTCTTTGGACAATCTTACCTTTGACGGCTCGTCTATCAGGGGTTTTAGCGAACTACATGAATCAGACCTGCGCTTGAATATTGACTGGACAAGCCTTACGTATCTTCCCTCTGATGTATTTGGGCCAGGCAAGGTAGCCGTCTTTGCGAATATAGCCGACAAGGATGGAAAGCCTTACAATTCCGATTTCAGGGGACGTTTGCAGGATTACGCTGGTAAAGTAAAAAAATCCAAAGGTATCGAAGGTTTCATGGCTCCCGAGATAGAAGGCTTCGTACTCAAAGGGCTGGATGCGGAACAGCACTACAATCGGCACAAAGGTTTCGAACTTATGACTACAGGCGGTTATTACAACACACTTCCTTTGGACAAGCTTCGTTCATTCATCGATACGGTAGCGGATGTCCTGAGGGCCATGGGTTTTAATAACGAAAAGGATCACCCGGAAGTCGCACCGTCACAGTTTGAAAGCAATTTTTCTTATACGGATGTCGTAAGGGCTTGCGACCAGATTCTTCTATACAAACTTGTTTGCAGGCAGGTCGCCCACTCGCTGGGTATGACAGCGACGTTCTTGCCGAAACCAGTGCAGGGATTAAATGGAAACGGTATGCATACGAACTTTTCGCTGGCGAAAAACGGAAAAAATATTTTTTATGACAAAGCCGGGCGGGACAATCTTTCGAAATATGGCTGGGAGGTCATAAGCAAGGTGCTTAACCGTGCTTCAGAAATATCTCTGATATTGAACTCCAGCGTAAACGCTTACCGCAGACTTGACCCGAATTACGAGGCACCTAACCAGATAAAAGCATCAGCACAGGACAGAGGTTCGATGGTTCGCGTGCCGCTGGGCAACGAGCGCTCGGCGCGTATCGAAATAAGGTCGGTTTCACCGGACGCAAACCCCTATCTTTTGATGTATACCATCATGAATATTGCCATTGACGACAAGGTCCCGGCCAGGACAAACAGGCGCGAGAGGTTGAAATTCTTGCCGGGTAATGTGAATGACGCCATACGCCAGTTCAGGGCAAGCTCGTACACGACAGCTTTATTTGGCAAGTCAACAAAAGATAAATATCTGGAATACAAGGTTGCCTCAGCTCATAGGAATCCGAAAGAGCTTGGCGACATCATCAAAGAATCCGAGATACTTTATCACCATGAGGTGACGAACCAGCACCTCTGGAGCATTTTCTAGACGTTTCTGGTAATCTCTACGGGAACGTAATGTATGGTGTCGCAAAAGCCGGGCAAATCACCTGAGATTTCCTGCCATCTTTCGTAAATATCACTTCCGATTTCCAGAGCCTCACTCGCTGACATAGGCGGCTCTGCACGACTGGCTCCGATAACCGATAGTTCGGACCCGGTAACGCCTTTTACGTCGACTTCATCAAATTCTTCGCAGGCTACGGCCTCGGCGCCATGTTTTCTCATTGCATTGTTTATCACGCTGTTCAAGACTAATTTCTTTACGTCTTTAAGTGGCTGGTCTTCTTCTGTTGCGCCAGGACGGCCACTTTCCATGACTATGCTAGGGAACGAAGGTACAGTTTCTACATTGACTTTTGTCGGCATTAAAACACAAGCTCCATTTTATTTACAATTATGATACTTTTACACAAATCTGATTTACAGTCAATAATATTTGAAAGTATAGATTGAGATGTAGAATATCGCGTTCGCTTACGCTCACACTCCTTCCTGCGGTGCTCGGAAAATGACAAGAGTAAACTTTGCATTTTGCCTGCGCTCCTCGTCCGCCGAACCTTTACGGTTCTCTACGCATATACCAACTAAAATACCGGCCATAAAGACCGGCATCTTAGTTGGTGCAGGGTGTAGGATTCGAACCTACGAAGGCATAAGCCATCAGATTTACAGTCTGACGTGTTTGACCGCTTCACTAACCCTGCTTGTTAACATGGAGCCACCTGTCGGATTCGAACCGACGACCTACTGTTTACAAAACAGCCGCTCTAACCAACTGAGCTAAGGTGGCATAAATGCCATAAGACAGTAGTAGATTGTAGCAAAAACAGAGTAAATTTGCTAATATTGCTTAGTTGCAATGCCATCTTAGCTCAGGGGTAGAGCACTTCCATGGTAAGGAAGGGGTCTCGGGTTCAAATCCCGAAGATGGCTCCATAATTATATATTTACAGATAAGAGATTATTTGATAAGATTTGAGTTCATATGGCAAAGAAAAGTGACAAACGCAAGCTCGTAGGACTAGTGTCGGAAGAAACCGGACACCGTACTTACTATACACGTAAAAATACAATGAATACCCCCGACAAACTACAGCTACGCAAATACGACCCCATTGCGCGCAAACACGTACTGTACGTAGAGACGAAAAAGAATCTGGGCCGTAACGAAGTTAAACCACGCAAGAAATAAAACAACACTTATCCTAACACCTTAACGAGCTAGTGTTTTCCACAGCTTGCTTGACATTGAATTATCAGCGTGTACTATAAGATTTCGTGCTTTTTTCCAGTGAAGGTGGAGCACGCATAGGTTAGCCCTGAGTCCGGTTGCCATTACATTCATCGGCAACGAAACATATTAAATAAGACTATAAATAACAATTCGGGGTATAAAAAGGAGGGTCAATGCGATTGTTCGCAATTGCAGTGATGCTATTTGTTGGCACGCTGTTCTTTAGTGCTGGTAATGCCGCTGTGCATGCCCAGACAACAAAAAAACAAAAACATGGTACAAAAAAAATCGTTGTGAGGCGTGGAGATACGCTCACAAAGATAGCAAAAAGGCATAAGACTACGTTTCCGCGTATATTTTATGCAAACACTAAGATTAAGAATCCTGACGTGATTTACACGGGCGAAAAGCTTAGGATTCCGTCCAAAGACGAGAAGCTTAAGCCGAGGCCGTTTCACGAAGTTGCGCAGGTAGTAACTACTCGCAAGGCGCAGACATACGCTCCTAAAAGCAATAATGCTTATAGCGTTCACCGTAGCTCGGCGCCAAAACCGACACCGGTATACACATCATATAGCGGCGGCGTATGGGATAGGCTCGCGCAGTGCGAATCCGGAGGTAACTGGAGTATTAACACGGGTAACGGTTATTACGGAGGTCTGCAGTTTACTATATCCAGCTGGCGTGCCGTAGGCGGCAGTGGTTTGCCAAGCCAGGCTAGCAAGTCCGAGCAGATATATCGGGCAAAAATACTACAATCCAGGCAGGGTTGGGGTGCTTGGCCGGCTTGTACATCCAAGCTAGGCATAAGATAGTCTGCAACCAAAAATGCAGACAGTTCAAGGGCCGGTTTCATAGCCGGCCTTTTATACTGTAAGCAGTATATTTTAACAACCCAGATTCAAATATTTGACTTAAAGTATAAAAAGTCTTGTAATTATCTTTTGAATGTATATTATTGAGATAGTGAAAAGTAAAATACAAAAACCAGCCTCAAAGGAGGCAGGTGAATATATTTCTGCTCCCACAGATGAAGGGCAAAGATCCAAGGCCGCGGTTGCCCTAGGCTTGTTAGGCATGGGGGTAGCGGCAACTGTGGGCAGTAAGCTGGGTATTACTGAGCATACGGACCCTACCGTCAGAGCTATATTTAACAGCTTAAGGCATCCGGTTCTGGGTTATGTTGGAGCTTGGCTTTCTGACAGAATCCCTGCCGAATCACAAAAAACCAGGGAGCTATACAGATTTGTCGGCGGTAGTGCGCTGAATATATCAGCGGAGCTGGTACAGAGTGCCGGCGTAGCGAACGAACTAGGCCTGTCTTCAACCGGGCTCGGTACAGGCGGTGACGGCGTGGAATTGATAAGTCTGGAAAACCTAAAGGACTGGAGTTTCGCAATTGCGGGAGGCGCGGGCTATACCGTCCATGACTGGCTACAAAGAAATAAAGAATCCGCCACGCCGGCGCCGGATATAGAGACAATCGCACCTGCTCCTGCGGAATAGTTCAAGGATTTGAATCACGGCCCAGACCTACCAGGGTTTCCAGCAACTTGTCATGTTCCATATGCCGGTAGTCCAGCTTATCGTGCTGAGCGATTATATGGCCCTGAATGACATGCTTCAGGTGTATGGCGTCTTTGCGCCAGAAATAGTTGATTGCGAAATGGTCTTTGGAGGTAAGCCCTTTAATAGCGATATTCAGCGAACCGAAAAGCGGTCCTACCTGAGCCGCAATATTCAGTACGTCTTCTATATGTATGGTAATGACCTGGCTGGACATAAAAAACGTACGCTGGGTGATGGTGAGTTTCGTTCGGTCTACCGTGACGGTGTCGGGAAACAGCGTGAACGGAAATACTGTCGTAGCTTCTGCTAGCACTTCGTTGGCCCTTTTGACAATGGTGTCTATATCTTCTTCAGGTTCTTTTTCTTCGTTATTGTTTTCTTTCTTATTTTCATTCAGGGATTTTTTATACTCTGTAAAAAACACAAGTTTGTTGAGTATATTGCTTGCTGTGGGCAGGGAAACCTCTTTGACCAAGAAATCCTTAAGCTGGAAATATCCTTTTGTCGCAACCGGGCCGAGTTTTCTTCGGGCTTTGGAAAAATTCAAATAGTAATTGAGTGACCTGGGATAAGAATTTGACCGTTTTCTTGAGGACTTAACTTTATTCGGAGTTCTTTTGTCGTTCATGACTGCCTCCTGTCTCAAGTACTAGTATTATAGCCTACACGGTAAAACTTTTCCTGGCTGTCATGTATTTTGCACTCATAAAATAGCGCCATACGATTTGGCAGGGGTACCAGGATTTGAACCCGGCCTTCAGGTTTTGGAGACCTGCGTGCTAGCCGCTGACACTATACCCCTATAGCAACAGATGCAGTAACAATTGTATCAGATGGAACAATTATATTAATCTTCTTAATATTTTCTCTCAATTGTTATAAAATAACCCAATATGCAGAGCAAAGTGCAAGCTAAAAAAAAGTTTGTGTTGATACTATATGGCTTTCCCGGTTCGGGTAAGTCTACTTTTGCCAGGGAGTTCGCTTCGGAGTTGCAAAACACCATACACATTAATTTTGACAAGATAAGGCAAGAACTAGGAAAAGAATTACAGCGCAAGAATGCGGACTCCGCCAACATATATGAACCTCTCGTCGAGTACATGACCAACGAATTTTTAGAAGCGGGCTTCAATATTGTTCTGGATATTCCCGTTTTGACGAAGTCATCCAGGCGTAAAGTCATGAACCTGGCGAAAAAAGCCAATGCAAAGCTGGTAATGG
Source organism: Saccharimonadales bacterium (SeqCode) (assembly GCA_035700225.1). GTDB lineage: Bacteria > Patescibacteriota > Saccharimonadia > Saccharimonadales > 2-12-FULL-41-12 > JANWLD01. The sequence continues at coordinate 5,961 of DASSOT010000018.1, forward strand.
TCTGGTTACAGATAGATTCCGATAGCGCATTCAACAGGTTGAAAAAACGTGACAAAAGGAAAATTAGCGAAAGATATGCGAAAGATTACACAAGAAGCGAGTTTGAATCTGTAATAAACGCGAGCCAGAACCCTAACGACGAAGATTACGTGGTCATCAGCGGAAAACATACGTTCCACACACAGAAATTAGCGGTTTTCAAAAAGCTCAAAGATATGAAAGTGCTGACAGCGGAGCAAACAATCAACAAGAGGATTAAGCCCGAGCTGGTCAACCTTATCCCGCAATCTTTGCGCAACAGGGAAGACATCAAACGCCGGGATATATCGATACGTTAACAGATAAATTCATCGTGGCCATATCAAAAACACTAGTCGACGGAATCGGCGAGGTAACAATATCGCGCCGTAAAAAACTCAAATATCTGCGTATCAGCATAACCCCGGATAACACAGTGCGACTCAGCATACCCTGGTATATACCGAAATCCGCCGGC
>DASSOT010000019.1:0-11850 GCA_035700225.1 Saccharimonadales bacterium (SeqCode)
AATAACCTCTTATGAGGCATTTGCGAACGAAACCACTAACGTCTTGGGCGGAAATCCGCAAGGCAATGCCGACAAAGACGGTGATAATCCGCGTATCGTACTGGATGCTTTGCCAAGCCAGTATGATTTCCCCGCGCTTACTACCAGCATAGAAAAATTATTGAATGACAATGGTTTCAGTATCGAATCCATCACCGGAAGCGACGAAGAAACAACCCAAGCCTCGCAGGATGAGTCTGCCAACCCGGAGCCCGTAGAGATGCCATTCAGCGTAGAAGTTACTACTTCGGACAGCCGCGGCAAAGAACTGATAGGGCTATTTGAGAGGTCAATAAGACCTATGCATGTCGATAAGCTTACTCTTGAAAGCCAGAACGGCCAGCTCAAACTAACCATAAATGCCAAAACATATTATCAGCCGGGTAAAAGTCTAAATGTAAAAACCGAGGTGGTGAAATAATGAAAAGGAAAGATATACTGACGATAGTTATAATAGCTATATTCGCGGCCGTCTTCTCGGTTATTATTTCCAAAATCTTCTTTACTTCAAGCAAGAACCGTAACCTCACCGCAGAAACGGTACAGTCCATAAGCCCGGACTTCCAAGAACCGGATAAGGAAGTATTCAACGATAGGGCCATTGACCCGACACAGCTAATCAAGATAGGCAACACTAATAATCCCCAGCCGTTCTAAGGGCGGTGTTCGGTTGGCAGGGCGATTTCTGCTCCAACCAAGTATCTTAAGGGGTATAATAATGCTTAAGGTAAAACCATGAGTAGCGTCTTATCAGCGGCAAACCAGAAACTAGTTGAAGAAACCTTGGTCAGCGAGGGTTATCTTACCCAGGAAAAGCTGGCCGGGCTAAAAGAAAAAGCCAGAAGCTCGTCTACGCCCTTTTTCGGCTTTCTGGTCAAAGAGGGCCATTTGCCGAATGAAGCCCTTACCAAGGTTATAGCTCGCGTTAACCATGTGCCATATGTGAATCTCATGGACGCCCGTATAGACAAAAGGGTACTCAGGCTTATTCCAAAGGAAATAGCTGAGCGATACATGGCGGTTCCCCTGGGGCAGATTAAAGGCCGTCTGGTGGTGGCCATGCTCGATGCGGACAACATTCAGGCCGTAGATTACCTTGCCAAAAGGATAAACAGACCTTTGAAGGTCTACACTGCTTCCGAGGAAGGTATCCGACAGGTTCTTAGCCAATATGCTGATGACGTGGAAGCTGACGTTACCAAGACGATGAGCGACTCCATAGAGGCTCAGCAGGCGGAACAGGCGGAAGATAAGGAGAAAAACAATAATAAAAAGATAAAGACCATTGTACAGGACTCTCCTATCAGCAAGGCGCTTTCCACCATTTTGGAATATGCGGCCAAGCATCGCGCGAGCGATATACATATAGAACCCCTTGAAAAGGAGCTCAAGATTAGATGCCGCATAGACGGTGTATTGCGCGAAATCATGAAGTTACCGAAGTCTACGGAGCCCCCTCTGATTTCCCGCATAAAGATATTAAGCAACCTTAAGATTGACGAACATAGGATTCCGCAGGACGGCGGATTTACAGTGGCTATAGATCAAAATACCGCTATAGATCTGCGTATTGCCATATCGCCGGTCGTGTGGGGCGAACAGGTGGTAATCCGGCTTCTGGATAAGACCGGAACCAGCTTGAAGCTGGAGGACATGGGGTACCATGGCCGGGCGCTCAGGACTATCAGAAGCAGTATCCAAAGGCCGAACGGAATGATACTTACCTCGGGGCCCACCGGTTCGGGTAAATCCACCTCGTTATATGCACTCATCCAGGAGATAAAAAACGACAGTATAAATATCGTTACGTTGGAAGACCCGGTTGAGTATAAGATGGAAGGAATCAACCAGATTCAGGTCAATTCAGAGGTAGGCCTGACCTTCGCTTCAGGACTGCGCTCCATATTAAGACAAGACCCGGACGTGGTGATGGTCGGTGAAATACGCGACAAAGAAACGGCTACACTGGCGGTCCAGGCCGCCCTGACCGGCCACTTGGTGTTCAGCACCTTGCACACTAATTCAGCCGCCGGGATATTGCCCAGGCTGTTGGATATGGGCATAGAACCTTTCCTGATAGCCTCCACCGTGCATACGGTCATCGGGCAAAGACTGGTCAGAAGGCTGGCTGACAACAAAGAAAAATACCAGTCCGACATGACTGAGACGGAAGCCATCAAAAAGAGCGTAGGTAGGTTGTTGCCGAAAGACCAGGCATCGATGAAAGCGGCGAGCCAGGATTTAGGTTTCCCGGACTTGCCACTGGCCAACCAAAACGGTTATACTTTGTTCAAGGGTAAAGATAGCCCAGAAACACCAGGGGGGTATAAAGGTCGTATGGGGTTATACGAAGTGTTCCAGGTAGACGAAGCGATACAGCAGTTAATCCTGCAACACGCAACAAGCAGTGAAATACAAAAAGCGGCGATAGCCCAGGGTATGGTAAATATGCGCGAGGACGGATACCTTAAAGCTCTCTCCGGCTATACTTCAATTGCCGAGGTAAACCGCGTAGCGGCAGAGGATAATTCTTAAGGGTACCACTAAGCAGGAGAAAAAATGAGCCAACAACAGCAACTTAGGATAGAAACACTGCTGGAAGACGTAATAAAGAAAAACGCTTCAGACTTGCATATACAGGTAGGGCTTCCGCCCATGCTCAGGATTGACGGCGGTCTTATAGCGGTTACCGGTGCTCCCGTATTGACCGAAGAATCGGTTGAAACCCTTATCTTTGCAATCTTAGACGACGAGCAAAAACAAATACTTCTAAAAGATAAGGAATTTGACTTCAGCTTTGCTTTCGGGGACTTGGGCAGATTCAGGGTAAACGCCTTTCATGAACGCGGCAATCTGGCCGCCGCTCTTAGGCTCATACCGAATGAAATCCGCTCCATCCAGCAACTAGGCTTGCCCAAGACAGTAAATAAATTCGCTGAATACCCTAGGGGACTCGTATTGGTTACCGGACCCACCGGCTCGGGTAAATCGACCACTCTGGCCGCTTTGGTCGACCAGATAAACCAGGAAAGGCCGGCGCACATAGTAACCATAGAAGACCCTATAGAGTACACTCACAAGAGCAAAAAATCCGTAATTGTGCAAAGGGAAGTTCATTACGACACATACTCATTTTCAGCGGCTCTCAGAAGCAGTCTGCGCGAAGACCCGGACGTTGTGCTGATAGGAGAGATGCGCGACCTTGAAACTATAGCCGCCGCCATAACCATTGCCGAGACCGGCCACTTGGTTTTTGCCACCCTGCACACTAACAGCGCGGCCCAAAGCATCGACAGGATGATAGATGTCTTTCCGCCGCACCAGCAACCCCAGATAAGGGCTCAGCTTTCCAACATACTCATGGCAATATGCTCGCAGAGGCTTATACCGACCATAGGCGGCGGGAGGATTGCCGCCGCCGAGATTCTCATTGCCACTCCTGCCGTCCGAAACATCGTAAGGGAGGGCAAAAGCCATCAGCTGGACGCTGTAATCCAGACCGGCGGAGAACACGGAATGCAGTCTATGGATAAGACACTGGTGAATTTAATTCACTCAGGCACGATAACTTATGACGAAGCACGTAATTTTGCTGTTGACCTGGAAGAGCTAGACAGGCTTATGAGAGGCTAGATAATGCTGACATTTGAGTATACTGCGCGCGATCCATCTACCGGACAGAAAGTAAAAGCACAGGTCCAGGCCGATAATGAAGCGGCCGCTTCAAAACTGATTCAAAAAGAAGGCTTGGCGCCCCTTTCTATCAAGGTACTGGACGACGATTCAGGAAATCCGCTTTCCCGTTTTCGCAACCGCATAAAAACCAAGGACAAGGTAGTTTTTTCCCGCCAGATGTCCACCCTTATAAACGCCGGTTTGCCATTGGTACAAAGCCTTAGGAACGTAGTAGAGCAGACCGAGAACAAAGCTTTCAAAGTAGTAATTAAGAAGATAATAACCGATATAGAGGGCGGCAAGGCCTTTTCCGAAGCTTTGGCGGCGCACCCTACGGTATTTAACGACGTTTACATAAGCATGATATCTGCTGGCGAAATTTCCGGTACGCTCGACAAAGCTCTGGAGCGTATCGCTAACCAGCAGGAGAAAGACGCGGAGATAATAAGTAAGATACGCGGCGCGCTGGCTTATCCGGCGATAGTTATCCTGGTCATGGTAGTCGTGGTTACCTTCATGATTGTCAAGGTCATGCCCCAGGTAGAGGTGATTTATAAGGATATTCCAGGCGCGACATTACCGCTCATTACCAGGATTCTCTTGGCGATATCGCACTTCATTACTCATTTCTGGTGGGCCGTAATACTTTTCATAATCTTTGCTGTCGTAGCTACCAGCCGCTATGCCCGCACTGGACCTGGCAAGGAAGTGATTGACCGGCTGAAAATGACGATATGGCCCATAGGACCGTTGTTCATGAAGGTATACATGGCGCGTTTTGCCCGTACGGGCACTACTTTGGTTGCCAGCGGCATACCGCTAATAAAAATGCTTGAGGTAGTAGGCAAAGCCATAAATAACGTACACATAGAGAGGTCTGTCAAAAAGGCCTCCGAGAAAGTAAAAGGGGGCAAGTCTTTGGCTGATGCTCTTAACGGCGATCCGAACTTTCTGCCACTGGTGCCTAATATGCTTCGAATCGGCGAAGAATCGGGCTCGCTGGAAGACATGCTGGCAAAAACTGCCGATTACTTTGAAAAAGAGGTGGACAACGAGATAAAGGCAATTTCCACTATAATCGAACCGGTTCTGATGGTCTTGCTGGGCATAGTAGCTTTTATAATAGTAGCGGCGGTGTTGTTGCCGATATACGGTTTGGCAGGTAAAAGCATAATCCATTAAACTTGCATTTAGCATAAGCATAAAGTAATATTCAAAGCATAAGAAGTAATAACGAACAAAAGGGTGAGGAATATGAAAAAAATCCAAAAACAACAGAAGGGCTTCACCATCATCGAGGTCCTGATAGTATTGGCCATTGCCGGGCTTATCATGTTGATAGTCTTCTTAGCAGTGCCGGCGCTACAGAGGAATAGCCGTAACACACAACGCAAGAACGATGTAAGCGCTCTTCTGGGGGCGGTCAACGAATGGACATCCAACCATAGCGGTTCATTGCCAGGAACAGGCGATGTTGACGCAATAATAGCCGCGGCCAAACCCGGGTATTACGCCGATAGCGGAACCTCACAGGGAAATATAACCATTACTACCAATACTTCATCTACCATCGGAACCGACGCGGCTGACGACAGAGTAATAATTGTCGAAGGTGCTAAGTGTGACGGTAGTGATGCAACAGATGGTAGTGCAAGACAGATTGCAGTCCTATACCAGATAGAAACCGCCGGCGATCCGACCCCTACTTGCCAGGATTCCTAAAAAGTCTATTAGACATCAAAACAGGGCCACTAAGCCCTGTTTTCCTTTTATGCTAAGATAGCTCTAATGGTAATCGCTGGCTTAATTTTACTTGGCCTATGCATCGGCAGTTTTATAAATGCGCTGGTCTGGCGTTTACACATGCAGGCGCAAAAAAAGACAAGGGCTAACAAGGACAGTAGTTACTCTATAGCGCGCGGTCGTTCAATGTGTCCGCATTGCAAACATGTATTGTCGGTAAAAGACCTGGTGCCGGTCTTTAGCTGGCTTGCACTTCACGGTAAGTGCAGATATTGCGATAAGCCCATTTCTTCCCAGTATCCGCTTGTTGAGGCCATGACAGCCGTATTATTTGTTTTTTTATACGTCTTTTGGCCGTATGAACTTATATCAATTGAGAGCATATTATATTTCGCTTTCTGGCTGATTTTCTTGTCCGGCTTCATTGCATTAACCATATACGATATAAAATACCTCATCCTGCCAAACAAAATTATTTTCCCCCTCCTGACTTTAGCCATAGCGGCTGTTGTAATACGTTTTATCCTAACTACTAACTACGATTTGCTAATTTCTACAACCACCGGTGCGGCGGTTGGCGGCGGTATCTTCTATGCGCTCTTTCAGGTTTCAAAAGGCGCTTGGATAGGCGGAGGCGATGTAAAGCTCGGGTTTTTGCTGGGGGCTCTCATAGGCGGGATTGCACCTGCTTTTCTAATGCTTTTTCTAGCATCTCTCATGGGTACGGTTTATTCAGTACCGCAGATGCTGGCAAAAAAGGTAGGGCCAAAATCGAAAATTCCGTTCGGCCCTTTTTTAATAGCTTCAGCTATAATCGTGCAGTTGTTCGGTGCTTCGTTGATTGATTGGTACACCAATCTGTTCATAACCGGTTATTAACAGATAGTTCTTATGCTATAATTCTCCTTATGAATAGGCTTGGCCGCAGGGCTGGCGGTTATACGATAATAGAGGTGATAATAGTATTGACCGTGAGTAGTCTATTGTTTGCCGCCACAGTGGTAGGTTTCAGTCAGCAAAACAGGCGTACGCAGTTCACGGATAGCGTTAACAATTTCACTCAGGATGTACAAGACGTTTTGAATGATGTGGAAACGGGCGTCTATCCTTCAAATAATGGCTTTAAGTGTAGTGCTAATGCCAGCGGAGGCTCTCCGACTATTACAACCAATTCGGCTACAAATGTGGAGCAGGGTAAGAATACGGACTGTATATTCGTAGGAAAGGCCATACAGTTCGCACCGCAAGGCACCGATAGCTCTGCTGTGGATATTTATACGCTTATCGGCCGAAGGCTGATCGGTGGTGGCACGGACCCCGTAGCGAACATAAAGGATGCAAAACCTGTCGGACTTAATAATCTTTCAGACCGAAAGACTCTGACTTCCGAGGTGCAAATATCAAGCGTAAAGACCAAAAGCGGCACGCCGTTGGCGGGGTTGGCTATGGTTTCGACATCCGGTTCAGGAAGCATTGGCACCGGCTTGAACGCCAGAACCAGCCTGGCCGCCATCCAGGGAAGTTTGAATGAAAATAAAAGCCTTTTCTTCCTAAGGATTCAATTCTTTCTAGGAGGAAGTTTTGGAGTAGATCCTGTCGAACTTGCGAAAGACGGAATAGACATTTGCCTCAAAGAAGGTGGTGTCGGCGGGAGAACTGCCATAGTAGAGTTGGCTCCCGGCGAAAGCCAGATTATAGTTAATACATATATAGATAAGCCATGCAGTTAAAACAAATATTCAAAAACAACAAAGGGGATACCATAGTCGAAGTCCTGATTTCTATAGCTGTATTGGGGCTGATACTAAGCGTATCTTATGCTTTAGCCAACCGTGACACTCAATACGTCCAACAGTCGCAGGAAAGGGCCGAAGCGCAGAAGATAAGCGAACAGCAACTTGAGCTTCTTCGTGATTATCTGACCCCGGACACGGATTGGAATGCATCAGGCTACAAATGTTTTGACGACGCTAACCCGCCGCAACCTACTACAGCTACAAGTAACTGCAACAAAGGGACTAAGGACAACGGGGTGGGGAGATACAGGGTTCGAATAACCTATGCCAGTGCCACACGCACCTATACGGTCAATACTACTTGGAGTTCGCTTACTTCAGCACCGCAACAGGCCTTGGCTATCTCATATAAGTTACCGGTTACAGCTCTAGAACCCATAGGACTTCTGCCGGAATGTGATGACGGAATTGATAATAATGACCCTGAAGATACTTTGGCGGATTACCCGGCTGACCCCGGTTGCACCGGCTATAATGACAGTAGTGAAACCGACCCGCCACCGCCGCCACCGCCGCCCGTTTATCATACCTGGGGGCCGGTGGGCGGAAGTGCATATAGCTACTGTTCGCCGGATACCACGATGTATCTGCCTTTCGGCGACGGGGCCGATGGCTGTGCCGTAAGTGGCAGTACGATGCACGCTTGGCGTAATTTCAATGTTCTTTATGGCGGAGTTTCTTCAGGCTTCCAGGCGGGTACGGCAACGCTGACCATATGCTACCAGAATTACGGCGCCAGTCCGCCCCCGGGCTACAGCTCCTATCAATTAAAGGTTACGGTGGGCCATGGCCCAACTCAAGTCATATCACTTCCTACAGGCGGGCCATGCGCCTCAAACGACATAAATCTGTACCAAGCAAACCCTTCGACCATCAGATTAGTTTGGTTTAATGATGCTTGGGTAGGAGGGGATGCCAACCTGCAAATAAACAGCATAAAGATAAAGCAGGAGTTAGACCCCAACCCGCAAAAACCAACCAAAGCGATAGCGGGCAAGGACTATACCTCCTGCCAGATAGCGGGTAATCCAGGTTACTGCATATTAAGCGACTCGCTATATAGATCCTCGGTTTATTCGTTATCGAGCGATACGGCCGGGGGCAATCCTTTCAGAACAACATACAAATTTAACGGGCTGGTTGCTGGAAACTATAATTTCGGGATAAGTTATTTTAACGGCAATTACGGCAATCTTCCTGCTCCTCCCAGTTATTCATACAAAGTCAAGGTAAGTTACCCGGGCGGTTCCAGGACGGTTTATTTGCCCATAGAAAACAGCCAGATAAGCAGACATTTGCATGACTATGTCGTAAGCAATCTTAATATCACCAGTGATAACCCTGTGATTACACTGGAATGGCAGAATGATTCATATAACCCCGGGGTTTATGATGCGAACTTCGGAATTAACTCAGTGTTGTTGAGGGGTAACTAGCATGAGGCTGAGGTCGCAAAAAGGGTTTACGATAATTGAACTGTTGATTGCTACGACCGTATTCAGCGTGGTCCTGCTCATTGCCTCCGTGGGTATAATTGCTATCGGTAGGGACTATTATAAAAGTCTGACGTCAACCAAAGTTCAAGAAACGGCTCGTTCGGTGGCAGACGATATATCAAAATCATTGCAATTTTCGTTGGCTGATACGGTTTCAAAACAGCTTACTAATCTGGACGGAACTCCTGCCACTGTAAAGACAAGGTGTTTCGGCTCAGATCGCTACAGATATATTCTCAACCAGAAAGTACAGCAGGTTACCGATCCGTCTCATCCGGCAGACTTCCATGCCTTGTATAGGGACAAACGGCCTTCAGAAACTACATGCGATAGTTCGGGCAATTGGACGGATGGCACAGAGCTTCTAGGCGAAAACATGCGCCTGTTGCAGTTTGAAGTTTCCGACAGCGATCCATTTCAGGTTAAAATCCGGCTTTTATACGGTGACGACGACTTGATTTCTATTACCCAATGCCACGGTTCGATAGTAGACGGCCTTTGTTATAATCCAACCGACGAAGACATAGCTACGGCTCGGTGCAGATTCAACATAGCCGGGAATCAGTTCTGTGCGGCATCCGGCCTTGAAACCACTGTAACCAGTCGTGTAAAATAACCATAAGTGTAAACTTTTCAATGCACAAAAAAATAACAATCATCAAAAATCAAAGCGGAATGGCCTCTATGGTGATTGTTATTCTCATAATGACCCTTCTGTCATTGATAGTATTAGCCATGACAAAAAATGCTAATAGAGAACAGGAGCAGTCGTTAGAAAGACAGCTCAGTAGCCAGGCCTTCTATGCGGCCGAGTCGGGCATAAACGATGCCAGAGATTATTTTACTCAGCATGCTCATGACGCGGTGAACCCGGCACCTACTGAAAAGAAGATGTGCGACGGGTCTGAAACGGGGGCAACGGCAGGGAACCAGTTCCCCGGGTATCTAAGCAGGGTCGGATCAAATGTTAATCACTATTCCTGCGTACTTTATGACACCACGCCCGAATCACTGGTATTTTCAAATGTGGGCACCAGCGATTCAGTGGTTATGCCCCTGCAGGATGATTCAGGAAATGCTATCGACAGCCTGACCTTTACCTGGAAGCGGCCTAATGATGCCAACTATGACTTTTCCAACTGTAACGCTCTTTTCAGCTCCGGTTACCCCAAAGAGATAACCGACTGTGATGCCGGCGTTCTCAGGATTGAGCTTATAGACACCAGTGACATCAACAGGACGGCTTTGATAAACAATGACTTCGTGGCCTTCGTATCGCCCGGTACCGGTGGCTCATCGACAAAACATTACGTAAACGGACTGGGAGTTGCTAACCAGGGCGTAAGCTGGCAAGGGGATTGTACCTCAGGTATAAACGGCGAATGTAAACTCAAGATTGACGGAATCAGCCGTACTCGGCTTATGTTGCATATGCGGTCGGTTTATAACGTCAATGAAGTTCGTATCGAGGGGGTTAATACTCCGTCAGGCGAGAAGATTGAGTTTAAGAACGCCCAGATGATGATAGATTCAACAGGCAAGGCAAGCGATGTACTGAAGCGCATACAGGTAAGGGTGTCTTTGAATCAATACAGTAACGGCGTATATCCGGAGTTTTCTCTGAATGCCAACGGCGCCGGTATCTGCAAATTGCTCCAGATTATTCCCCATAACCCCGATAGCGTTCCCAGCTCCGACGGTTGTTAATCAGACCACTCTTAGGCATCGGCTCTGCGCCGGTGGAACTTTTCATGCACGTTTCTTAGGTGTGGATCAGTAATGTGCGTATATATCTGAGTAGTAGATATATTGCTATGCCCAAGCATGGCTTGAACTGAGCGGATATCTGCCCCGTTCATCAGCAGGTCCGTAGCGAAGCTGTGCCTGAGCGTATGCGGGCTTACGTGTTTCGTGATACCTGCCAGTCTGGCATATCTTGCTACCATTCTCTGCACGCTTCTGGCGGTCAGGCGCAGATGATTCCCAGACTGGTCGACTTTTTTTCGTCCGCCGACGCGGATGAACAGAGGCGAGGAATTATCCGAACGTTTGTCCAGGTACTTTTCCAGCCAATCGGCGGCGGTTTCACTTATGAATATAGGCCGGTCTTTCTGACCTTTGCCTCTCACCATGAATTCCCGGCGCTTCAGGTTCACATGGTCCCGGTTCAGCCCGACAAGCTCCGATACGCGCAATCCGCTGGAATATAGCAGTTCCAAAATAGCCCTGTCCCTAAGACCGCCCTCGGCGGATATGTCAGGTTCATCCAAAAGCCTTTGCATCTCCTCCTCATTCAAGAAAGTTACCTGTGTCCTTTTGGTCCTTGCCAGTTCTATTTTGTCCGCGGGCAAGGCTTCAAAACCCCGCTTGGCGCAGAACTTCAAAAAACTTCTAAGTGCTATCAGGTGGTAGTTCTGGGTCGTTTTTTGCAGTTCATCTGACGTGTTTGTTCCTAGCCTGTTCAGCCAAAGCCGCCACTTCCTTACGAGCTCGGGATTTATATCGGAAACACTTATGTCTCCGGCAAAATCAATCAACCTGGTCAGATAATGGTCATAATTAGCTATCGTCTTCTGGGAACGGTTCTGTTCTATTTCCAGGTATTCAAGAAAGTCTGTTTTTAGATTGCTGAATTTCATGTTTGATCTTACCTAGCATTACCGCTTACATTGTATCCTATATTGGCAATCCATATCTGTTATAATTGTTCAATAAGCTAAACAAGGAAAAATTAGTTTGGAAAAAACACTGATTATCGCCAAACCCGACGCCGTTCAACGCGGACTTGTAGGAGAAATCATCCGCAGACTGGAGCTGAAAGGCCTGAAACTTATAGGTATCAAAATGTTAAGCCTGTCCAGCGAACTTTTGCAGGAACACTATAAAGAGCACCTGGAAAAAGATTTTTATACGGGACTTGAAGCGTTCATGAAAAGTTCCCCGGTGGTCGTTATGGCGTGGGAGGGCTATGAGTGCGTGAACTCCGTAAGGGTTATCGTCGGCGCTACCAACCCTCGCGAGGCAGACGCCGGGACTATCCGTGGCGATATGTCCATAGGTACGGGCAGGAACCTTATCCATGCCTCTGACAGCAAAGCCAG
>DASSOT010000020.1:0-3715 GCA_035700225.1 Saccharimonadales bacterium (SeqCode)
CTTATAACTAATTTCAGCCGCTATATTAAGTTTGAACAATCCTTGCCCGAAGATGACGGAGGGAGTTCAAAATTTGGTAATCCGAAAGCTATTGCTAAGGATAAAAAATATGCGAAAGACTTGATAAACCAGCTTTATAACCAGATAAATTCAGGGGAAATTACGTTCGAGCAGGCGATACAAATAGAAAATAACGACCCGGTACTTGGAAAGAATGTTTACCAGTCTCTTCCTCATTCAGGTTCTTTTGATACGACCAAAGACTTGAACGGAACTTTGTGGGCATCGTCCATACGGCAGAAAATAAATGATTTGAAAGCTGGCGAAACTACCAAGCCTTTTGTGGTCAGGGTGGCAAATTCTACCGATGCCCGAACTACGGTAGAATCATACTTTTTAGTTGTCAGGATGGACGAAACATCCGGTAGCTATAGCGGCATGGATTTTAAAGATTATCTGGAACAATCACAAAAAAGGCTGGGGTATAAGATATATGTTTAAGCATGCATTCCGGCTGGCTCTCCTAACTCTCGTAATAGGTTTGGCCGGTATTTTTCTATCAGGCAACAAGGTGCAGGCCGCATCGGATTGTAGCTCTTGGGCCCCGAGTGATTGGTGGGGAGTTAACTATGGTGCGAATCTACACGGATACGCCGGTTTGAAAGTACATGCGATTAATGGCGCTACCGGGCAAGATATCGATACCTCGGTTTCTTATGAGCTACACTCAGAACTACCCAACCCTAAAGACAATTATGATGTACCTGCAGGAGTAAACGATTACAATGCAAAAATACTAAACGAACCTATACCGGGCGGCGGCCGTGATAGCGACCATTGGTTCAGTACGGAAGAGCCTATATATGGCGGGTCTAGTGGCACCGTATATTGCAATGGCTGGAGCGTATTAGGCCATGGCAATAACACGTCACAGGGCAATAGATGGGTGCTTGACTGCTCCGACCCTAATGTGAAGACCGGCAACCAGGATTCAACCAGGTTTTGGATTTCCCACGTGACTACGCCTGGAGGCGCGATTGGTCAAAATGGCGGGCACTGGGAGATAAGGCTTGACGGTTCCACGGTCAGAAATAATCTGGACAATGGGCCGATGCCGAAGTTCACAATGGTGAATGGTGAGACCAGGAGGATCGATTTGATCTGGCACCCCAATCCGCCAAACCTCGGCGATGACAGCGCTATCTGTGAAAACGTATATATGAAAACGGGAACCGCGGAACGCGGATATGTAAGAGTCGTTGATGCCAGGGGGAATGTATTAGTTCCTAACGGCGATAGTGGCGATGGTTATGGTACGACGGCCTCCGGAGATTATGCCGTCATATACCAGGAAAAAGAGCATACGTGGCATTTTAAACCGAAAGGCCAATACATAGATGTGACCAAAACAAGAAAGAAGAAAAACGCCGCCGGCGATTGGGTTGACGAGGCTGGCTATCCTGTCACGAACAGATATTATTGTTATAACGTTTCTTGCTCTTTGGAAATACTGGGCAATGTGTCGGGATATTCGGACGGCGTTAAACAGAACAGTAATTTTGCAGTTAAGGCGACGATATCCAATAATGCGGGCATGTATGGTGAATCGCCGAATGTCTTGTATAGCGGAATTGACGGAGCGGGTCTTATCTTTGCCAGTACATCCGCGCCAGGCGGAATCGGGTTTTCCCAACTACCGGGACCAATACCGAAAGACACGACAAATAATAACAATCAGCGTACGTTCAATTTCCCCCTGAATGCCGGCGCACTTTCGGTAAATAACTACGGTATTGATGCCAAAGTTTGGTACAACTTTAACGGTAGCGGTGGATTCCAAGGTGGAGACTGGGAGCTTGCCAGTTGTCATACGAGCTTCAAGGTCTTCGGCTACTTTAGCTTAAATCCATCAACGAGCGTGACCCTTAGTCCGACCGCAGAAGACCCGCAAACGGTAAAATTTGACGGGTATGCAACCCCGACAATACTGCCTAGCGGCGTCGGTACGGTATATGTAGATTATGGAGCTACGTCGAAGCGTACGCTGTATCCAAGCGGCGGACAAATACCTTTGAATTCAAACGGGGGACGTAAAGGAACCTCTCACTTATATGATTATACATACACGAGATCGGCTTCGGATCCGCCCAACTCTGCTGGAGATAAGTACTCGCTGGACCCGTTCTGTGTGAGTCAGTTAAGCGGCTGGGTAGGTCCGCCAGCGAACAATCCTGGTAATCTATTTTCCGAAACAGCTGGCGACTGTAGAAGCGACAGAGCATATGTATTCGATAGGCCGTATGTCCATATATATGGAGCAGATGCGATTGCCGGAGGAGCTTTCAAAGATGGAGATACCTGCAGTCCTTCGGGAGGCCAGACAATAAGAACTTACAGGTCAACCATAGGGGGCAGAAGCGGTTCCGGCGCCCAGTTCGCCGCTCTGGCACTAGACCAGATATCCGGCTTCGGCAGTGCTACAGCCAGAGACTCCGGTTACCCGCACAGGCTTAGTTTTTCCAACGAAGCCGGCACAACTAGCGGTAGTTTGGGTTCAGACCAGCCTAAAGACGGCGGTTTTTATGCAGGGCAAGGCATTTGCTCCGAAGATTTCTACTCCACGCTCAAAAAGAGCGATGCAACCCACGTGACAGCCGCCAGCATAAACGTAAATGCGCTGGATGATAATAAACAGTCATATACGGATGGCGACATTACCATAAACGGTGGTGTATTTGGCAAACAAGCGGCATTGTTCGTAAAAGGAGATGTTTATATAAGAGGTGATATCAGCTATCCGGCTGGCAAATACCTGGCCATAATCGCCAAAGGCAACATTTACATAGACAACAACGTCTATAATCTGGACGGATTATATGTCGCTCAGCCAAAAGATGATGGTACCAGAGGAACCATATATACGTGTGCGCAGGTATCACTATTTTCTCCTAATACTGCTAGCCTGTATGACAAAAATGACCTGTACGATAACTGTGGCGGAAATGACAAGAAACAGCTGGTTGTAAACGGCGCTTTTGCCGCTAAGGACGTAAAGCTTCTGCGCGTGGCTAACTCGCTACGCAACTCGTGCAGGGGAGAATACGTAACACCTACTGTAGACTGCCCCGGCGGAACAAAAGCCGCCGAAGTATTTAACTTCAGTCCGGAAATATACTTATTCACTCCTGTCTTCGAGGAAAATACCACGAGTGACCCGTATCAGTACATAACGACACTACCGCCCGTACTTTAAGGCTTGGCTTCTATTACGCTTGTGCTATACTTTAGAAAAAAGTAAGAAAGCATGCTAATAATACAAAAAGGAACAGGTTAAAGAAGGACAAAAATGAGCTTACTGAGTGGGGTAAATGAGTTTTTTGGCCTGGACATCGGTACCAAGGGTATACGTGTCGTTCAGCTGACTAACAGCCCTAACAACAAGCAATTACTCAGATACGGCGCCGAACCGGTTGAGCAGAACATATCTGCCAGCGACTCGAAGGCGGATCAGCAGAAGGTGGCACAAGTCATCAGGCAGTTGCTGGCTAAAAGCGGTATCAGGACTAAGAATGTAGCTGTGGGGTTGCCGTCATCCAGAGTATTTACTACTGTGGTAGATATTGAGCGCTTAGCTCCTGCGGAACTCGGCAAAACTATAGAGTACCAGGCGGATTCCATCATACCTACGCCCCCCGCGGAGTCCAAGATAGACTGG
>DASSOT010000021.1:0-25462 GCA_035700225.1 Saccharimonadales bacterium (SeqCode)
AGAGTGGCGGACTATGAGGGCGTACAGCTTTTCGCAACTGTTAAGACATCCTTTGGGTCTTTTAGCTTTTGCTCAAGAAAAGAATAAATTTCAAAAAGAATATAGTTCCAGGTTTGCCGGCCATATTGCCATAACCGAGATTCAGCAGATTGAACAAAGAAGCTTTGCCAAGATCGGGGCGTTGGCAGTAGGAGAAGATTACCGCGGTAACGGTCTGGCCTCTGCCCTTGTGGGGGAGCTGATAAAAACAAGCTCGGAAACTCTGCCGGGCATAGATGGGTATTACGCATATGTCCACCCGGATAGTCTGAGCGCCTTTCTGGATAACGGCGCGAACGTAGTCGGCGCCAGACATACGATAGCGCCGCCAACAGGCTGTAATATTATTGTGAGTATTGCCGGGGAAGGCTGATATACTTGACACTAATGGACAAGGAGTTGCAAAACCGGATAAGCAGTGCCTGCAAAAAGCTGTTCGGCAAGGACGTTTCGGCCCAGGTTTTCCGCCCGGATGAGCAGTTCGGAGATTTTTCTACCAACTGCGCGCTGAAACTTGCCGGCGAACTTGGCAGTAACCCGCGGGAAATCGCTGGGCAGATTGCCGAGGAATTAAGCGCCGATGAAAACTTCAAAGACGTTTCCGTAGCCGGACCGGGATTTATCAACATAACCTTGCAGGATTCCGTTCTGTTCACATCTTCGATGACTGCGCACAAGCTGGAAAAGACCCTGGCTTCTCGAAGCATCGTTACCGAATATTCCGACCCGAACCCGTTCAAAGTTTTGCATGCCGGGCATCTTTACACATCCGTGGTCGGCGACTCTATCTCAAACATCCTGGAGTCTGCCGGCGCTAAGGTCCACAGGGTAAATTACGGCGGCGACGTGGGTTTGCACGTAGCGAAGACCATGTGGGCGATATTGGAAAAACTTGGCGGGGAAAAGCCGGGCGGACTGGACGGTATCAAAAAGGACGGGCGCGCCGACTGGCTGGCTGAGTGCTATGTGTCCGGCAATGACGCGTATGAGGACAATCCGCAGGCTAAAGAAGAAATGGCCGTTCTCAACAAAAAGATTTACAAACTGGTTGAGAAAAAAGATAAAGATTCACCGCTGGGAAAGATTTATTGGACGACACGTTCTTGGAGCTATGAATATTTTGACGATTTTTATGCCCGCATCGGCATAAGCTTTGAAAAATATTATCCGGAAAGCACGGTGGCGGAGTTGGGTTTGAGCACGGTCAAAGAAAACACGCCAGGCATCTACAGCGAATCGGATGGCGCCATCGTGTACGAGGGAGAAAAAGAAGGTTTGCACACCCGCGTGTTCGTAACCCGCGAGGGCCTGCCGACCTACGAAGCGAAAGAAGTAGGCCTGATACTTCAAAAACAGAAGGATTATGCATTTGATAAATCCGTAGTGATAACAGCCAATGAGATAAGCCAATATATGCAGGTGGTCCTAAAGAGCATAGAAAAATTTGCCCCGGAGCTGGTCGAAAAGACCGCTCATCTGACCCATGGGCTGGTAAAACTGCCGGGCGCTCAAAAGATGAGCAGTAGGAAGGGCAATGTACTCAAAGCGGTCGACATCATAGACTTGGCGGAGGAATCATCCAAAAAAATCAACCCCTCGACCACGCCGGATATCGTGCTGGGAGCCATCAAATATTCTTTCCTTAAATCCGGCCTCGGCGGGGACGTGATATTCGATGCCAAAGAATCCGTGAGCATAGAAGGTAACAGCGGCCCATACCTGCAGTACGCGCTGGTCAGGGCGAAGAGCATCCTGCAAAAAGCCGGCAAAGCCAGCGAATCTTCCGCGGATGAGCTTAACGGCGAAGAACGCTCCCTTGCCCGTAAGATAAGTATTTATCCGGAAGTGTTTGCGACTGCTTTGGAAGAGCTTTCGCCGCACCATATCTGCACGTATCTCTACGAGCTGGCCCAGGTATTCAACCGTTTTTACGAAAAGAACCGTGTCATCGGCGACGCACGTTCGGATATTCGCATCAGGCTTGTAGGTGCTTACGCGCAGGTATTAGGAAGCGGACTCGATATATTGGGGATAACGACTCCGGAGAAGATGTAGCTATGGATAAAAAAGGCGTCGTGGTTTTGGACTTTGACGGCACCATTGCCGACGCTGAGGAAGTAATGCTTAGGATATACGAGCCTTTAGCGGACCGGCATGGTTGGCCGAAACTTACGAAGAGAGAATATTACCGGCTGAAAAAAGGAAGCCCGCGGGAAATCATGCATTGGGCCGGCATCAAACTTTGGCAGGTGCCGAAACTTCTGCGTCTGGGCCGGGCGGAATACAAAAAACATGCCGGCGAGATAAAGCTGTTCAGAGGGATGCCTGAGGTACTCGACAGGCTGGCCGAGGATAGGGACGTTTATATACTCAGCTCCAACGAGCGGGAAACCGTGCGAAAGATTTTGAAGAACAACAAACTTAAAGCCAAAGTGACGATAATGCACGGCTCTCCGTTGTTCGGCAAGGACAAAGCCATCAAAAAGCTGCTGAAGCTGGGATATGAGAGAAAGCTTTCCTGGATGATAGGCGACGAAATCCGCGACATGGAAGCGGGCAAAAAAGCCCGGGTCAACACCATCGGTGTGATCTGGGGGCTTCAAAGTGAGGCCGGTATCAAAAAAGCCGGGCCGGATCATATAGCCAAAAAGCCTGATGATATTCTTAAATTTATATATAATAAGCAGTAATCGGTGGGGCGATAAAGGAGCTAGAACAAATGCCGGAAGACAAAATATCAAAAGAAGAATCAGCAAAAAAACGCAGAGCTGAAAAGGCGGCGCAGGCGAGGGCTAAAGCCCGCGCGCGAGCCAAGAAGGTGAATGTAAAGGCCAAGAATCAGGTGGAGGATTTTTCAGACTTTATCCGCAAGCAAGGCGTCGTAGGTTTGGCCATAGGTCTGGTTCTCGGTGTCCAGGTAAAGGCGCTGGTCGACCAGATAGTGGCAAGTTTCATAAACCCGCTTTTGGGTCTGATACTCCCAGGCCACGGGGGCCTGGCTGACAAGACTTTCGTGTTGAGCGTAGGCGACAAGCAGGCTGTATTTTCCTATGGTGCGACCATATCGGTTCTAATAAGCTTCATAGCAGTGCTTTTAATAGTGTACTTTGGCGTAAAAGCGCTCAGGCTTGAAAAATTAACCAATAAATAGCCATGAAGTTTTCCGAAGAAGAGTGGAAGAAAAAGCTGACTCCGGAGCAGTACCGCATATTGCGCGAAAAAGGTACGGAAAAACCTTTTACCGGCAGACTGCTGGACGAAAAAAGAGACGGTGTTTTCAAATGTGCCGCCTGCAAAACGGAGCTGTTTAAGAGCGATTCCAAATATGATTCGACCATTGCCGGGTTAGCAGGCTGGCCAAGTTTTTCCGATGTCGTGGCTAGCGACAGGGTAGAACTGGCTGATGATAACAGTCTTGGTATGCACCGGACCGAAGTCATCTGCAAGAACTGTGGCAGTCATCTGGGCCATCTTTTTGATGATGATTCATCACCCACGGGCCGGCATTATTGTATAAACTCGGCCTGTCTGGACTTCAAGCCGAAAAACTAATCCCGAACGAACCCTATAACCAAGTTTACAGGTTGAAACATGCAACTAAAACGCGCGATAGCGTATTTAAGTCGCACATATCATAACCAGATGGCGGGCTAATACGTGGTTGCGAACGGCACGCCGAAGAATTGTTCCATAGTCTTGCCGGACTTGTATATTTTCGTTGCCAGGTCTATGCCCATATAGCGTACGTGCCATGGTTCGTACTGATAGCCGGTCAGCCTTTCCTTGCCTTTGGGGTAGCGAATGATGAAACCGTATTCATGGGCGTGTTCGGCCAGCCATTGTCCCGCCTGCGTATCACCGAAACAGATTTGCAGGTCGCATGATGAGCCTCCTAGGTCGGCCGCCAGCCCGGTCTGATGCTCGCTATGGCCCGGCCGCGCGCTATAAGTGTCGGCTTTGGCTCGGCCGTCTTTTTTTACGTAATTGTTATAAACTTGCGTCTGATAAGTATAAGATCGATAACCGCTTAGTATCTTTATATTTACTCCGTCATCACCGGCGGCGCTGATAAGCTGGTTCAGTGCGTTGGCCGTGTCGGCGCGCAGTTGCGCCCCGTTCAATGTCACCAGGTTGTCAGGCACATATGTGCTGGAAACCGCCCTTTTTTTGTTGACTATGTAATAAATACTGGCCGGGTTGTCGATGGTGTATTTTGCGACTTCGTCCTTGTTCAAGCCCGAAGGGTTTTTGAACTTGGACTGTGTTTTTGATGAGCCCGACGGTGAGTCACCACCCTTACTGAATAATAGAAATCCGCCTACTGCAAGGATTATCACAAGCAATATAAATACAATGATTCTTCTGCGCATATATAAATCATAACACTAGGTTATAATTGATGTTTATGCGGATAGACAAAAATCTGCCGGCAAGCAAACTGCTGTGGATAGACCTGGAAATGACCGGGCTTGAAGTAGAGAAAGACGTGATTATCGAAGTGGCCTGCGAGGTCACGGACTTTGACTTCAAAACACTTGCTACCTACGAAGCGGTTATCAAGCAATCGGACCAAGCTTTGGAGAACATGAATGACTGGTCAAAGGTACAGCACAAAGCGTCCGGTCTGACCGAGCGGATAAAAAAAGAAGGCAGGGATGAAAGGACCGTAGTGCATGAACTGGTCGGTTTCATCAAAGCCCAGTTCGGCGATGAACCGGCGGTACTTGCGGGGAACTCGATTCACAATGACCGAAGCTTCATAAAGAAACACTGGCCGGAGGTGGAAAAGCTGTTACATTACCGTATGCTGGATGTTTCCAGCTTTAAGATACTTATGCAGACGAAATACAACGTAAGGTTCGCTAAAAAGGAAGTGCATCGCGCGTTCGATGATATCCAGGCTTCTATAGCCGAGCTTCAATACTACATAGATGCGCTGAAAAAAACGGATTAATGCATGGGCTCAGCCGGAGGCGGGGGCAGGTTGCGCTGTAATTGTTCGGCGTCTATAGGGCCTTGATGGCTAGAGCCGGGGATAGGAAGAATATTTTCTCCGGCTGGAGGAATCGGTTCCGGAGCCTGCGCCGGAGTGTCGCCGGGTCGCGGCGAATATCTATCATCAGCCTTTGCTTTTACACGGTCTAACTCTTCGTCAAGCTTATCTCTCCTTGCCTGCGCATCGGGTGATAATTCGGTGCCAGGTGTGGCTACGCCTTGGGCCGCCCGCGTAGCATCATAAGCTTCGCCCGGCTTCATTATTCCGGCATTTTCCGCGGGTTCGCCGATGGAGCCTACTCTTTCCCTTATTCTTTTCAGGCCCCTGCTTATCTTTATAGACCTGCCGCCGTCTGAACCGGCTTCTTCCGAAGGAGGTACCATAGAATCTGCGGTTGCAACACCGCCTTCGCCTTTTGCTTTGCGCGAAGCACTGAAGGTTTCAAGCGCATGGGCTATACCCTCTTCGGGCATACCTTCGCTTTGCAGGAATCGCTTGTATTCTTCCGCCGACTCCATAGGGGGAGGACTCAGAGGTGATCTGCTTTCTTGGCCTTGTGTTTGCATGTGATGGGGTTTTTATTTTTGTTTTTACCTTTCTAGCCAACAATTTAGCACAAAATGTACTATTTGTCAATTAGCTTATGTTTAATATAATTACAATATTCTTATATAATGGCCCATTGTCATGAACCATAAAAAGGTGGAAGAATACATACTTTCAATGCCGAACTCAAAGCTGGATTATCCGTTCGGTAAAGATGTCGCAGTCTATAAAGTTTTTGTTCCTGAAAAGACCAGTCACGTGCATGTTGAGGGAGTGCAAGGAAACAAGGAGAAACGAGCGAATCGTACAAAAGGTACGGTGAGCGAGTCTCGGACGCAGATGACACAGGAATCCCCAGCAAGCACAGCCAGTGTTTCCGGCTCTGGCGGAAAGCAGGGCGGTGCGATGCACGGGGACTGGAAGATGTTTGCGTTGATTGCGGAAGGCTCCGACCCGGTCCGGTTGAGCTTGAAGTGCGACCCGAAGCTATCAGAATTATTGCGCGAAAAATACGAATCGGTAATGCCCGGGTATCATTTGAATAAAAAACACTGGAACACGCTGGTGCTGAGCGGACAGTTACCGTGGGAAGAAATCCAGGCGCTCATTCTTCATAGCTATAATCTGGTCGCCGAGACCGGCGCAAGCTCGCCTGCTATCGGCTAGCGTCTTTTAAGATAAGCTTTATCTGCTCATTGGCGTCGTTGAAGATAGCTTTTTCTGTGGAATTGCCGCCGGCGTAGGCTTCCTCCAGCTGTTTTTGGTAATCCGAAAGCTGTTTTTGTAGTAATTCGCTATAGGTTTGGTCAAACCGGCTGTTCTGCTGGCCTTTCGTAAGAACGGCATCATTAGCCGGGTCTTCCACGCCTATATCCTTGCTTTTCAGCTTGTCTTTACCGCGTACTGCCAGCGCTGAGATAATCTCCTGCTTGGTCGAATCTACGGATAATTTGACAGTAGTAGCACGATACAGAAGATTCTTGTCGCTGATGTTTTCGCTGGCTTTTTCGGCGACGCGGGAAATTTCCGATTCGGTTTGCGCCAGCGCCAACAGCCTGTCTTTTTGGGCATTGTCAGCACTGCTTAAGAAGCTGTTGGTAATGACTATCATAATTATGAGCGCTATGAGGGCAACACAACCGAAGATTATCTTTTGTTTCGGCGTGCCACCGATATAAAAACCGCGTTTTGGAGCTTCGGGATTCATTATGAACTCATACGGGTTGCCGTTCAGGCCTCCGGAAGTGTCTTCGGGCGGAGGACTGCCTGCGTTGCCCGCCTGGCCCAGCGGTTGTTGTCCTTCGGATGTGAAGCTTTGCCTGGGGTTATGCGGAGCGTTTGACGGGCTGAATGTGCGCATAGACCCGCCGCCTCCGGGAGGAGGAGTTGCTGGTCCGGCGCCTCCGCCGCCGCGCAGATTCGGCATGACTACGTTCTGGTGCACGTACGCGTCGGCGTATTTTTTCATGTGCGAAGGCAGGTTTTTCTGCAAATGTTGGGACATGGCGGCCTGTACGTGCTGGGGCATGTAGCCGCCCTGTTGGTATTTTTGCAGGTGGGCAGGCATGGTGGTTGGGTTTGAGAAATGCTGGTCCATGGCCTTTTGTGCCGCCGGAGGTATGTAGGTATAGCTGTGTTTCGTATTGTCGGAAGGCCTTGCCATAGCTTAATTAAACCATAAGCGAAAGCGATAGAGAAAACGCGGCTTAAGCTTGATACTTAATGCTAGCTACTAGATACTATCTGTTATGGATGCGGTTAGCGAGGTTAAGGCCCGTCTGAGCATAGAGGACGTGATAAGCGAATACGTGCGCCTTAAAAGGTC
Organism: Saccharimonadales bacterium (SeqCode); assembly: GCA_035700225.1. Lineage (GTDB taxonomy): Bacteria > Patescibacteriota > Saccharimonadia > Saccharimonadales > 2-12-FULL-41-12 > JANWLD01. The sequence goes on from DASSOT010000021.1 coordinate 7,407, forward strand.
AGGCAGGAACTATAAGGGCTTAAGCCCTTTTACTAATGAAAAGACGCCCAGCTTCATGGTCAGTCCGGAAAAGCAGATATGGCATGATTTCAGCTCGAACCGCGGCGGCGACGTATTTACCTTCGTCCAAGAGGTAGAAGGGCTTGATTTCAAGGGCGCTCTGGAGCTGTTGGCCAGAAAAGCCGGCATAGACCTGGAGCAGTACCAGGGGCGCTCGCGCGGGCAGGGCATAGACAAGGCCAGGCTCCAGGATGCGCTTAAATCCGCCGTGCAGTTTTACCAGGCGCAGTTGGTAAAAGAAAAAAACGCACTGGAATACGTACGCAACAAACGCGGGTTTTCAAAACAGACCATGTTGGATTTCCAGTTAGGGTACAGCCCGGATTCGCAAAGGTCGCTGACGGAATATCTGCTCAAAAAAGGCTATAAGGAAAAAGAGCTGAAGCTGGCCGGTCTGGTTACTCAGCGCGGAGGACGCACGAGCGACATGTTCCGGGGCAGGATAATGGTACCCCTGCATGATCTGGTAGGCAACCCGGTGGGTTTCACCGCGCGTCTGCTGGACGATTCCAAAAACGGTCCGAAATACATAAACACTCCCTCGACCCCGCTGTATGACAAAAGCAGGCATATATACGGGCTTCATCTGGCCAAACAGGCCATAAGGGACAAGGATTATTCAATAATCGCCGAAGGCAACCTGGATGTCATCGCTTCGCATCAGGCCGGGTTTAGACACGTCGTCGCCAGCGCCGGAACGGCCATGACGGAATACCAGCTGAAAACATTGTCGCGGTTTTCCGGCAATGTCCGGCTGGCTTTCGACCAGGACAGGGCCGGTCTGGATGCGGCAGAAAGGGCCATCCCCATAGCATCCAAAGTAGGAGTAGACCTCAGCATCATTACCATTCCGGAGGGCAAAGACCCGGACGAGCTCATCAAAAAAGACCCCCTGCTGTGGGAAAAGGCCATAAGCGACGCGCAGTATGCGGTAGATTGGCTGGTCGATGTATACAAAGGCAAGTTCGATTTATCTACGGTGCAGGGTAAAAAGAAATTCTCGGATAAGCTGGCCGGCGTAATCAGCGAGCTGAAAGATCCGGTCGAGCAGGACCATTATTTGAACCTGGCCGCGGAAGTAACCGGAACCGACCCGTCCGCTTTTCGTAAGAAACTTTCTGGAGGCAGGGCGGAACCTGCATTAAAAGCCGCCAAACCGCAAACCGCGCCGGCAAATCATACAAAGGAAGACTTGGGCAACAGCAAGGTGATAGACCGGTTGCTTTGCCTATGCCTGGTGTTGCCGGATTGCCGGAAATACCTGAACCTTCTGCAAGGCTATATGATGATAACGCCACAGCAGGAACGAATCCTGACCTCTCTATCGAAAAATCCTGATTTCGATATCACTGATAAAAAACAACTCAAAGATATTACTATCCAAGGCTCTGCTGATGAGCAGTCCGACACGGTGCAGAGTTTGGAAAATTATGTTAAGATATTAGTATTACAGTTCGAGGAACTTTACAGCCAAGTCGATACGCTAGAGCTTCAATACGAAGCGGCGCGCTTGAGAGCTAAAATCATAGAATATTTCGTAAGCAAGCAAAAGAAAAAATTATCAGCATTGCTCACCAGCAGTGATGAAACATTACACGAAAAGATACTGTCCAAAGTTAGGAATCTGGACAAATTACTTAAACAGTCAAGGGAGATTTAACATATATGCCGGAAGATAAGAAACAATTATTGGAAGAAGCGAAAAAGGAACTGCTGAAAAAGGCGAAAAAGGACGGCAAGATAGACCAAGAGGCCATCCTTGAGAAAATTCCTGAAACGCAGGAAAACGCCGAAGCGCTGGACGGTTTATATACCGAGCTGGCCGAGCTGAACATCAAGGTCGTCGGCGGCGGTGCCGGTGGCGATTGGGCAGATGACGAGGAAGAAGACGAGGAAGTCGAGCTTTCCGACAAGGTTTATATGGACGACATCGCCGATGATTCGGTGCGCTTGTACCTGCGTGAAATCGGCAAGATTCCGCTCTTGAAGCCGGACGAAGAACTTGCTCTAGCCCAAAGGGTTGTAGCAGGGGACAAGAAAGCAAAAGACCAGATGGCGGAAGCCAACATGCGCCTGGTCGTTTCTATCGCCAAACGTTATGTGGGGCGCGGCCTTGACCTGCTGGATCTGATACAAGAAGGCAACACCGGCTTGCTTCGCGCGGTAGAGAAGTTCGACCCGGACAAAGGCTTCAAATTCTCAACCTATGCTACCTGGTGGATTCGCCAGGCTATCACGCGCGCTATCGCTGACCAGGCGAGAGTTATCCGCATACCGGTGCATATGTTTGAGACCATCAACAAGCTTCTGCGCACTCAAAGGCGCCTGACGCAGGAGCTGAACCGCGAGCCGACGAATGAAGAAATCGCCAAAGCCATGGAAATGGACGTAGCGAAGGTTGAACACATCATGAAAATCAAGCAGGATATCCACTCGCTCGACGCCAGCGTGCGCGACGACGAAGAAGACAGCGTTCTGGGTGATTTCATCGAAGATGAAGATACTGTCAGCCCGGAAGAATCCGCCACTGGAAGCCTGCTGAAAGAACATGTAAAAGATATGCTATCGGGGCTGACCGAACGCGAGCAGAAAATACTTAAACTGCGCTTCGGCCTGGAAGACGGCAAAAGCCACACGCTGGAAGAAGTAGGCCAGGAATTCTCCGTCACCCGCGAGCGAATACGTCAAATCGAAGCTAAGGCTCTAGCCAAACTGCGCAAGCACAAAGACGCCCGCAAACTCCACGACTACATCAAATAGTTGACAAAATACACATAATTTGTTAAAATATGTGAATTATGAGAGTTTCTAGGGCTGAGGCTGAGCGCGCTCCGCGCCAGACACGTGGCGAAGGCATAGGCATAAAAGGTATGGCGGCTATTCTTCTTGTGGGAGCCGCTGGGATAGCCGGCCTCTATAGAGCGGAAAAGATATCCGAAGTAAAAGACCGTATTGACTATGCCGCAGGCCGCGCAAAAGAGGAACGGCAGGTCGCGCTGGGCTTGAAAGAGCTGAAGTGCCAGGACACAGCCGGTGCTAACCATCCTTCTTTTTCTATCTCTGAAGCTGAAATGATACGAAAAGGCATTAACAAAAAAAATTGGGGTCCGGTTTATAGGGCTGGAACATCGTATTCAATCCGTACCGGCCACGCTGAAAACTGGTCGCACGCCGTCCAGGTAGGCCGACCTTTCTCTATGAGTTCGCGGTTGGATATTTCTTACCAAAACGCGTTAGTTGATACGGCTGAAAAAACCCGGCAATTGGATTTGGATTCCAACCGTCGTGATAGCGAGGGCAGACTACCTATAGAGCGCTTCCGCCAGGCATATGCCAGTAACGCCCAAGAAGAGCTAGCGGACGCTATCAGGCGCCAGAACCATCTGTCATATGACCAGCTAGATACCATATATGACATGGGTGCGGGCTTTACGGCCATCCCGGGAGTTGATTTGGCGTTAAGCGGCGGCGAATTGCCCGGCATAGGCCAACTATCTGATGAAACAGCTAAGGCGGCAGGTGTTGATACGGCGGCATATGACAAGTACGACGAAGTAATCGGCGTCGCTTTCAGTCCCGTAAGCCCTGCTTGTAGATAATCACAGGCGGTATAATAATCTCACAATGTCAAAAAGCGCTATCGCAGAAGTAACCGGTAAGATGCCTTTCGCTGGAAAGCATGTGGCCAAGTTCATGTTTCAAACCGGCCGCGAAAACGCTAGGGGGGGGTCTTACCAGGAAAGCTTGCCGGCGCCCTAGGTCTGATAGCTTTTGCGGGCCTGCACGGTTTGCAGTTGAAGGCCGGCGTTGCTGAAATACCCAAAGATATACACAGTCCCGCCTCCGTTGGTATAGATTCTGCTTACGCCACTGCAAACGCTATGGTTACTTATACCCAGGCTTATCTTGGGCTTAAGGTGCTGGGTACCGGTCAGGAATCTGCTGTTCCGGTTACGCCCGAAGGCATTGCCGTTGGAATGTCTGCCGGAGAGAATAATCCGAGGAGCAAGCCTGAACTTAGGCCGCCCAGCGCTTTGGAGTTAGCGGTTACTATTGGAGGACAAGCAATTTTCATAGCGAACAGTTAGGATTACACCCAGAACTGGCACATTTGTTTTGGTAAAATGTTTCTATGAAAGTTAAAAAACTGCGCAAACGAATAAAAAAAATTAGCAAAAAAGATTTAAGCGCCAAAGAAATTTTTACAGTTTGTTTGGTGGCAGTTGTGCTGGCCGGTGCATTTGCTGGGTATAGGCTACTTGAACTGAAAAATACGAGTACTCTAAACGTAAACTACAGTATATCTGATATAAACCAAAGTGAAGGACCTTCCATCAAAGCTACGGCAGAACGAAATAGAAACCTAACGATAAAGGTAGACGTTGGCGAAGTTGCAGGGGGAACAGATGTTAATTTTGGCGATTCCGGCGTTAAATTCAATAAGCTTCACAACACGATTTATTTTAATATTTATGCTGATGAGTTAAAACAAGACGCCACCACTCAAAAGAAGCGCCCGTTGTTCAATATAAGAACTTATAAGAAATTTGCTCCGGGAATTTACAAAGTAAAGGCCACAATAATCAAACGTATTTATGAAACAGGCGAAGTTTTAGGCAAGCAAAAATTAAGCACACAAGTGTTCGTGCATTCAGACAAAAACAGAGTTCCAAGCGGAGAATTATTTGACCTTATCCCCTATAAGGAAGATAAAATAACAGATAAAAGCAAGCAACCTAAGGGGATAAAAGCTATCGTTGAGCCTGACAATATAAGGTTGAGCTTTGCCCTGGGTCTAGGCAAAGGAGACTGTGTTAGTAGCATGAAGGTTGATAGCGATGGAATTAAGCTTCACAAATTTAATGACATAACCATGAATATTAATGTGGGTTATTGTGATGTTTTCAGGTCTATAGCCTACAATAACCGCGACGTAATCAGGATTAAGCGTTTACCGAAAGGTAATTATGATGTATGGGCAGTGATAAACTACAGCGCCGGACCAATAGACAAAATCAGTAAACAGGAAGTCCAACATACGGAATTTTCCGTAAAGTAAATACCCGTCTCTCTGTTAGAATGTATCTGATGAAGATTGTTGGGATTTCGGGGACTAACGGTAGCGGCAAGGACACTGTCGGGCAGATTCTGCAGGAAGACTACGGCTATCTATTCGTATCAGTCACGGACATAATGCGCGACGAGCTTGCGAAAGAAGGCAAGACCACGGCGCGGGAAAATATGCGCGAACTCAGCGCGCGGTGGCGCAAAGAATCCGGCCTGGGCGTATTGATTGACAAGGCGGTAGAGATTTTCAAGTCGCAGGACAAAGGGTACAAAGGCCTGGTTGTTTCCAGCATCCGCAATGTCGGCGAGGTTGAACACATTCATGAACTAGGCGGTATAGTCGTCTGGGTGGATGCCGACCCGAAGGTAAGGTACGAACGGGTGACCAGCAGAAGACGGAGTAGTGAAGACGAAAAAACCTTTGAAGAATTTCTCAAAGAAGAACAGGATGAGATGCACGTTTATGGTGATGAAACCACGCTGGCAGTAGGCGAAGTAAAAAAGTTGTGCGACATCTCAATCGAAAACAACTCGGACGATAAAAATAAGCTCGCTACAGATACCAAAACCGCGTTAAATCAATATCTGTAACATAAGCAATTTTTTATTGTTTATTTTGAAGTTATAATTTAAGCAACATGGCGTTAAAACTAACAGGAACTTTGGATTCTGCTCATCCTGAACGAGGTTGGGGAATCATAGGCGAGAGATTGGGAGATGCCAGCACGGAGGTCTTAAAAGATGTCCTTCCGCTGGAGGAAGAAGAAAAAGCCAAAGCTACCGCCGCAGAGCTTGAAGAAGAGCGCGCAGAAGGGCTCTCGTGGTACTCAAGCAGGGTGAGCTTGATAGGAAGCCGACCGGAGGGAGAGGGCGGAACAGCCTTTGTGTATGTAGAAGCGTCTGACCTGAGCCATCGCCTGCAAGACGCCGCCTAGAGGTAGGTATTTGTAATTTTAGCTTTTTTATGATATAAAACTTGTATAATGATACAAGCAAACAGCTTGGTAGTTCCGGATGTGGACCCGGGCATTAGGATTGCACAGACGGGGTTCGATATAGGTAATACGGACCTGAGGTTCGGCGAACCGGAGCAGGTAAGACGGTCGCGCTCTGTCATACGCAGTGCCGCCGGATTGTCTGTAGATGATCCTGTTTATGTCATCGTACCGACTGCCAGCACGGACTTCGTAGATATAGAAAACGGCGGTTCTGATAAATTGCAGGACAGCGATACCCAGCACGAAACAGAAGTAGATGCGGACGGCCTGTTGACAAGGGAGGCTGGGGTAGGACTGATGCTTAATACGGCTGATTGTATACCCCTCGTAGTATTTGATGCGGAGAGGGATATCCTGGCTTTGATTCATATGGGCTGGAAAGGCGCTGTCCATAAATTTCCGGAAAAAATATTGGATTATGCAAAGCAAAATTACGGGTTTGAGCCGAAAGATTCCATAGCCTATTTAGGACCTTCGGTGGGTCAGGATAGCTACAGAACCGAAGAACTGCATGAAGCTCAGAACGCTGACGAGTGGAAGCCACACATAAGGGAAGACGCTGGCGGATTTTACATAGATCTGCAGGGGTTTGTTCAAGCGGAGCTTGTGAAAGAGGGAATAAGGCCCGAAAAAATACATAGTTTTCCTACGGATACAGCCAGGTCTTATAGCGGGCATTATTCTTTTACCCGGCATAAGGCCAAAGGCGCGCCAAACGGCCGAAACGGCTTTGTCGTGGCAATGGCCTGAATTATTTACGGGGGAGTTGTCCGTAGTACGGCATAGCTTTTAAGCATGTGTTCATGATGTGCCAAAGCTGGCGGAAAGCCTCGGCTATAGTTGGGCTTTCTATGGTTATGGCGTGCGGTTCTTTCTCAAAGATTACCATCAGCAGGGTCGAGCCGCTGACGCTCCATTCTACCGGTGCGGTGTAATCCTCTTGTTTGACCCAGGTCCGCTCAAAGTTGGAGCGCTCTGATGCTTCCGGATTTTGCGTGGTGCCGGTGGCTAGGTCCGGGTTTATCCCGTAGCGCTTAGCGCCGAAACGGGCCGGGGTCGTCCGGATTTCGTGCATGGTGTCAAAACCCATGACGGGTATGTCGGCGCGGGAGCGGATAAAATATATCGTTTCCTTCTGTCTGATCTGGTTTCTGTATGCGTCCGCTACCTTTTGCCGGCCGGTGACTACCTCTGCATAGGGCTGTTTGGTGTGGGCATGGTATTTCGTCAGCAGTTCAGCCATAAGTACATTGGCCGCTTCCTCGCGCTTGGTGGCTATATTGCGCTGTTCAGCGACCAGGTTCGATATAGCCAAAGGGTTGGCGGGTACGTAAACTATCTTTTTCTTTTCCTCCCTTTTATTGGCCAGCTGAAGCTCAACCAGCCTATCGAATACCTTATAAGTGTTGGTTCTGCTGAAACCGAGTTTTTCATCCGCAGTGGCAGGGAAAACTGAGCCCTTTTCTAGCAGTAGGGCGTATGCACGGGCCTGGTGTTCGTTAAGCCCGACAGCCACTAGCTTAGAAAGATCCATGCTATCCAGGATAACATGAAATTCTATTTTTGTGAAATTTATTTTCACAAATAAGATAACTTTATAACACTTAAGAAAATAAAAATGAGAAATAGGTATTGACAAAAAACCTTTAATAATATATAATGGCTGGACAAGCAAATAATCGGAGCTATCAATGTCAGAAATCCTGCAATTCAAAGATTTTAACGTTGGCGCTGATAACGTACTGGACATCGGCGCAATACCTGAAGGCGCCGGCGAACCGGCCAGACCAGGGGTAATACCTGAAATACGCACAGCTTTCGGCTATGAAGGCGATGATTTGGGCGGGCTTATCAAGAAAGTAGCTCCGAGTAAAAAACTGCAGGAAAATATAGACCACGCTACTGTTACGCTAGGTGATTCTGCTGTCAGGGAAAAGATAGGTTATGAAGATGAAGGCGGCATAGAAGTTGCGCGCGCCTGGGGAAACAGGAGCGGTCTTCAGGATGAAGTCTTTCGGCCTTTGATGCAACCGGCAGGTGAAATACCCAAAGAATTTGCCGCCGTAGTGGTTACCGACGGGGTCGTCAATTGGATGAACAGGATGGCCGAGGTGGCGAAGCAAGCAACCGAGGGCAGAAAGATACCTTTGGCCCTGCTGGTTTCCGGCGGACGCGAAATCGGCGAGGGCGAACATCCGGATGTTAAAGACGGCACGCCATCGATAGATTACATGTCCGATACGCTTGCACCCGGACTGGCTGATTCTTTCGATAGGATAGAGGTGATTGAAACCGGGAGCGAAGAAGGGCAGTCGGTGATGCAACGAGGAGTCGAATACCTGGCGGACGAGGAAGGAATTGAATTAGAGCAGGCAAGACTGATAATAGCTTCCGTAGCCGGAAACTGGATGCAGAAAGGCTCGCAATTGCGCGCGGCGGTAAAGGAACTGAGCGGTGGTTTCGATGAAGATGCAAGCCATCGGCAACTGTGGGTCGCAAGCGACTCTTTCCCGCTGGGTGAAACAGGCGAAGAACCAAAAGCGACGCATCAGAACCCTTATAGTGCAATCGGTAATATTTTACGCGGAGCGAAATTGCTAGACGAACAAAAATAAGAGAATTTACATGCCAAAAACAAAAACGAAAATCGACAGCAAATTGACTACATCACAGGCGCTGGCCCAGAATCCGGACATGCCTTGCCCGGATGAGGTATTGCACGGGCTCGGACTTATGGAAGTGGAGTATTTGGGCTTTGACGGCAAAATTCATCAGAGTCAGATGGTCGTCAGTACCGAAGTCATGGCAGAAGTCGAAGCATTTTTTAAGAATGCCCTGGAGCTGAAATTTCCGATTGAAAAAGTCATCCCTGCCAGCGCGCCGGATTATAAATGGGATGATGCCAAGCTGATGGCGGATAATGTGACGTCCTGTTTCAACTACCGGGTAGTAGCCGGTACGAACAAGCTGTCCAATCATGCCCTGGGCAGGGCTTTCGATGTAAATCCGGTGCAGAACCCGTGTTTGCGCTATGATTTGCACCGTGAGAAAAATGAAAAAATCGTCCGGCCTCCCAAAAGCAAATGGAACGCGTCTGCTCCCGGCACGCTTTATGCCGAGCATCCGCTGGTGAAGCTCATGGAAGGCTTTGGCTGGGAGTGGGGCGGCAACTGGACGCGCGAATCCGGCATTATTGATTACCAGCATTTAGAGAAACCTGCGTAGATTATATCCGTCTTATCTGTAGCGTATAATTAAACTATGGCGGGAGCGAAGAAATTTGCGATTATTGATGGCAAATCCGTGTTTTATCGCGGATATTATGCGATGCCGAACCTTTCTACTGGTGACGGTACGCCGACAGGCGGGGTTTACGGTTTCGCCGTAATGGCGCTGGAAGTCCTGAAGCGGCTGGACCCTGACTATGTCTGTGTAGCCTGGGACAAACCGAAGACAAACATCAGAAAAAGGCTGGAGCTTTATCCGGCATATAAGGCGGGCAGGAAGCCGGCGCCGCCGGATTTTTACGAGCAGATACCACTTTTGCATGAACTTTTGGATGCTTTCGGCTGGCCACTTTACGAACTGGATGATTACGAAGCGGATGACATCATGGGTACTCTGGCGGTCCAAGCTCGTGAGGCAGGTCTGGACACGCTTTTAGTTACCAGCGACCTGGACCTTTTACAGGTCATCAACGGCAATGTACACGTCTATGCGCTGAAAAAGGGTCTGTCCAACATAGAACTGTTCCACCCTGAGAGCTTTGAAGCCAAATACGGCATTCAAGTGCATCAGTTCCTGGACTTAAAAGCGTTGAAAGGCGATAGTTCGGACAACATACCCGGCGCCCCGGGTATAGGCGAAAAGACCGCCGCACAACTGCTGAAAGAGTACAAAACCCTGGACGGTATTTACGAGAACCTCCCCCTGATAAAAGAAACGGTCCGCAAAAAACTGGAAGCCGGCAAAGAGTCGGTTCTCTTAAGTAAGAAACTGGCCGCTATCTGGACGGATGCGCCGATAAAACTTGATCTGAGCGAAGTAGACGGTAGTAAATGCAACCCCCAAAAAGTCCATGAAGTTCTGCAGAGGCTGGAGTTCAGGACGCTGGCGCGGCATTTGCCGGAGTATATGCACCTGCCACAAAAGACCGAAACTAAAAAGTCCAAGCAAGTAACTCTGCCCGACGCCAGCCACATAAACAGCGAGAAGGAATTACAATCTCTGACCCTGCCGAAGACGGATGAGCTGGTAGTCTATGGCATCAGTGAAAAACCGCATGGCGTGAACCCGCTGTCGCTTACGATTTCCCCGAGCGCGAAACAGTCCGTGACCTTGAACCTGAGCTCATTGGATGAAAAAGCGGTACGCAAAAAACTAAAAGATTATATAGAGAGCGCGGAGCTCGTCGGGCACAACCTTAAAGCGACCTTGCAGATGTTGCGGGGGCTTGGCATCAACCCTGAAAAAATCAGGCACGATACGCTTATCGGCGCCTTTTTGATAAATCCTCTGCGCCGGGAGCAGTCCTTAAGCGAACTGGCCGAAACCGAGCTGGACGTGCATTTGCAGGGACTGGACGGAGCTAACAGCGAAGAGGTGGCGGTAATCAGGAAGCTGTATGAGCATCAGCTGGAAGACTTTAAGGGGTTGAAGAAAATATCTCAACTAGCCAAAGATATAGAGTGGCCGATAATCCCGGTGCTTGCAGAGATGGAATACCGCGGAATCAAGCTGGATGTAGATTATCTGCGCAAGTTCGCAATCCAATTGCGAGATGATATCAGCGATATCGAACAACAGATTTACGGCCATGCGGACAGGGAGTTCAATATCTCCAGCCCGGCCCAGCTTTCGGACGTGCTATTTAATAAATTGATGTTGCCGACGGACGGGATAAAAAAGGGCAAGACGACTTATTCCACTGCCGCTAACGAGCTGGACAAACTGCGCGGAATCCACCCGATAATCGATTTGATTACACAATACCGCGAAGTCACGAAGCTGATGAACACATATGTTGAACCCCTGCCGAACATGGTTGATGCGAACAATCGCCTGCATACGACTTTCAGCCTGACAACCGCACAGACGGGCCGGCTTAGCAGTTCTGATCCTAACCTGCAGAATATACCGGTCAGGACTGAGCTGGGCAGGCGGATAAGGACCGCGTTCATAGCCGACCCGGGCAATATGTTGATAAGCGCTGATTACAGCCAGTTCGAACTGCGCATGGCGGCATTGCTTGCAGATGACAGGGAAATGATTGATATGTTCAACCGCGATGTGGATGTGCACACCGCGACGGCGGCGCAGATTTATGAACGCGAGCCCCAGGACATAACAAAAAATATGCGCAGAGATGCGAAGGTGGTTAATTTTGGTATTCTCTACGGCATGAGTCCGCACGGGTTGAGTATAGCTACGGGTATGACACAGGGTGCGGCCAAAAAATTCATAGACAGATATTTTGAACTGAGAAAACCTATCCTGGAGTACATGAACAAGTCCAAAGAGCTGGCCAGGACACAGGGATACGTTGAAACGCTGTTCGGACGGCGCCGGCCTACGCCCGATGTAAAATCATCCAATTTCGCCGTGAGGTCTGCGGCAGAAAGGGCGGCGATAAATATGCCTTTGCAAGGCACATGCGCCGACATCATGAAGCTGGCCATGATAAAGATTCAGCAAAAACTGACCCGCCACGACGGCGTGCACATGTTGCTTCAGATACATGACTCCGTGCTGGTGGAGGCGTCCGAGGATAAGGCCGAAGAGATAGGGCGCGAAATAAAGGATATAATGGAGAACGCCTACAAACTGGATATAAAGCTCACGGTGGATACCGCAATAGGTAGGAACTGGGGGGAGATGTAAAATAAGCGAGGAGGATTTATGAGCGACGATGTAAGTGGCAAAGGCCAGAAAAAGGTTAATTTTAATATCAATACGGACAAAGTCCCCGTGCTTTACGCCGACGGATATCTGATAGGTTCGAACGAAAACGTAGTGACGCTGAATTTTTCCCAGGCTATGCCCGGCACAGACCAGCAGAATGTGGTCAGCCGGATAGCTCTGACAAGAGCCCAGGCAAAAGAGTTCGTAGGGAACCTGACCGACCACATAGACAAATACGAAGTTTAGCTAACAGGCCAACTTATCGATAATGGAGCCGATTAGGGGGACGTTGCTCTTGCATTCATTGCCGTCTTCGGCGAAATTTTCAGTATTGTTGTTATCATTGCCGTTTGTCCCGGGACTGTTATTTTTAGTAGCTTTAGCGTGGCTTGGATGCTCGGAGTTTCCATGGCCAGCTATGTAAGGCTGTCGGAATTGTTCGGGGATTGCAGAGGTTTTTACGTGCGGGCGTTGTTTGCAGATTTTTCCTGACCAGATACCGAGCTTTCGCTGTTTCGCAAATTTTTGCGCGGACAGAAACTCTGCCTGATGCCGGTACACCGCGTCTATGTCCGGCACTTTCGCATAGCCTGCGGCGATAAGTTTTTCATTGACGTTTTCGTCCTTCACAATAACGTAGCGAAGGGGCAGGGTTTTGCTGTCCAGCAAGGCGTGGTCATTTTCCAGCTCGACCTTTTTTCCTTTCAAAAGTTCCGCAAGTTTTTTGCTTGATGCTTTTGAATAGCACTCGGTCTGTCGTTTATTCTTCCCTTTGAACTTGTTTATGCCGATAAGCTGTATGCTCACCGGACGGCCTTCTACGGATACATCAATCTTATCCGCGGTTTTAATTCCGAGCAGTTTGTATTCGTTGTTGTATACGTTGTTCTCGACTTCTTCGGAAACCGCACGAGCCTGATTTTGCGAAGAATCATCGAGCTGTACATTCTGCCAAAAAAGCGTGGTCACGGAGCCGATGACAAGAAATACGAGGACCATGTCCCTGCGGTAATCGATGAACCTTTTGCCGTTTTTCGTTTCAAAAAGCCAAGGTGCAAGAGAAGGCCCGAACAAGCTCACCGCCAGACCAAGAACTGAAATCGCTACCAGTATTAATAAGAATTTTTCCACGAATTTCTATTATCTCACCGGATAGATTATGAATCAAAACCTGAAAACAACTGTGAAATAATGTACAAAATAATAACTTAACCTATGCGCAGAAGGAGTTTCTTTTCCGTGCGCAGTTCTTTCGCGAGGTGATGCATATGCATCCTTAAGGCGCCGGCCAATGAGGCGTTACTGACTGAAATGATTATATTGTTCTTGGTAATTTTAACTGCGGGTTCCTCGTTGAATTTAGATTTGACGAATTGTTTTATCTGTTGAATCTCATCGGGTTGCTCAAAGTCCTTGTGGGTCAGTACGTCTTTTATCGAATCCATATCTCTATTTTAGCTGTGAGCCGCATATTCTAAAATAAAAACTGGTAGAATGTACGAACTATGCCGGAGTTGCCCGAGGTAGAAACAGTGCGCAGAGGATTGTCCGAGCTATTGCCCGGATTGACTGTGAAGTCGGTAAAATCCGACTGGGCCAAATCGTTTCCGAATGCAAAGAACGATACGGAAAAGTTCCTGATAGGAGCAAAAATTGTTCAAGTACGGCGCCGAGGAAAAGTTTTGATAATAGATCTTTCCACGGAATATAGCCTGATTATTCATTTGAAGATGACCGGACAGTTGGTATTCCGCTCCGAGTCTGCGGTGTTCGGCGCCGGACATCCTACGAAAAGTTTGCTCGGCGAACTGCCCGACAAATCCACCCGCGTAATATTAGATTTGGACGGAGCAAAATTGTTCTTTAACGACCAGCGAAAATTCGGCTGGGTCAGGCTGGTTCCGACGCTTGAGATAGATAATATAGATTTTTTCAAGAAACTCGGCCCGGAGCCCTTAGGCGATGATTTTAATGCAAAGAATTTTCGCGAACGCTTGCGCAAAAGGCCGAACAGCCGGATAAAGCCCGCCCTTTTAGACCAGACCGTCATAGCCGGTGTCGGCAATATATATGCGGACGAAGCTTTGTGGGGTGCGATGATTCATCCGGAAAAACGCGTGCGCGAGATAACGGACAAGAATCTCAGCGAACTCTACAAAGAACTTTTGTTCGTACTCAGGCTGGCTATAGAAAAAGGCGGTTCAACGGACAAGAATTACGTAGACGCCGAGGGCAAGAAGGGCAGTTATCTTCAGTTCGCGCGGGTCTTCCGGCGCGAAAACCTGCCTTGCCCGCGTTGCGGTACGACCATTGAGAAAATACGTGTCGGTGGGCGCGGTACGCACCTTTGCCCGCGTTGCCAGAAAAGCCCCGCGGTCTGATATGCTTGGAGTAGCATGGTGAGAGTTTTTGCGGGGCCGAACAATTTTGTATTGAAACGAGAGCTGGATGATACAAAGTCTGAATTCGTAGCGGAACATGGAGATTTGGCATTGGAGGTGATTGACGCCGAAGAAGCTGGTTTTGGCCGCTTATTGTCAGCGGTAGAGTCCGTACCTTTTTTATCGGATAAAAAAATGGTAATCGTCTACAAACTTGGTGCGCTAAAAGAAGCAGGCGAGCGCGTGGAAGAGCTGGCCGACATTGCAGGGAACACGGAACTGATAATTGTCGAGCAAAAGCCGGACAGACGAAGCTCATATTATAAATTCCTAAAGAAAAACACCGACATGGCTGAATTCAGCGAACCGGACGAACGCGAACTGGGTGAATGGCTGGTGAAAGAAGCCGAGAAAGCCGGCGCCAAGCTTAGTCAGAGAGATGCTTATTATCTGGTGCAGAGAGTAGGCGGCAACCAGGAATCGACATATAACGAGCTGAAAAAACTTATAGATTACGGCAAAGATATTTCCAAAGAAACGATAGATGAACTGACCGAAGCCAGCCCGCAGACCAGCATTTTCAACCTGTTGGATGCGGCTTTTGCCGGGAACTCAAAAAAAGCCATGGCAATATATGACGAACAAAGGATACAGGGTGAGGAGCCGCTGAAGATATTGGGCATGATTGTCTGGCAGGTTCATCTTGTAGCGATGGTAGAATCCGCCGGCAAACTCAGTGACAAAGATATAATGTCGGCCAGCGGCTTGAAGCCGTTCACGTTGAATAAAAGCAGATCAATCGCCCGACGGATGGGCCGAAAAGGCATAAAGGACATACTGGACAGGTTGCTGAAACTGGACAGACAGCTGAAGACCACGATGGTCGATGCCGATGACGCCCTAAAGAACCTGCTGGCGACTATTTCTTAGCGGTTTTCTTCTTGGCAGGAGCTTTTTTGGCTTTGGCTACCGGTTTCTTAGTTGCCGGCTTTTTCGCCGCGGTCTTTTTAGCAGTAGTTTTCTTCGTAGCGGGTTTCTTTGAGCTTCCACCGGTTGTCTTTGCGCCTGCTTTCTTGGCTTGCGCGGACAGCCTGCTCTTCTGGCGGGCGGCTTTGTTCTTATGAATTACGCCTTTTTTGACAGCCTTATCTATAGCGCTGACAGCTTCGCTGAATTCATCGCCAACGGTTTTCTTGCCTGATGAAAGAGCGCCGGCCAAAGTTTTTATGGCGGACTTTAGGTTCCTCTTGGTCTTTAGGTTTCTGACTGAGGCTTTGCGGGCGGTGCGCACTCTTTTCTGAGCCGATTTGATAATAGGCATGTCTTATATGATTCCTTATATGTTAGTTAACAAGTTTTATACTTTACCACACTATAGCAAAATTTCCAGAAAAATCTAGACAGATGAGCCCATCAGTTGTATAGTGAGGCCTATATAACCTTAAACAAAAAGAAAAATAAACATGCCTTCGGATAAAGAAACCCCAGCTAACGATATCCAGAATAAGGATGCGTTCGAGCAAGTCGTCGAAAAGCTGAAATCTTCCAACAATATTCTGGTTACTATCAGCACCGATCCTACGGTGGACCAGTTCGCGGCCTGCATAGGGCTGACTCTGATACTGAACAAAGTCAATAAGCACGCTAACGCGGTATTCAGCGGCAAGGTTCCGTCCACGATAGATTTCTTGAAGCCTGAAAAAACACTGGAAAAGAATACGGACAGCCTGCGTGATTTTATTATCGCTCTGGACAAATCCAAGGCCGACAAACTGCGCTATAAGGTGGAAGAAAACGTAGTCAAGATATTCATAACACCTTATAGAACCAGTATTTCGGAAAAAGACTTGAGCTTCAGCCAGGGGGACTTCAACATCGACGCCATAATCGCGCTGGGCATAAAAGACAAGCACCACCTGGACCAGGCTATCTTAGCTCACGGACGGATACTTCATGATGCGTCTGTGATATCCATAAATACTTCAAACAACAGCAAGCTAGGGTCTATAAACTGGTCCGATGAGCGGGCAAGTAGCCTCTGCGAAATGGTAGCCGATGTAGCTCTGGAGATAGACAACGAAGTTTTCGATAAGCAGAATGCCACAGCGCTCTTAACCGGAATAGTGGCGGAAACCGACCGCTATAGCAACGAGAAAGCCGCACCACACACAATGTCGGTAGCAGGGCTTTTGATGTCGGCAGGCGCCAGCACCCAGCTGGTCAGCAGTGAGCTGGACAGTGAGCTTAAGGTACAGGAACCGGCAGGAGAGGCCGCGGAAGCGCCGACCGATGACGGTAACGGCCTTTTGGAAATTGATCATATACCGGACGAGGGTTCCGGCCAGGACCAGGAGCCGGATAACAAAGGTGATGACGGCAACGATGATAATGAAGGCCAGGCACCGAAGCTTGACGACATACCGCCGCCGCCCATCGCGCCGTCATCATTTGATACTTCACCGGCAGGCGAATCGGAAATCCCCCCCGAAGAACCTCAGCAAGAGGATGAAAGCTCCGGAGGAAGAAGGCCTCCCAGGGTAATGCGCGAACCGCCACAATTCGGCGGACAGCTGACTGCCAGCTCACAGCGCGAAGAAGACAGTTATACCGGTAGTACGGACCCGCTTAGCAACCTGCCGGACAGACCTATATTGAGCAGGCCGGAAGATAATGTAAAAAGGGATGATTCCCTGTTTCCTGAAGCAGATGAAAGCGGTTTGGCCAAAGGCAGGGACATACCTGCCGTCAGAGATGACCAGACGCTTAGCGACATTGAAAAGACAGTGAAAAGCCCGCACGCCGGGGCGGATGACCCGGTGGGAGACGCCAGCCTGGACGAAGTCCGCGACGCCGTGCTTAGAGCCGAGGGAAACGCAGAAGCTGAGATTGAGAATGTTCGCCCGCAACCCCGGGAGGACTTGGGCACGAGCGAACTTGGCCCTGATCTGCATGAAGAAGACAGAATAACTCCCGAAACAGCTACGCTGGACCCGAAGAACACTGCTAATTCGTCCGCGTCTCCGCCACCCCCTGTACCACCACCGCCACTTCCCCCCGAAGCCTAGCCTGCTAAGTTTGAATCATGAACGATATAGATATAAATGACGCCGTACCTTCAGATGCGCAGGGCTTGATGGAAGTTCGGTATAAAACCTGGAAATCAACGTACCCGGTGATTTATCCGTTGGTGACAGAGGAGGACATAGACCGTAAATTTGATGGTTTTGAAGACATGGTCAAACATATCAGGGAAGGTATCGCCAAAAATAGCCCTGACAAAAAATTTATCATGGCCAAGAAAGGCTCAAAAACAGTTGGTTTCGCAATCGCCAGCAAAGTAGCTGGCGAGCCAAGAGAAATAAAAGCCCTTTACGTGCTAAAAGAATATCAGGACCGAGGGATAGGCAGAATACTTCTAAAAACAGCTCTTGCCTGGCTTGAAGCTGAAGAATATACGGTCATGCTTGAGGTAGTTAGAACCAACGAGCCGGCAATCAATTTTTATAAAAGTTATGGATTTAAGAAAAGCAGGGATTTACCTATGCCGAGCAGGGAAGAGGCTCCGGATTATCTGCCCATGCCTCATATTGAAATGATCCGCAAACCTGCTTCAATAAAATAATGGATGGAATATTATTGGTTGATAAGC
>DASSOT010000022.1:0-5559 GCA_035700225.1 Saccharimonadales bacterium (SeqCode)
AGATGCCGGCACACTGAACCCGCGTGAACACGGCGAAGTCTTTGTGACCCGCGATGGCGCAGAAACAGACCTTGACCTGGGACATTATGAGCGTTTCATAGATGAAGAATTGACTCAATCCAGCAGTCTGATGAGCGGACGCGTGCTTCTGCAGGTCATACAGGACGAACGCGCCGGAAAATACGCTGGCGAGGACGTACAGATAATCCCGCACTTGACGGCGGCCATACAGAAATACATACAGGCGGCGGGCAAGGACTTTGACGTACACATAGTAGAAATCGGTGGCACTGTAGGCGACTACGAGGGCCTTAGCTTTATCGAGGCTATCAGAGAGCTGGGACATCGCGTAGGTCTGGATAATTGTCTATATGTACACGTCGTATACATGCCGTATCTGGGAGCCAGCCAGGAGTTCAAGACCAAGCCGGCACAAAACTCCGTGCGCGAACTCAGGGGCTTGGGCATATCACCCAACATATTGGTCGCGCGCAGTGAAGAAGTGCCTCCGCAGGCTACGAAAGAAAAGCTGAGTCTGTTCTGCGGTGTCGATACCAACTCCATAGCGCTGTTGCCGAACGCGCCGAGTATTTACGGCGTACCTTTGGAGCTGGAAGACACGGGAATAGCGGATGTCATATCAAAAAGACTAGGACTGAAGGTAAAGAAGCCCAACTTGAAAGATTGGCGCGAAGTAGCGAGCATGACTACGAAGGATTTTCCGACAGAGGTCAGCGTGGGCGTTGTCGCAAAGTACCTGGACAACCAGGATACCTATATGAGCGTTTTCGAGGCGCTTAAATCTGCCGCATGGACCAACGGCGTGAATATAAATATCCGCTGGGTTGATTCTGAAAAACTGGAGAAAGACAAGGATATGGCGAAGACCCTGGAGGGCTTTGACGGTATCGTGGTGCCGGGAGGATTCGGCACGCGTGGTCTGGAAGGCAAGATAAGGGCCGCCCGTTGGGCGCTTAAAGAGAAATTGCCGTACCTCGGGCTTTGCCTGGGCCTTCAGATGGCAGTCATCGCCGCGGCGCGAAACGCCGGTATCGAAGATGCCACGACTACCGAGCTTGACCCGGCCGGTAGCAATCAGGTCATCAGCACTATGGACGGCCAGAAGGGCAAGGAATTGACCGGCGGTACTATGCGTCTGGGTGATTATCCATGCAAGTTAGAGCCGAAAAGCCGTGTCAGCAAGCTCTACGGGCAGAAAACCATACTTGAGCGGCACAGGCATCGTTACGAATGCAACAATGATTACCGCGACCTGTACGAGTCATGGGGCATCCGCGCCGTAGGCACGAGCCCGGATGGGAAGCTGGTGGAGATAATAGAAGGCATAGACCACCCGTTTTTCATAGCCAGCCAGTTCCACCCCGAGTTCAAATCACGGCCTAACCGCCCGCATCCGATGTTTAACGGTTTCATCCGGGCGCTGAAGGCTAAAAAAGCATAAGTTTCTTGTAAATATAAGGTTATTTAATTAGTATTACTATAGTATGAGCGACGCAAGCCAGAAAACGATATTGCTGGTCGAAGACGATGACCGTCTGGCCAGTGTTTATGAAACCAGATTACAAGCTGAAGGTTTCAAAACAAAAAGGGTAGGCAACGGTGAAGACGCCTTGGCTATGGCCTTGCAGGTCAAGCCCGACCTTATCCTGCTGGATGTGATGATGCCGAAGGTCAGCGGGTTCGATGTGCTGGATATCCTGCGCAACACGCCCGAAACCACTAACATGAAAATCATCATGCTTACTGCGCTCAGCCAGGACAGTGACCGCGAACGCGCCAAGTCCTTAGGTGTGGATGATTATCTTATCAAATCCCAAGTTGTCATTGCGGATGTGGTCCAGAAGATAAAAGAACACCTTGATATAGCCTAGATTTATTTGACTATTGTAGTATTTTAGTATATTATTATAGTGATGAAAATTGGGAATTCTGACTGGATATCTTCACGTCCTCGTTCCTGGAGTTTGCTCGGATGATATTAGGTGAAGTTGATATTCCGCGCATAGGTTCATGCGAGATAGAAAGGGATTGTACGCAGTTCAATCCCAGGGGCGAAGGCGCGTTCAAGCTGACCAGAGCCGGTTCCGACTTGGGCGGGTTCGCCTTTCATTCGATTAGAGAGGACGAAGGCCTGAGCCTCCAGCTGGTAGGTTTAGGCGTTGATTCAAGCATGCGCGGAAAGGGCATAGGTTCGTTCATGATGGGTAAGGCGATAGAGTTCGCCAGAGCAGTCGGGGCGTTTGAGCTGACCGCTTGGGCGCTTAATGAAAGGACGGTGCGTTCCTTCGGCTCGAATTTCTCAGAAGAAGAACTGACCATCAGGATACCGCGAGATGAGAGTATGGATCTGGGGCCCGATATAGTTGTAGCGAACGCCTTGAGGTATCTGGAAGAACAGAGAAAACAACAGTTTTCTCCGGAGGAAGATCCGGATGGTACGCGCATGCTGAAAGGCCCTGCCGTATACCTGCAGGGGAGCTTGGCTTAACTTAAACTACGCTTACTTCAGTTCTTCGTACTGAACGCCCGGCAAAGCTTTTATAATTGCGGGTTTTGTATTGTACGGTGCCGTCTTTGTCGGCGTGGATAGTGAAGTTACGGCTCATCTTCGTGCCGGGGCCGGCGCGTTTGGTCATGCCGATTTGGCGTACGATGACTTGGCCGACTTTGGCCTTCTGACCGCCGGATATCTTTATACCTAGCCGTTGGCCGGGACTGTCATGGTTATTTTTGCTGGAGCCCCCAGCTTTGACTTTAGACATATGTTAAATCCTTTCTAGAATGATTAGTTCACGCCCGACTACCTGATCCTTGCGGTGGTAGATTAATTCTTCATTAGAAGCGTGAACGAAGCTCAAACGATTGTACCCCATATCTGTTAAATGGTCAAGAACCCGCATATGCCTGAAACCGTTTTTTGTCCGCCATGCCGGGACGGCCAGGCACATTCGCCAACCGGGCTTGGTCTGTCCAGCTACGTTTTTCAAGAATTTTTTCAATATTTCTTCGCTTTCTCCTGCGATGTGGTCCAATACTTTCGGTTCGGGCAGGGAAGTCAGTGGCTTGCCCAGGAATATTTCGCTGGCGATTACTTCCGAATCCTCAATATTTACACCTGTAGCGTCAGCTACTTCCACGGCGTAATTCTTACTTGGATTCACAGCGCCGGGGCATACCTTGGCGGTATTCTCGCCCAGCCATTGCAGATTCTTTTCCGTATATTCGACCATTCTGGGGTCTATATCTGAACCAAGTACGTCGTGACCCATTAGCAAAGCCTCTTGTAACAGTACGCCCGTCCCGCAGAATGGGTCAAATATCTTGACTGGTCCGCTGGCCTTGCCGACAGCAAGGTTGATGATGGTCTGTGCGAGTTTGGGTGGGAGCATCCCGACTTTCGCATCGCGGTATGGCCGGGCCTGGTCGCGCGCAGAATAAGCTTCGATGTCCTGCACAGCTATGCTTTGAGCCACGAGGGTTTTATCCGTATCGCGCACAAAAACTAGTTCCCAGCCCAGCTTCTGAGTAAGTTTGTTATGTAATACTTGCGCAGAGTTCAGCTTCGGCTTCTTGTTTGGCACTATACGTACCGGTCTGCCGCTGTTTCTTATGGCTTTTTTCAGCTTCAGACCGGTGGCGTTTATCCTGCCGGCGCTGACATCAAAACCATAGGTGCTCAAACCTATGGTCAGTTTTCCTTCGTCCAGGGTTTTTGCATGTCCGGGCGACACTTCCAGCAAAAATTGTTCAATTTTGTTCCAGTCCGTGGTGTCCAGCGTGGTCAGTACTTTGCAGAACTTGACCATACCGCCCAAACGCGAAAAATTTATTCCGGCGGGGTCTTTATCGACCAGCGAGGCGTACCTTCCTGCGGGCTTTATGGTCTGCGCGCCGAACAAGCTTTCCAGCTCCGCCCGGCCCAGCTCGGGTTGCCGCCCATGAATTATCAAGGTGTTCATCCATAACAGTATAAGTTATATCGGTATAGAATGTGTACATGGGGAAATTAAGGAGCAATTATGTCATTAGAAGTGGTCAAGCTTCAGACAGATAAATTCCACGAAGATACCGAGGTCGACAGGTTTACGATAGCGGCCGGCGCCGTGGTGCCTATCCCGACTGCCCCGGAACCGAAATTCCGTAGGCGGTATGACCGCATAGTAGCCATAGCGTTAAATGATGAGGCCGGCGGGATGGTGTATAGGGCGCATAGCGCCAAGTTGTCAAAAGCACTGGGTATGATTTCTGCCGAAGAAGTAATGCAAAAAGGCCACTTGGTAGACCATGTCGTGGCCGGCGAGCCGGTAGGGGCTTCGGACCACATTTATAGTGATGACGGACGTATCTTGTATACGTTGTTATTCAGTGCCCCGCGCCTTGGCGGGTCAGGTTAGCGTTACTTTTTATTTTCTGCCGAAAAAAGTAAAAAACGGCACGGCCTCGGCTTTCGCCTAAGCCGTCCTGTAGGCAATGATCTCCTCCTCAGGTCCTGTTTTTAGCCTCAACAATATCATTAGGTGTAGTTTACTGACCGTAGACATACACAACAGTTAAAATTTTTACGATTTTATGGTTTACACCGGTGATAATATAAAAGTTATGGGTAGACGCGATGAAATTTTTGTAGACGTACGCGAACCGGAAGAGTTTGCGCATAGTCATGTGCAGGGCGCTGTAAACCTTCCATTAAGCGAACTGGGCGCCGGCAAACTTGCGGAATTGCCAAAGGATAAGAAACTGGTGCTTTATTGCAGTTCCGGCAACCGTTCCGCTGTCGCTATGAATTTGTTGCGCCGGCAGGGCTATGTTGAGTTGGTGAACGGTATTAACAAGCCCGAAGTCGAAAGAGATTATTTTAGCAATTAGCAAAAAGTTATTGTTCGGGCCCGGTTTACTCTTCTGCTTGTTTGCCGCCCTTACTGCCTGCTTCAGGATGAGCTTCCTCGGGATAGGCTGATGAACTTTCTTCAGACGGTTCTGGTTCGTAATCTTTGGGAGGGGACATTCTGCGCCGGCCGCTCGGTAAAGATTCAGCCGCTCTGTCTGCTCCCTCCAGCATTCTGCGCCGGGTTTCGGTATCTACCGAGCCGAATGCGGGTTTTGGCTCGCCGCCATCCCGTTCAGGCCCTTTTTCTCTGTCATCCATACCCCGAAGATATTATTTTAAGGTATTTAGTTCAGTGAAAATTTTCGCTGAGAGTTTAATTTATCGGGCCGGTTTCTATATCGGCCGCAGGCGCTTTATCATCGGGCCTTAGATGCGGGGATTCTATGGATATTACTCCACCGCCCATGAATTCCATCCAGCCGCCAGCCATCGCAAGGGGAGCGCCCCATTTCTGTCCGGCGCTGTCGGCGGCCAGACCTATGACTATGGCCGCTCCACCTACCTTAAGGAAATTTTTGGATATTTCATATCTATCCACCCTGTCTCCACCTGCCGCAAGCTTGGCCGGGTCAATTTCAAAAATCTTATCTACTATTCCCATTTCGCTAAATAATCTAACAAAATAGGGCTTGATGCAAGCATAAGTATGG
>DASSOT010000023.1:0-2211 GCA_035700225.1 Saccharimonadales bacterium (SeqCode)
ATCTTTTTGCCTGGCTTAGTAATGAGCTTTCCATCTACCGCTACCCGTCCGCTCTCTATGGTGTTTGCCGCCACGGAACGACTGACCCCCAATTTTTTCGCAACCAAGTAATCAAGTCTCTGCTGGTCCAAGCTACCTTAACCCGACGGCTTTCTGCACTTTGTAGAGTGTATCATTCGCCTGTTTGTTCATTTTCGCTTCACAGTCAATGAGTTTTTTCTGTATATCCTGTTCTTTTACGTCTGCGAGCTTTGCTTGAAATTCTTCCAAAAAGCCTGCTACGGTTTCCGCTACGTTCTGCTTGAACTGTCCGTATTGAGTCTGTCCCGCAAAATCTTTTTCAGCTTCTTTGGCGCTCTTTCCTTTGATAAGTCCGTAAATCTCTATCAGATTTGAAACACCCGGCTGGTTTTGTGGATCGTATCGGACTTTGTGAGCGCTGTCGGTGGTTGCCGACATTATCTTTTTCTTCGCGGTTTCCGGGGAATCCTGCATAAATATAACCCCTTTATCAGACTCGGTGCTTTTGCTCATTTTCTTTTCCGGGTTAGCCAGGTCCTTGATGCGCAAGCCTTGGTCTTTGGCAAAGAATTTGTGCTGCTCTTTTACTGCTTTAGGGATAATAAATATATTGCCGAACCTGTTGTTGATACGCTCGGCTATATCACGAGTATATTCCAGATGCTGGGTCTGGTCATCACCAACCGGCACATACTCGGCGCCATATAGCAAGATATCCGCCGCCATCATCACAGGGTAGTTAAACAGACCTACCGAAACTTCTTTTGACTCGTCTTTTTTGTCCTTGAACTGGGTCATACGGCTCATCTCACCGAAGCCGGTAAAACAGTCTAATATCCAGGTCAGTTCGGAGTGCGCCGGTATATAACTTTGTCGATATAAATGCACGTCCGGTTCGTCCAAAGGCAGGCCGGAAGCAACAAATACCTTCAGATTCTGCATAATCTGATCCTGCAGTTTTTTGTAATCAATCGGCGTAGTTATGCTATGCAGGTCCGGAATGAACAGATTTATCTGATAATCTTTCGACTTATTCTTTGCCATATCCACCATGGGCAACAGCGCACCGAAATAATTACCGATATGAAGCTCATTATTGGCCCTAAGGCCAGTCAAAATAACAGGTTTACTGCTCATAATTTCTACCTCAATTATACCTGCAAATGTAAAATCTTTGTACTTGAGTGCAGTTTGTGATAAAAATCGAGAATCGCAAACGAAACGTATTTAACATACGTAGAGTGAGAATCACAGATTTTTGCACGAAATGTGCCAAGTACAAGGTTTTATCTTTTAGTGAATTGGCGTTTCTTACGTGCACCCTTGAGGCCGAACTTCTTGCGCTCTTTCTCTCTTGGGTCACGACCGAGCAAATCAGCCCTTCGCAAGGTATTCTTGAAGTCAGGGTTGAGCTCTACAAGCGCCTTGGCGATGCCTAGCCTGATAGCTCCTATCTGGCCGGCGTGTCCGCCGCCGCTTACTTTGGCACTGATGTCATACTTGTTCTCTTGTTCCAGCGCTATGAAAGGCTTGTCGAGCTCATGCAGTAAGAGCTGGCTTGTGGCGAAATACTCTTCCGCGGGCTTGTCATTAACAGTTATGACTCCCTTACCCTTTTTAACGCGTACGCGCGCAGTAGAACTTTTGCGCCTGCCTAGCCCGTAGAAATAATCCTTCATCAGTTGTTTACCTCCAGTGTTTCCGGTTTCTGTGCAGAGTGGTCGTGGTTTTCATCTTTATAAACCTTCAGTCTTGCCAACCTGCCGGCCTTTAGCTTGTTTTCGGGCAACATCCCCTTTACGGAAGCTACTATGACGAAAGTAGAATCTTCTTCCATTTTTTCTTTCAGTCTTTTAGTGCGAAGGCCTCCTGGATAGCCGGAATGGCTGTAATATTTCTTGTCATCAAGTTTTTTACCAGTGACTTTCAGCTTGTCGGAATTGACGACTATTACATAATCACCGCAATCTATGTGCTTAGTAAACATTGGCTTGCCCTTGCCCATAAGAAGCTGTGCTATCTGGGTGGAAAGCCTCCCCAGGTTTTGCTTGCTTGCATCCAATACATACCATTTTCTGGTAACTTCGGTGGGTTTGGCCGAATATGTCTTGTTCATTTCTTGGCTCCTGTAGCCTTAGTCTTGGCGGTCTTTTTTGCGGCTGGTTTCTTAGCCGTAGCTTTAGCTTTCAC
>DASSOT010000024.1:0-8320 GCA_035700225.1 Saccharimonadales bacterium (SeqCode)
AAAACCCTTTCGCCGGCTCCGTATTTTTCTGCTACCAGGCGTATATGTTCTGCTAAATCCTTAATAACTCTGTCGCCTTCTTTGGTGTGGCCTTTTTCTTTGTTAACCAGGCCTACGTTATCGCCGTCAAACATTATTATCCTGGTGTTTTCTTCGCTATCAGCGGTGCCGATAGCTTCATCGTATGCGGCCCTGCTGGCGACACCAGTAAGCGGATCAATCATCACGGCGCGCTTCAATCTTCGCTTTTCATCCGCGTCTTCAGTCCTTTTATTTTCCAGGCTGGGAGAGGCGAGGAGTGCCAATTCTTCTACCATTTCCTCAGTAATATCTTCAGCCCGTTTCACACCGAACTGCTCAATGGCAAGTCCGGCTACGGCACCACGAGCCCTGACATAATCCTCGGCCTTATCTTCGGAATATCCGAAGTCTTCCGCCTGCAGTGCGGACAACTCCATAAATTCAGCAGTAATCAATGCCTCCGGTGTCCCAGGCTGGATATTCAATACCATCTCTATATTATAGCATAAAAATTATAAAAAGTCCATATAGATATTGCAATTTCAACTAAATAATTTTATAATTATCATTCTGAAATTATGAACGGTGCAGAAACAGGCGAACAATTAGCCGTATTGGCTAACCTAAAAAGCTCTTTTCCGGAAAAGGTGGAGAGGCACGTGGAAGCGATTCAAAGCATGGACGACTTCGACGTATTGATGGTAGATACCGGCCCTCCGGACAAGGTAGATAACGTGCAAGTAGTAGCTGAAACCTTGAGAGACAACCCTGGCGTAAAGCGTTTGCTGGTCTACGGCGGCGATGGAACTTGGAGCATAGCGGCCAACGGACTGATTGGGTCGGGCAGGCAAGACGTGGCGCTGGCGATAAGTCCTTGCGGCAACGCTGATGACGCATCAAGCTCGCTCTATGGCAAAGGCGAGCTCGAAAAACCACAGGACATACGCAATCTAATAAGATACGGCGTGCCCGTCCCGCTTCCTGCCATAAGGGTAGAACGCGAAGGCGGCGAGCGCTACGCGGCGGCTTATTTCGGCGTCGGTCTAAGCGGCCAGGCGGCGGTAGAGATGAACCGCGAAGAATACAGAAAGAAAAAAGAAGGCCGAAACCCTGTATTGAATCGGATTGCCGACGCCAGGAAAGTACTGCCATTGCTTTCCGGCGACGAAAAAAACATCTACAGATATATAAATCAAGACGGTTCGGAAAGAGCCGTAAGGGAACTATTGATCAGCAACGTAAGCCTATTTGCCAGGGAATTCGTGGTAAACGTAGATTCCTGGGGCGAGGAAGTCGTAGCCAATGAGTTCGGTCCGGAAGCTTTTGTCCGCGGAGTCATAGCCAGACTGGCCAAAGAACGATATAGGACGGAGCTCACAGCGAAACTATACGGGTCGGATCTTACGCCTTCTGCTTTCAAGACGGTTCTTGAAGGAAGGCCGATGGTTCCCGGTATCAAGGGCGAGCCTTTCAGCCGCCTGACCATGGAGATGAAACAGGACACCCCCATCCAGCTAGACGGCGAGCCTGATATAGCTCCAAAAGGTTCTACTCTGGATATCAGCGTGGTACCCTCTGCTATACAAGTGCTCAAGCCCAGGCATCTGCGCGCGGTTGAGCCGTCCGGGTATGGCGGCGAACTCAGCCGTGTGGTAAATTATTAGTTATTAACAATCGAAGATATAAAGAGTGCGGGGAGAGAACTAGCTCAATGAACCGCCGGCAACCCGGGTAAGGCCGGGTGCTCCGTCTAGCCCGGATAAGGGAAAAATATGTGAATACGCAGTCAGTCCTTTTTGTCCGGAAAACAGAAAGGATTTTTTAATGCCCGACGGCGCGAAACTATTTACCAGCGAATCTGTGTGCGCAGGCCACCCGGACAAGATATGCGATGCCATCAGCGATGCTATTTTGGATGAAGCGCTCAAGCTTGACCCGAATGCCCGCACTGCAGTCGAAACCGTAGTGGGCGACAGCCATATGAGCCTGTTCGGCGAAGTCAGGTTGAATGGCGATATTGGCTACGAAAAGATTGTCCGAAGCAAGATTGCCGAGCTGGGCTATACGAATCCTGAATGGAAATTCTACGACAAGGTGAAATTATCCAACTTCATACACAACCAGGCGCCGGATATAGCCGTAGGCGTGGACAAGGGCGGCGCCGGCGACCAGGGCATGATGTTCGGTTATGCCTGCAAACAGACAGAGCAACTGTTGCCCCTGCCGATAGTCCTGGCGCATGCGCTAACCCGGCGCATAGACGAAGCCCGCGCTAGTGGCGAGCTTGCATGGCTTCGCCCCGATGGCAAAGCGCAGGTCACTGTTCGCTACGAAGGAAAAACTCCGGTTGCGGTGGAAAAGACCGTTTTGGCGCTGGCCCATGATGAACAGACAACTCCGGAACAAGTCCGAAGCGATGCGAAAGAAAAGATTATCAGACCCGTGCTGGAAAAATTCGGTATGGATACGGACGGCGACATCATTATCAACGGCACGGGAGTATGGCACATTCCGGGGCCGGAATCTGACGCCGGCCTGACAGGGCGCAAGATAGTAGTGGATACTTACGGCGGTTACGCTCGGGTCGGCGGCGGGGCTTTTTCCGGCAAGGACCCGAGCAAGGTTGACCGCTCCGGAGCATACGCGGCCCGCTATATTGCGAAAAACATCGTGGCAAACGGTCTGGCAGACGAATGCGAGGTCGGCCTGGCTTATGTGATAGGCCACCCCAAACCGCTGATGCAGACTATCGAAACCTTCGGTACGGCCAAAGCCGGCGAAAAGGCCCTGCACGATTTTGCCCATAAGCTTATCGATACTTCCGTAGAGGGGATAATAGATACGCTTAAGCTCCGCCGGCCCATTTATTCCCAGACTTCCGCCTACGGGCATTTCGGCAAACCTGATTTACCGTGGGAACAAGTTCGCAAAGCTTAGCACCGTACCATAAAACAGATAAACCAGTGATCTGTTATTCTGGTACTCTTTGGCCATTTTGAATTTTTTGTCTCCAGTACTCACTCACGGTATGGCATATACCGTTCCCTGGAGTGCTTCGACAAGAAAATCCAAACTGACCTAAAGTGCTAAGCTTTGCGATACCGATGTTTGTATCTAGTTCTTCAGAGCTTGGTGCACCACAAAAGTTGCAGGCATGGCCGGGTTTGCCAGCCAACAGTTCAACTTGGTGCGTAAGTTCTGATACAATTAAGTCAAATGATTGACATATATCACAGCACCGCACGTGCTCGAAAACTGGCAAAAATAGACGCACCGAAAGCAGGTAGCTGGGTGCACGCTATAGAACCGACTAGCGCCGAACTGGATAAACTCGCCAAAGAATTCAACCTGGACCGGGATATCCTGCAAGATGCTACGGACCCGCATGAGGCACCGCGCGTCGAGGTAAGCGACGGCCACGTCTACGTCTTCTGCCGGTATTGCCGCCCGGAAGATCCGGACATTCCTACCGAGCCGATGCTCATTGTCTACACCGACAAAAACATCATCACCGTTATGCGCAAGGACGACAACATCTTGGAAAATCTCATATTCGGAAAGGTTCAGTTCCTGACCACCCAAAAGACCAAGACGTTTTTGCATATACTGGATCAGATAAACCACACCTACCGCAGACAGCTTCTGCAGATAGGCAAGCAGATACTCAGATTCCGTTCCCAGATGCGCCGGACAGAGGCCAGCAGTATCGACTTGATAAAGTTCATCGAGCTGGAAGAGGATTTGAACGAGTTCCTCTCGGCCCTGCAACCGCAAGCCCTGGTGCTCAATGCGCTGGAAAGCGGCAAATACATGCGCCTTTATGAGGATGACCGCGATATGGCGGACGACATCATGCTCAGCACGAACGAGCTGATAGAACTCTGTAAGTCCCGTCTGCGAACCGTGGTGAACGTTCGCCAGGCGTACGATGTGATAGCCACCAACAACCTTAACAAGATATTCAAACGTTTGACCTCCATCGCCATCTTCCTGGCCATACCGACCGTAATCGGGGGGCTATGGGGAATGAACGTTGCACTGCCGTTCCAGCATAATAAATATGCGTTCATACTTATTTTGGTTTTCATAGGCGCTACCGTATATATCGCCACGAAGTTCTTCAACTACAAGAAATGGCTCTGAAAATTAAAGAGGGGAAACCCGCTATTGCCAGGTTTTCCCCTCTTTAGCTTCGCCTGCGGCTCAGGATTCTCCCCTTCCAATTGACACTATTTTTTATGAATAAATAATAAAAAATAGTGAAAACGATATTATTTCCTTAAAAGATAATCCCACATGATATCCGAGCATGAATCTTTAGAAACCCCAGAGAAATCGTACTTTGCATTCAAGTGCGAACCGCTCAGAGTATTATTTCCCACATGATACCCAAGTATGAATCTTTAGAATTAATTTATATCTTGCCGCAATCATACATTTGGATGTTTGCGGTATTGACGTCGATTAGTTGGTTGGGTCTATAATGAAATCGGGAAGTGTGAGGCTTCCATCGACCTCGGCATCACCGCCGGGGTCCTTGATTTAGCGGCAGTTTTTGCAGAGGCCGCGGAGTTCGACTTCGTGGCTTTTTATTTTGAAATCATGCTTGTCGCCGAAGTTTTCTATGGCTTTTTCCATGCGTCCGCCCAAGGATATCGGGATGACTTTGTTGCAATTAACGCAGGTCATATGGTGGTGGTGGGGTCGGAATCTCTCGGAAAGTTCAATCCTATATTTCCAGCCGGTGTATATCTTGTTGACTATACCTAGTTCTTCGAACAAATCGATGTTGCGATAAATCGTAGCCTGGTTCATCTCGTCCGATAGGGAATAGGCGAGCTCGCGCATGCTCAATGGAGCTTGTTGGTCGGAAAGGGCTTTGTAGAATAATTTACGCTCAGATGTGAGCCGGAGCATTTTCTTTTTTAAAATACCCTCGAACATGACGCTTCCGCTAAGCTCGCCAGGTTCTGGATTTTTACCAGTGTGGTTATGTTTACTCACCTTTTCATCCTAGCGTTATTGCGAAAGTTTCGCAATAGTTAAACCCGGCAACAAAGGCTTATAAAACAAAAATAAAACAGTAAAATATAGCTTATTGCGAAAAGTTTGCAATAAGTTAAATGTACGAATAATATGAAAATATGATAGTTTTTATCCTTACTTTGCTCGCTTCCGGGGCGGCTCTCGCCGGCGGCATGCTGGCTATCAGAAGCAGAAAGAAGATTAACCTTGCGCTGGACTTCACTGCCGGAATAGTTCTGGGCCTTGTCGCGTTTGATCTGTTGCCGGAAATTTTCAAGATGGCGGACACAGCAGGCCTTGATACGGTTTGGCCTATGATTGCTCTGGTAAGCGGTTTTCTGCTGTTTCATCTTTTTGAAAAGTTGGTACCACTGCACGAATCAGGCGAAGAACCATATGGCCCTCACCGCCACCCGTGGCTGGGTACGGCACGTGCTATGGCGCTTACCGGACATAGCTTTTTGGACGGGCTTAGCATAGGTATCGCTTTTCAGGCGGGTTCAACAGTTGGAACGGCGGTGGCCATAGCTGTCATCGGACATCGTTTTGCTGATGGTTTTGATACAACGACCTTCATGCTGGTCAACAAAAACAAACTTACGCACATTAAAAAATGGCTTTCGGCGGTGATTTTGATGCCGGTTATCGGCGGCCTGGCAAGTTTGGTCCTGACATTGTCGGAGTCAACTTTGGCGATTTACCTCGGATTTTTTGCTGGATTCATACTCTATATCGGTGCAAGCAATATAATGCCGCAGGCGCATAGTAAAAATTCTTCACGCGCGACCTTCCTGCTGACCGTACTCGGCGTGCTCTTTATATTAGCCGTCACCCGCCTGGCCGGCTTCTAGTTTGCCTGGCGTTACATTACAATAGAAGTATATGGAGATAGTAGTTGCGATAATCGCCGGCGCCTTGATAATAGGCATGTTTGTATATTTCATCACGCAGAAGCAGATGCTTCGCCTGCTTGAAACGCACGATAAGCAGAGGAAGGGCAGTAAGGAAGAAATAGAATCCGGCGTAAAGGGTCTGTTGGATAGCAACCAGAAACTGCTGGATGCGACGGTCAAGAGCCTGCAGAGAGAGCTAAAGACCAGCCGTGAACAAATCGGCAACCTGAAGGACCAGAACTCAGCCATCCGCGAGCAGTTAGCCAATACGGCAAAGATTACCGAAGGCCTGCAGGCTTCCACGGAAGGCCTGCGCAAGGTGCTGTCAAACAACCAGCTCCGCGGGAAATGGGGCGAGCAGGTAGCCGAAGACCTCCTTTTGGCCGCCGGTTTCGTGGAGAAGGTGAACTACACCAAGCAGACCAGCTCCGGCGAAGGCAGGCCGGACTTCACTATAAAATTGCCGGACGGCTCCAGGCTGAACATCGATGCTAAATTTCCTTTTAACAACCTGATAGCCTACCAGGAGGCAAAGACCGACTCAGCCAAAAAGGAAGCGATTACAGCCTTTCGCACGGACGTGCAGACCAAGATAAACCAGATAGCATCGAAAGATTATATCGACTCGCAGAAAAACACCCTGGACTTTGCGATAATGTTCATCCCGAACGAAATGATCTTCAGCTTCATCTATGAAAAATTACCGGAGCTGAACGAGTATTCCAACCAGCGCAAAGTCGTGCTGGCCGGCCCGTTCGGCTTCACCGCCGTGCTCAGGCTGGTCCTGCAGGCCTACAGGAACTTCGGCTACGAGAAAGGACTGCAGGAAATATTGGGATTGATTACAAAATTCCAGGCGGAGTATGAAAAGTTCGGCGGCAGTATGGAAAGACTGGGTAAACAACTGGAGACGGCGCAGAAAACCTACATGGAAGTCGAAGGCACCAGGAGCAGACAGTTGACAAAAGTCGTAGACCAGATATCCAGCAAATCCCAGCTGGACCTGGAAAACAGCCCGACTAAACAGATAGAACCTTAAGAGTTCATTGCGTGGCGGGTGATGATAAGGGTCAGGACTGAGTCGATTATCACCATGGCGGTTACCGGCAGTTGGTTGTCTATCCGGTAAAAAGCCCAGGTCCCGACCCAGACGACGGTAACGATACCCACGACATATGGGTGTCTTATATGGAACAGTATCTTGCTAAACACGTAGCGCCCTCGGGGTTATTCTTCTTGAAAGCATCTGGTACAAATATATGTCTTTGGAGGCGACCTTTTCAAGCCATTCGGCGATTATCGATACCGCGTCTTCGGGACTCACATAGGTTCTGTTGGTTGCCATTTCCGTACTTTCCAGTTTGTTCACGACGTTGGTATAGACTACGTTGAGCACATCATTTTTGACACCCAGGGCGCCTATGAGGTCAATATACATGAATGTCGCACGCAGAAACTCCGGCTGTTCGACATCTATATTGAACGCGAACCGGTTGTTCTCGTTTATCACCGTGCTGAAGACGCGCAGGAATTTGTTGTTGTGCAGAAGATTGTCCAGGTCATCAAAGGAACTTTGGAAAATGCTGGACGCGGACTCGGTGATGGCCATGAACACCTGATGCTGGATACGGCCCTGGTTGTATTTGTCCAGGGTTCTTACCGCGGTACTCAGATCCCGTACGAACAGGTTGACTATTGCCCAGGTGTAGCCCTCTATGTCGAAGTTGCCGGCGTATATCTTCTGGTATTGTTTGACAAGTTTGAAGAACGCTTTTTTGTCGCTCGGCGGGCTGGCTGAGATGCCGAAATCAAGCAGGGCTATCTTGTTGTCGGGCAGTAACTTTATGTTGCCCGGGTGCGGGTCGCCGTGCGCCGTGCCGTCTACGAACATGGACTCGAGCATCAGCTCGCCGATGGCAATCAGCTGGTAGCTCAGGCTGGAGCCTATGGCCTGGCGGGTGTATTCTTCTGCGTCGGCGCCCTGGTCTTTGGCGGCCAGCACGTCTGTCAGCATTATTCCGTTGATGTATTCCTGGGTTATCAGATGTTTTGAGCACAGGTCGAGATACGTCCTGGGTATGATTACGCTGGGGTGGTCTTTATGTCTTTTGTAAAGCTCGCTGGCATAATGGGCTTCCAGCGGATAATCCAGCTCCTTTAGCGTAGTCAGTTTGAATTTCTCGAAAACGTCGAGGATGTCGAAGGAACTTTTATGCCCGAAGCTTATCACCCGAGCTACGAAACCGAGCAGTTTTATATCGAAGTGAATGTTTTCCAGCACGCTGGGCCGGAGCGCTTTTATCGCTACCGCGTCGCCATTCTTCAAGGTGGCCTGATAAACCTGACCGAACGAGCCGGCGGCGAAAGGTTCCGTCGCGATG
>DASSOT010000025.1:0-7772 GCA_035700225.1 Saccharimonadales bacterium (SeqCode)
CGATGCTTTTTATCTGGTTGATATTCTTGCCCAGCTCCTGGCGCAGAAGCCTTTCTATGTCGATGGGTTCATACGGACTGCTGTCGTAAGTCTTCTTCAGCAGGAAGCTGAACTCTATAGCCATTTCTTTGCGCTCTTCGCTCATGCGCACCAGCAGAAGCTGGACGAATTTTATATAAAGCCCGCCCATGGAGAGCAGTTTGTCGTAAAGTTCGTATTGTTTGGCTGTCCCACTATTGCGACTGCGCAAAGCAAACAATAAGACCGAAGCGATCTGGCGGAGTCTTTTTATTTTTTTCATGGCTATTTCTTTGCGAAACCTATGACGTATATACCTAGTGTAAGTATTATCATGCAGACGTACAACCCGAACCTGTCCATGGTTTCGACATTGTTACTGTGAGCTATCAGTACGGTGGTTACCCAGCAAACGGCGATTATTACAAACGAGAACAGATATCTCATGATAAGCCAAATTATACCACGGTAGTACCTTAAAAGTTCGGCCTCGGTTATAATGGCTTACTATGAGCAAGAAAAAAAATCCGGAACTGGATGCTAAATATCTGGCAGAAATACTGGTAAAAGCCAGATACATCGACAAAAAAAGCTTTTATATAAACAGTTTCATAAGGGGCGTTCTGGTCGGCGCCGGCGGCGTCATAGGCGCCACGGTGTTAATAGCCATTTTGCTCTGGGTGCTGTCTTTATTTGACACGGTGCCGTTAATCGGCCCGATAATCGACAATGCCCGTGAAACCATCCAACAGCAGAGATAACAGGCTTTATTGATTAAAGTAATGTTCTGTGGTATAATATAGTTTGAGGTAATGTAACAAAAAATATGGCTGGTTATTCATATCTGGATTCGTTGGCGCGGGAAGCGGTGCTGGAAGCGCACAGGCAGGATGACTATGAAATGTTCGCCGAGAGGGACATACTTGCTACGAAAGTAGAACCGCCTAAGGATGGCATAGAAGCGCATGTGAGAATACCGCTGGGGATTATGGGAAGATTTCTGGTGGGCGGTGACGGCGCTATGTCTAAATTCGTATATGATGAAAAGCTTGCAAAAGCCATCGGCTTGGCAGACATTGAAGATTGCGCTCGAGCCGGGCAGTATCTGCTGGAAAATATGGATTGGCCGATAGAATTTGACCCCGAGGAAGTAGAGCGTTTTGCCAAAGCCATGCTGGTACCTGAGACGAAGACGCCGTTCAAACTGCTGGCGGGAGTCCAGGTTTCGTATGATTCAGACATGGATGACCTTGTCCCTACGCTTGTCTATGACAGGAATCTGGGCGGTATAGCGTTTGACGAGCGCGCGGTCATAGCCGGACACTTGATTGATTCGGGGCGCAGTGTAAATGACGTTGCCGACGCGACCCATTACGAGGGCCAGCTTGCCCAGGCCGTAATGCGGCCAACCGAGAGGAATGTGGATTTCTTCGCCGAAACGGCGGCACAGAGTTTAGTAGTTGAAATATAACAAATCTAGCGGAAGTTGACGAAACTTAGCGGGAAATCAAAATCCTGATTTCTGAGCAGGGTCATAACGGCCTGCAGTTCGTCCTTTTTCGGGCTGGTAACGCGTATTTCTTCGCCTTGTATCTGAGTTTTTACTTTCGGATGGCTGTCGCGGATGAGCTTGGTAATCTTCTTGGCGTCGTCACCCTTAAGGCCTGACTTGAAGGGAATCTCTTTGGTCGTCTTGAGGTTGGAAACCGTCGCGTCTTTGGACGTGTCCAGAACTTTTTGGTTTTGGTTCCTTGCCGCCAGTTTTTTGCGCACCAAGTCGGTTACGGCTTCGATATGGTAGTCATTATCACCGGTTATCAGTAGGCCCGACTTATCAGAATCCAGCCACTCCAGATTTGCCGAGGTACCTTTCAGGTCATACCTGTTAGCAAGTTCTTTCTTGGCCTGGTCAAAGACATTGTTCATCTCCGCTTTGTCATAATCGGAAACTATATCGAAACTAAAATTCGCCATAATCTAATTGTCATATTTTTTATGGATTTGCGCAAAGGTGTAGTTGCTATAATGGTTGCTTATGGATAAAAAAATTAAATTGACTGTCGTGCTGGCTTCCACTCGCGAAGGTCGGCGCGGAGAGAAAGTTGCGCAGTGGTTCTTGCCTATTGCTGAAGCAGACGAGCGTTTCCAGGTAGCCCTGGCCGACCTGAAGGAATACGACCTGCCTTTTTATCATAGCGTAGAAGAACCGAGCGACTTGGACAAGAACTACCCCGACCCGAAAGTCCAGTCCTGGTCTGAGGCCATAGATAACTCGGATGCGATAGTATTCGTATTGCCTGAATATAATCATGCGGTCAGTGCGCCGCTGAAGAATGCCATCGACCATATTTACTATGAATGGCTGGACAAGCCGGTAGGTTTCATCGGCTATGGCACGCGCGGTGCCCAGGATGCCATAGAAAGCCTGAGGTACACGGCGAGGGCTCTGCGATGGAAGGTCGCTCCGTCCGCCGTGGGCATAAAGCAGGTAAAGAAATCACTTGACGAGAACGGCAAGCTGGTGGATGACGCTGAATACGTAAAGCTCGCAAGACAAATGCTGTCACAGCTCTCTGCCATATACGATTCGATAAGATAGTACGGGCCCTCCAAACGCTCCTGACAGAACCGTTCTCGCGCGGACGGTTGTCTGCCTGAACTGCTTAAAATTATCACATTTCTGCAAACAACCGACCCGGCTCCACTTCGGTTAAAGTTCGTCAGAATCTTTTGGAGGGCCTACCTCATGAGGTTTGGTACAATATATCCTAAGATGTTAGACGCCAGTATTGTTTCTGCTTTGGTCGCGCGCGCCGAAAAAGGTGACGCATCTGTACTTCGAAGCAATGAACTGCGCTCATTGTTCGAGCAGATAAAGACTCTGGACAGCTCAAAGCGCGCAAGCTACGGGCAGGAAGTGAACAAGCTCAAGGCCAAGCTGGAGAATATACTTGCGAAAAAAACGGGTGCGGAATCTGATAAACCGGCTATAGACGTGACCGCGCCGCGGGGCGTAAACACAGCCGAGCCGCAGACGCTTCAAGCCGAGGATGGGAGCATTCATCCGCTGATGCGCGAAACCCAGGAGCTCATAGACATATTTGCGCGAATGGGCTTTTCCAGCGTAGAGTCGCGCCAGATTGACGATGACTGGAACATGTTCACCAGCTTGAACTTTCCGGAAGGCCACCCGGCGCGCGATGATTACGACACATTCATCGTCGAAGAAAAGGATAAGAATGGCAAGAATCTGGTCGCTCCGGCCCATACTTCCACTATGCAGAACCGCGTCCTTAAGGAGAATAAACATCTGCTGAAAAGGGGCGAGCCGATAGCTTTTGTCATACCCGGGCGGGTGTTTCGCAACGAAGATGTGGACGCCATGCACGAGCACACCTTTTACCAGCTGGAAGGGCTTTATGTGGACAAAGGCGTGAACACCGGAAATTTGATAGCTACGCTGAAGGCGTTTTTGGAAGAATATTTCGGCCAAAAACTCAAGGTAAAGACCCAGCCTTTTTATTTTCCTTTCACCGAGCCGAGCTTTGAGTTTGCCATAGAAAAACCGGCAAGCCTGAAAAAATCCGACGATACGGACGAATGGCTGGAATTGCTCGGTTGCGGGATGATACATCCGAATGTTTTGAAATCTGCGGGTATAGACCCGGCTGAATACACAGGTTTCGCCTGGGGCGGCGGTATAGACCGGCTGGTGATGATGAAATACGGCATCGAAGACGTACGATATTTCCACAGCGGCAGGCTTAATTTTTTGAGGCAGTTCAAATGAAGATAGGTCTGCAGGCGTTAAAACAGATATATGCTCAGTCCAAAGTTGCGGATTTTTTGCCGGACGATATTAATAAAGTAGTAGAAAAGATAGGCGCGCAACTGGGCGAAGTGGAAGAAGTGCAGGACCTAGGAAAGAAGTACGAGGGCGTCATAGTAGCCAAGGTTATGTCCTGCGAAAAACATCCGAATGCCGATAAGCTGAAACTTTGCAAGGTTGATGACGGCGGAATTGTAAAAAATGTTGAGCGTGATAGCGGCGGACTTGTGCAAGTCGTATGCGGCGCGCCGAACGTGCACGAAGGCATGCTGGCGGCCTGGCTCCCTCCCGGCTCTACCGTACCGGCCACATTCGATAAGGAACCTTTTGTACTGGAAGCCCGCGAACTGCGCGGCAAAGTCAGTAACGGCATGCTTGCCAGCCCGCATGAGCTAGCTATCAGCGACGACCATGACGGCATACTTGAGATAGATAAGAAAGACGTAAAACCGGGCGATAGCTTCGCCGAACTTTATAAACTCAATACTTTCATAATCGATATTGAGAACAAGATGTTCACGCACCGTCCGGATTGTTTCGGTCTCTTGGGCGTTGCGCGCGAACTTGCGGGTATTTATCACGTAACGTTCACCAGCCCGGACTGGTACATAGAAAACCCGGAATTTCCTAAGGCTGAGGCTGAGCTTCTGCTGGAAGTCCAAAACGATATTCCAGAGCTTTCGCCGCGTTTTTGTGCCGTCGCCATAAAAGATGTAAATGTAGCTTCTAGCCCGCTTTGGCTTCAGGTGATGCTGTCAAAGTTCGGTATAAAATCGGTCAACAATATAGTCGATTTGACGAACTTCTACATGCTTCTCACCGGCCAGCCACTGCATGCTTATGATTATGACAAAGTGGCGAAACTCAGCGGGAACGGTGCGGTGATAAAAGTCCGCAAGGCACAAAAAGGCGAGAAACTGAAACTATTGAATGGCAAAGAGGTATCGCCCGAGGAAGGCACCATCATGATAGCTACGGACAAACGCCCGATAGGCATCGGCGGTGTCATCGGAGGCGCGGATACTGAAGTTGATAGCTCAACGAAGAATATAATTTTGGAATGCGCTAATTTTGACAGTTACGCCATCCGCCGGACCAGCATGCACCACGGTATCTTTACTGACGCCGTGACGCGTTTTACAAAAAGCCAGAGTCCGCATCAGACGCTGGCGGTACTGGCGAAAATCACGAATGACATAGCCGGGTTTACGGGCGGGAAGGTGGCCTCCGAGCTTTTTGATCTAAAAGGTAAGTTAAAGTCTAACCGGGCCATAGATGTTTCGGCCGGTTATATAAACGAAAGGCTGGGACTATCTTTGGGCGCTGATGAGATTGCTAAACTGCTTTCAAACGTTGAATTCAAAGTAGAAAAAAGCGACGAAAATCTGCGAATTTTGGCGCCGTTCTGGAGGGTGGATATCGAAATACCTGAAGACATAGTGGAGGAAGTCGGGCGCCTGTACGGTTATGACAATCTGCCGCTTGTTCTGCCCAGGAAGACCATGTCTGCTTCACAGATAAGTGAAGAGCTACAGCTCAAGCAAGAGCTCCGGGAAAGATTGTCGGCGTTGGGTGCGAATGAGGTGCTCAGCTACAGTTTCGTCCACGGCAAGCTTTTAGACGCGGTCGGTCAGGACAGGGCAAAATCATTCAAGCTCAAGAACGCGCTGAGCCCGCAACTGCAATATTACCGCCAGGGCATACTCCCGAGTTTGTTAGAAAAAGTTCACCCGAACATCAAGGCGGGAAACGGCGAGTTCGCTTTGTTCGAGCTGGGCAAAGTTCATAAAAAGGGCAATACAGCCGATGGGTTGCCTGAAGAATCCGCCCGCCTGGGCCTTGTCATCGCCGGCAAAGCCAAGCGCGATGACCCGGCTTTTTACACAGCCCGCAAATACCTGGTTGAACTGCTGGCTGATATGAATATTGCCGAAGAAGACATCGCCTTCGATGCTATCGAGCCGAAATCATATTTTTTGGCAGGGCGAAGCGCAGAGTTAAAGGTTAACGGCAAGCCGGCGGGGCATATCGGCGAGTTCAGCCGCAAAGTTTCTAACAGCCTGAAACTGCCGGATTTCTGCGCCGGTTTCGAACTTTATTTACCTGAATTGCACCAGCTGGCCGGCCCGCCGAAATACAACATTATTTCGCGTTATCCCGCAACGGAACAGGACATATGCCTGAGGACCGAAGCGGATATGCCATATGCGAAGATAAAAAGCGCACTCTTAAAAAGCCTGAAGGAAAACGCTCCGAAAGACGTAAATATAAGCACTGAGTGCATAGATATATTCGCTAAAGATAAAGAAGCGAAACAGACGACATTCCGTGTGGAGATATCTTCTCACGAGCGTACTTTGACCAGCGAAATCATAAACCTGCTGTTCGACAAGACCGCCGGGGAGCTGAAAGAATCCATAAAAGCCGAGCGCGTATGAAAAAACTTTTCCTGGCTGTAACTTCGCTTTGCGCGGGGTTTTGCCTGCTTTTCACATCGGGCGTTTCTGCGCAAGGTGTGAATGATTTCATCATCAACAGCTTTTCTGCGGATTATGTCCTTAGCAAAGAAAGCGCCGGCGGCAAGCTGTTAACCACGGAAGATATCGACCTGACCTTTGCGGGGAATAACCACGGCATACTCCGGGCGATACCCGTTGATTACAAAGGCTGGAATACCAAGATACAGATTGACCGGGTAACCCGCGACGGCGCAAACGAGCCTTATAGCACTTACGACCAGAACGGCAACCTGGTGTTGAAGATAGGCCGCGCCGAACGGACTATAACTGGCCATCATACCTATGAAATCGTTTATGAACAGAAACATGTGGTCAACTTTGAAGAATCGACGCCGGAGTTCTTCTGGGATGTCAACGGCACGCAGTGGTCGCAGACTTTCAAGGAAGTAAGTGCTACGGTGCACCTGCCTGCAGATGCGCTCGGCGAAAAAGAGCCGGCTTGCTTTAGCGGCGCCTTCAAAAGTACGAGCCATGATTGCCGGTATGAAAAAAGCGGCGACCAGGTTACTTTCGCGACTACGAAAAGCCTGAGCCCGCGGGAAAATCTGACCATAGCCGTGCCGCTGAAAGCCGGCGTTTTCACCCCTCCTGACCGTAAAGATTTCATCAACGACAATATTACCAACCTGTTGCTGATACTGGCCGGTCTGCTGATAGCTCTGGGTGCGGCTCTCGTGTGGTTTATCAAAGGCAGGGATTATGGCGGAAGGGGCGTGATAATACCCGAATACCAGCCTCCGCAGGATGTAGGCCCGGCTGAAGCCGGACTTTTGTATGACTATCGCGTGGACAGCCGGGATATAACGGCCATGCTGATAAACCTGGCCATAAAACGTTATCTACGCATATATGACAACAGCAAAAAAATACTGTTCTTTAAGACAAAGAACTACAAGCTTGAACTGCTGAACCCTGACTACTCGGCATTGAAAACCCATGAGAAACAGCTCATGGAAGCTCTTTTTTCTGAACTTGCTACGGGCAAGGTCATAGAGATGAACAAGCTTAGCAAAACGACCATGACCCAGGCTATTGAAAAGATACGCAGAGAGATGCAAAAGAACCTGACCGATAGATACGGTTACTTTGAAAAGGATGCCAAGAAACTCGGCACGGGCATGATTATAGCCGGTTTCATAATATTATTCGGTTCGTTCTTCTTGCATATGTCCGGCTCGATTATCGGCGGGATTCTGGCCGGGTTCTCACTTATATTGTTCGGCAAGATAATGCCCCGGCGAAGCCATGCGGGAACCGAGACCTATGAAAAGATAAAAGGCTTGAAGCTGTATATGGACACGGCCGAGAAAGACAGGCTGAAAATGATGCAGAGCGTGGACAGGCCTTACGCCGAGCCCTCAAAGTCGGTGGAATTTTACGAAAAGCTACTTCCTTATGCCATAGCT
>DASSOT010000026.1:0-13984 GCA_035700225.1 Saccharimonadales bacterium (SeqCode)
GAAGTATATAAACTATCGCGAAGCAAGATTGAACTGTTCATGCAATGTCCGCGCTGTTTCTGGCTGGATGTACGCATGGGTATCAAGCGGCCTTCCGGCCCTCCGTTCCAAATCAACAAGGCAATAGACGAACTCTTCAAAAAAGAGTTTGATTCTTACCGCGAACAGAAAAAACCGCATCCCCTGATGACCAAGTACAAGATACAGGCGATTCCGTTCGCGCACGAGCATTTGGACAAGTGGCGGCACAATTTCAGCGGTGTCACCAAAGTTCATGAGCCTACGAACTTACACATTTTCGGGGCTGTAGACGATGTATGGATAAACGACGACGAAGAACTGATAGTCGTGGATTATAAGGCCACATCAAAGAACAAGGAAGTCAGCCTGGATGCCGACTGGCAGATAAGTTATAAACGCCAGATGGAGATTTACCAGTGGCTACTCAAGCAAAACGATTTCAAGGTGTGCGATAAGGGTTATTTCGTATACACCAATGCACGGATGGACCTGGAAGATTTCAATGACCGTGTAGAGTTCAAAACCAAAGTCATAGAGTACGAGGGTAACAGCGACTGGGTGGAACCGGCGATTGAAAAGATGAAAAAGTGCATGGACTCGGACATTCCCAAGGTCGGTACGGCGGCGATGGGCGGTCCTTGTGATTTCTGCGAATATGCAAAGAAGCGGACCGAGCTGACGCTGAAACATTTGAATAAAAAGGTATAATAAACCCGATGTTAGACATACAATTCATCAGGGAAAACAGGGA
Source organism: Saccharimonadales bacterium (SeqCode) (assembly GCA_035700225.1). Taxonomy (GTDB): domain Bacteria; phylum Patescibacteriota; class Saccharimonadia; order Saccharimonadales; family 2-12-FULL-41-12; genus JANWLD01. The sequence continues at coordinate 773 of DASSOT010000026.1, forward strand.
GCTTGTCCAGGAAAAAGCCCGATTGAAATCCATCGATGTGGACATAAACGTATTGCTGGACAAGGACGAAACACGCCGCGCCTTACTCAAAGAAGTCGAAGACCTGCGCCAGAAACGCAACGAGTTGGCGCAAAAGAACAAAGGCCAAAAACCGAGCGAAGATGATATTCAAAAAGGTAAGAAACTTCGCGAAAAGATAGACAAACTAGAGGCCAAGCTGGAGGAAGTCAATAGCGAGTACAAGGAAATCATCGGTAATGTCCCGAACGTCTTCCCTGATGATACGCCTATTGGCGGCGAAGAAGCCAACAAGCCGGTCAAGGTGCGCGGCAAAGCAGAAAAGAAAAAAGTCGCAGACCATCTGAGCTGGGCCGAGGGGAAAGATTATCTGGATTTTGAACGCGGCGCTAAAGTGGCGGGGAATAAGTTCTATTATGCAAAAGGCGCACTGGTCGAGCTTGAGCTGGCATGCATGCAGCTCGCCGTAAATACAGCCATAAAACATGGTTTTACTCCCATGAGCGTGCCTCATCTGGTGAACGAAACTACCATCGATGGCACGGGTTTTTCACCGCGCGGCGATGAAGACCAGATATACAAGATAGAAGGAGAAAACCTGAACCTGATAGCAACATCGGAAATACCGATAACCGGCTATCATAGCGGCGAGATATTCGATAAACAACGATTGCCTTTGCTTTATGTGGGAATCAGTCCGGCATATCGCAAAGAAGCCGGGGCTTACGGCAAACACAGTAAGGGTTTGTACAGGGTCCATCAGTTCAACAAGGTAGAGCTTTATATATTCTGCGAGCCGGAAGATAGCGCGAAATGGCATGAAAAGCTGGTCGCCATAGAAGAAGAACTATGCAAATCACTGGAGATCCCTTACCGCGTAGTCCGCATTGCCAGCGGTGATTTGGGCGCACCCGCGTACAAGAAGTTTGATATAGAATACTGGAGCCCGCTTGAGAACAAATACCGAGAGTTGACCAGCTGTTCAAACGTGACGGATTATCAGGCGCGAAGGTTGAATATCCGTTATCGAAGGGGTGATGAAGGCACGGATTTCGTACATACGCTCAACGGTACGGCCATGGCCTTCAGCCGTACGGCCATAGCGCTAATTGAGAACCATCAGGACAGGGGTGGCGACCTGAAGGTTCCGAAAGCTTTGCGAAAATACATGGGAGGTAAAAAAACCATATGATAGAAAATATTCAGATGGCCGGTGTGCATACCAAGCTTACCGCGGAAGAAGAAGACTATATAACCCGGAAAATAGGTCCGATGGATAAGTTCATACCGAAAAAAGCGCGCGAGGCTACCAAAGCCGAAGTAAAGATAAAACAACAGAAGAGCAAGGACCAGGCTAAGTTTACCTGTGAGGTGGTCATGCATCTGCCGCATGAACCCATAACCGTGCATGAACGGGCGACAACCGTGCTTGCTTCAATCGACCTGGCCGAAGACAAGCTGAAAAGACAACTAAGAAAATATAAAGAGCGACACGGCGGCCCGCGCATCCACCGCCGCCTGATAGTTAAATTTACCCGGACGAAGAAAAGATAAAAAACCTTAGATTTAGACCCGGGTTCTAAGGTACAATATAGGCTGACATTTGCGAAAAACAGGGAGATAACTACAGACTCTATTATGAAGAAAGTGTTAAAGCGCGTATTCGGCGACCCGCAAGTAAGAACCGTAAAGAAACTGACGAAACGCGTAGCGGAAATCAACAAACTAGAGGGTAAATACAAAAAATTATCCGACAAGAAGCTGGCATCTCAGACGGATGTCTTGCGAAAACGTCTGGAGAAAGAGTCGCTGGATGAGATATTGCCGGACGCTTTCGCCGTAGTACGAGAAACTGCACGCCGTACGCTTGGCCAGCGGCATTTTGATGTCCAAATGATTGGTGGCATGGGTCTGCACATGGGCGCTGTGACGGAGATGAAGACCGGTGAAGGCAAGACCCTGGTTGCAACGGCTCCAGTATATCTGAACGCTCTTAGCGGCAAGGGTGTTCATGTGGTCACGGTCAACGAATACCTGGCTCAGCGCGATGCCGGATGGATGGCGCAAATATATGACTTTTTGGGTCTTTCCGTAGGAGTTATCATTGCCGAACAGTCGTTCATATACGATCCGGAATTTAACAACAAGGAACATCATGACGAGAGAATGAGGCACCTTAAGCCGGCTACGCGGCAGGAAGCTTATGCGGCCGATATCACGTATGGTACGAACAACGAATTCGGCTTTGATTACTTGCGCGACAACATGGTGCGCGAAGTAGACCAGCTTCGCCAGCGCGAGCTTAACTTCGCTATCGTGGACGAAGTCGACTCAATCCTTATAGATGAGGCAAGGACGCCTCTTATCATCTCCGCGCCTTCTACCGCCAGCAGTACATCCTATCAGCAGTTCGCCAAAGTGGTGCGTTCGCTCAAGCGCGACAAGCACTACGAAGTGGACGAAAAGATGAAACAAGTCGCTTTGAATGACGAGGGTATAGACAAGGTAGAGAAAGTCCTGGGCGTAGATAATCTTTATGGCACCGCGAATATACGCACCATCTATCATCTGGACAAAGCCTTGCGCGCCCAAGCGCTTTTCAAGCGTGATAAAGATTATGTCGTGACCAAAGACGGCGAAATCGTCATCGTGGATGAGTTTACAGGGCGTCTTTTACCGGGCCGGCGCTATAACGAAGGCCTTCACCAGGCTATAGAAGCAAAAGAAAACGTCGAAATCCAGGAAGAATCCCAGACGCTGGCTACAATCAGCTTCCAGAATTACTTCCGTCTGTACGACAAACTTTCCGGTATGACCGGTACGGCTCTGACCGAAGCAGAAGAATTCCATATGATTTACAAACTGGAAGTTCTGGAAATACCGCCGAACAGGAAGGTGGTCAGAAAAGACTATCCCGACAGGATATACAAGACCGAACGCGCGAAGTTCAAAGCGATAATCGAAAGGGTCAAGGAACTTAATGAAAAAGGCCAGCCGGTGCTTATCGGTACGGCGTCGATTGAAAAGAACGAAATACTGAGCAGTCTTCTGCGAAGAGCCAGCCTGCCGCACGAAGTATTGAATGCTAAGAATAACGAACGCGAAGCCGCCATAGTTGCCAATGCCGGTAAGGCCGGCGCCATAACGCTTGCTACCAACATAGCCGGGCGCGGAACCGACATCGTGCTGGATGAATCTGCAAAGAAGGCCGGCGGACTTTTCGTGCTGGGCAGTGAGCGCCACGAGGCGCGCCGCATAGATAACCAGCTGAGAGGCCGCTCCGGAAGGCAGGGCGATCCGGGCGCGAGCCAGTTCTTTGTTTCCTGCGAAGACGACCTGATGCGTATCTTCGGCGGTGACAAAATATTGCGGGTAATGGACCGTTTGAAAGTGGATGAAGACACGCCCATACAGAACAGAGTCATCAGCAAAAGCCTGGAAGGCGCGCAGAAGAAAGTCGAAGGCTTCAACTTTGACACTCGCAAGAACGTGGTCAAATACGACGATGTGATGAACCGGCATCGCAAAGCCACTTACATCATGCGCAAGGAAATCCTGCACCAGGCAGATATAAGCAGGCGCATGAGGGAATTCATCGATTCAGAAGTGGAATTCATGGCTAAATCGCCTTTGGCTACTACCGAAAAATACGAAGATTTCATAAAAGAAGTCTTTCCTTTCGAGGAAGACGTGTTGGACAAGCTGTTCGACCAGCCGGCTGATAAGTTCAAGGGTGCGCTGGCCAAAGCGGTCAACAAAATGTACAAGGAGCAGGAAGAACTATTCGGAGCAGAGGTACTCCGCAAGATTGAACGCGACGTATACTTGCAGATATTGGATAATTTCTGGATGCAACACCTGGAGAACATGGAGCATCTGCGCGAAGGCATACACTGGGTCGGAGTAGGCCAGAAGGACCCTTTGGTGGAATACCGCCGCCAGGCCCAGCACATATTCGAACAGATGCAGTTGGATTTGCGCCATGATGTCACAAGGGCGCTGTTCCATGCCCGTCCGATAGACATGTCGGATTTGGATAGGCCGGTAGAGACGGAGCTTACGAGAGCCGCCCGCAGTTCGGTAGACAACGCTGACAGGATTCTTGACCAGGAAGAGTTCAAAGAAACTGATTTTGTGAGTCAGAAGACCGAAGAAAAAGAGGTCAGAAAAGCTCACAATAAAAAGAAAAAAGCGCGCAAAGCCGAGCGCCAGCGCAAAAAGAAAGCAAAAAGAAAAAAATAGAGCATATGTTTATAAGGCGGCATTGGGGTATACTCGGATTCTAGGTAGGAATGAAACATAGCATATCAGAGGTAAAATTAAAGAACGGTTCAGAAGGACTTTTCATACATGTGCCGGATGCTTCGGTAATGTCCTTTTATATAAGTTTCAGGGCAGGAGACTATCTGGTGCCGGAAGAAAAATGGGAAACCGCCCATCTGATGGAACACCTTATATTGGACGCGAACGAAGAATTCCCGCGGGGTAGGGACTTCCAGGCGGAGTTTGAACGCAACGGGGCTTACTCCAACGCCAGTACGGGTACGCACAACATTACTTATGAAGCCGAGTGCGCCGATTTTGAATGGCAGAGAATATTGAAATGTATGGTTCTTTCACTGACAAAACCGTTGTTTTTAAGAGAAGAATTCCATGCCGAGGTAGGGAATGTGCGCGAAGAGCTGGTGTCGCGCTCAAACAGCCATTTTCAACAGCTTTCTCTGGCGCTTCGCAATTCATACGGGCTTAGAGCCACCACTTATCAGAACCGCCTGGAGCTGGTAAATAATGTGACTCTTGAGGATGTGATACAGCACTATAAAAATACACACTACACGAATAACATGCGTTTCGTAATCGCCGGCAAATTCAACCCTACGCGGCGGGCGCAGATGAAGGCGATACTGGGCAATATGGAATTGCCGCAAGGCCCCGCCAGGAAAAAACTACCTGCCGAAAAGCCCAAAGGCCTGAAAAAACCGCTTTATATACCCAACGATACCGTAGATAACATCTATTTTTATTTCGACACCTTTATGAGCAGGCGTATGAATGACAAGGAATTGCACGCCATGAGCCTTATCAACTCGATGCTTACCGAAACTCTGCACTCGCAGATACTTGGAGCGGCCAGGGAAAAGGGGCTGGTTTATGGTATGAGCTCGAATATCGCATATGATATGAACTACACCAACTGGTGGTTCGGAGCACAGGTCCAGCCAAAAAACGCCAAAGGACTGTTCGACATAATCATATCCGAACTGCAGAAAGTTTTTGACGGCAAAATAAGCCAGGCGGACCTGAAAGCGGCCAAGCAATATCGGCTGGGAAGATTCCAGCGCAGTGCCCAGACGGTATCCGGCATAGCCGCCGGCTACATGTGGCGATATTTCTTTGACGGCACTGTTGAAGATTATCTGGGTACCCCGAAACACATCCGCGCGGTTACCAAAAGCCAGATAGTAAATGGTACGCGGGAGCTGTTCGATGAAAAGAACTGGGGGCTGGGGGTTTTGGGGCGCAATGACCGCCGTCCGGCTAACAGGCTTGCAAAACAGCTAAGCGTTCTCTGGTAGGTAACCTTCGTCCAATAAAGCGTCTTCGGAGCCGATTTTTCGACTGACGATGACGACGCCGCTTGATTTTATCCTGCCGTACAGGGTGTCGGATTCCTCAGGTGCTCCGGTATAGCTGGCTACGCGGCTGAGGAACCTTTTTCTTTCGCGCACAACACGCTCCGTTGCCGTATCTATCATCCGTGACTGAATATCCGACGGTACTTTTTTGCTTATCATCTTCTTGTGCGAAGGCAGAGCGCGGGCAAGAGCATTTCTGGTGAGAGGATTCATGCTAACATTGGTGTCCTGCAGGCCTATGACGTTTTTGCTGACCCCCATCTCTTGGAGAGTGAACCATAGGTCCATGGCTTTTTCGCGGGTTTCCTGGGAAGCGTTGAGTTCCGGTGCGCTTTTAAGGTACTGTCCGATTATCGGCATTTTGGTGAATACCTTGTCGGTTACGCAGGTGGCGAAGTTTATCTTATTCGGCCAGTCCAGATCCAGGCCGGCTGAAGCCAGGTCGTAAAGTGCATCGATTACCTTCTCGGGGTGTTTATAGTCATACGCTCTTTTTTCTATGGTTGCTTGGATTGACGCGAAACCGAATTCCATCGCCAGCATGGTGGCTTTTTCTTTTATCTCATCATCATCCATTTCGGCTACGACATCGTCTCTGCCGCGAGGTTTCCGCTGGGCATCTATTCCTTCATAGACACTCAACCAACCTTTTGTCACACCTTTGAAGTCATCACCGTCGTATGTCGTCGCCTGAAATTCTTCGTCCAGGCCGGTAATGATGCCTTTCAGATAATAATGCAGAGGAGAGGAAGGTCCTTTGCCTCGCGTAAGAGCGTCCATATCCAGTATGGTTTCCAGAAACTCTACAAGTCTATGCGGGTCCTCGCTGAACTCCACTACTGTTTTGTGTATCGCTTCTTCAAACTGCCTGCTTCCGGAAAGCATGTCAGGCCTATCGGGCGGTGTGAAAGAAGGTCGTATTAGACCTATCAGGTCGTTGATTCGCTGTAAGCCGCCATCAGTTCCTCTTTTGGTACAGTATTCTTCGGCTTCGGCCAGTTGTTTCTCCAGGGCGTTTTTATGAGCTTCCATTTGTTCTTCGTCGTTGGCGCCTTCTGTTTTTACAGGTACGGCAGGTTCCGCTCTTAGGACCGTATCCCCGGGCTGTTTAAGAGCCTTGAGCATATCCAGTACCGGACGCCTTACATCGCAGGGAAGTTCGCTATCGGCACGCACTTTTACAGCCCCCGCAAAAACAGCACCCTTATTTTCTTCTTCTATACGGGAAGTGTCATAGACAGTTACTTCTTCGGTTCCGTTTTGCCTGCGGACGGCGGTATCACCTACGGCGGCCAGAGCCAGGCGTATGTCTTCGTCGGCCAGAACTTCGGAATAAAGCAATGGAGACTCATCCTCGGGTGTTTCCCCGGGAACGGCCTCTACCACCCAATCTGCAACCGGAGTAAGTCTGTAAATTTCCGGGTTCCAAGACTGGGCAAACTCAGCTACGGGTTCGTCGACAGGACTCATAATTTAGTCTATTTTATACTGTTTATGCGTTTTTTGCAAATAAGTGCGTTCAGACTATACTATAGTCCTGATGAAACCTATCGAGAAACACTACCGGGAGCTGAAAAAAGACTTGGACAAAAGTCTGAAGACCATAGGTCTGGACAGCATCGGCAAGGAAATAGGAGAGCTGGACAAGATGACCCAGGACCCGAAACTTTGGGATGACCCGGAAAAAGGACGAAAAACTACCGAGAAACTGAGCAGACTGCACCAAAAGATAGAACCCTGGCGAGAACTCCAGGCAGAGATAGACGAAATCGGCGAGCTTATAAGCCTGAAGGACGAAAGCCTGGACAAGGAGATTGAAAACCAGCTGGATAAGTTTGAGAAAAAGCTGGATGAGCTCAGAGAAAGCCTGGCCTATAGCGGGCCTTATGATGATGGCAATGTACTTCTTAGCATCCATGCGGGCGCCGGCGGGGTGGATGCCCAGGACTGGGCTTCTCTGCTTCTTCGCATGTATCTGCGCTGGGCGGAGAAAAGCGGGTTCAAAACACGCGTAATAGACGAGTCCGCAGGCGAGGAAGCTGGGCTCAAAAGCGTGAGCGTAGAGGTAAAAGGAAGTCTGGCTTACGGCAAGCTCAAAGGAGAACACGGCATACATCGTCTGGTAAGATTAAGCCCATTCAACGCCAACAACCTGCGCCAGACCAGCTTCGCCAAAGTGGAAGTCCTGCCCGAAATAGACGAGCCTTCATCTGTGCCCATAGACGAAAAAGATTTGAAAGTGGATGTTTTCCGTGCCGGAGGCCATGGCGGCCAGAGCGTTAATACGACAGATTCCGCGGTGCGCATAACCCACCTGCCCACCGGAATCACGGTAAGTATCCAAAATGAAAGAAGCCAGATTCAGAACAAGGAAACTGCTATGACTGTCCTGCGTTCCAAGCTTGCCCAGCTTCAGCTGGAGCAACACAAGGACAACATCGCCGAAATCAAAGGTCCGGATAAGTCCGCGGAGTGGGGCAACCAGATAAGAAGCTACGTACTTCACCCGTATAGCATGGTCAAAGACCTGCGTACGAGACACGAGACGTCCAATACCCAGGCGGTGCTTGACGGCGAAATAGACGACTTCATAAACGCCTATGTTTCGCATGCTATGGACAACTAATATTTTGCTATAATAAAGCTTGTGATTTTATTAGACAGGGTGACCAAAACTTACCCTCGGCGGAAGACTGACGCGCTGTATAGGATTAATCTGCACGTAGAGCCGAAGGAGTTCGTAATAGTCGTCGGTCCGAGCGGGGCCGGCAAATCTACTCTTTTGAAGCTCCTAACCAGGGAAGAAAAGCCGTCTTCCGGCAAGATTATCGTCGGCGGTATCGATTACGAGAGGCTGAAGGACAGAGATATCCCTACTTTGCGCCGCAAGATAGGTGTGGTTTTCCAGGATTTCAAGCTTCTGCCGAACAAAACGGTCTTTGAAAACGTGGCCTTCGCTCTGGAGATAGCAGGTTATAGCAACCGGGAGATAAAGCACACGGTACCGAAAGTGCTGAACATAGTCGGCCTGAAGGGTAAGGACAAGAGTTATCCCCGCGAGCTTTCAGGCGGCGAAACGCAGAGGGTAGCCATAGCCCGCGCCGTCGTGCGCCAGCCGAAGATACTCATAGCCGATGAGCCCACAGGCAATCTGGACCCAAAGCACGCCTGGGACGTGATAAAAGTTTTGGAAAAGATAAATAAATACGGGACGACGGTGCTTTTGACTACTCACAACCAGGAAATAGTCAACAAACTGAAAAGACGCGTCGTAACTATCAAGGACGGCAAAGTAGTGAGCGACAGAGCCAGCGGAGGCTACGAGCTATAATGCACCGGAAATTTATATCGCTGTCTAGGGTCATTCGTACGGGCTGTATAAATTTTGTGCGCAATATCAGCCTTAGCGTGGCGGCTACTGCCGTGATGGTAGTCACACTGACCATAGTGCTGTTCTCGTTAATCGTAAATGCTACGTTCAACAACACCATAAATGACATCAATGAAAAGATAGACATCTCCGTATATCTGAAAGACACGGTTACGCAAGAGCAAACAGATGGTTTCATAAAACAATTGAAAGGTCTGCCGAACGTCAAAGACGTAGACTATGTTTCCAAAGAAGACGCCCTGGCCGCGTACAAAAAGCAGAACAAAGATAATGTCGACCTGCTCCTGGCCATATCCCAGACGGACAACCCTCTGCCTGCGACCATCAAGATAAAGCCGATAGACCCGCTCAGGATAGATGACATAAAGGCGGTGATAGAGGGGCCGAAGAATCTGGCTTTGCAGTCCGATGAAACGTCTTATTCGGGTGATCGCAAGGAAGCCATAGATAAAATTACCCATGCGACCTCGATATTCAGAAGGGCGGTGTTCATCGGTATCATAGTGTTCGCCATCATATCAATGCTGATAATCTTCAACACCATACAGATGGCTATCTTTAACCGGCGCGATGAACTGCGCACGATGCGCCTGCTTGGCGCCAAACCCTGGTATATAAGAGGTCCGTTTATCGTAGAAACCATGATTTACGGCATAGTGGCGGCGATTGTTTCCATAGGCATATGCAATTTCCTTTTCGTGGTCCAGTCGCAGTCCTTCGACGCCAGTAGTCTGGGTCTTTTGGACATAAAATACGCGAATGATTATTTTGCCCGTAACTTATGGCTCTTCTTGGGCTTACAACTGGCCGCAGGTATGGCTATCGGCGCGGTTTCGGCCTTCATCGCCACCAAACGGTATCTGAAGGTTTCCAACAGAAGCCGGCTGGGCCTGCATATATTCCGGCGCTAATGCTTGCTACGCCACCTCTCTTAAATGTACAATTGCTCGTTAAGAGCTATTAATGATATAAACCTGGAGGAACGATGTTCTGGAATTTAGAGATTCGCGCCGGTGAGAAGGGCGAGCAATTTAAGGGCAAGCATGAGAGGGTGACCATAACCCCGAAGCGTTTTTATATGCACAGCCAACGGGGTCGGGAATACGGCTTTCTGGCCTACAGCGAAGATTTCGATTTGATTGAGCGTATCAGCTGTTCGCCCGAGAAGGATGGAGAAGGCCTTTCTTTTACGAACGAAGGACTGGTTATAAAAGGGCTTTCGGTATATTCGATTCCTGATGGCCTACAAAAGCCGGGTTCCAAAATCCAAACATTCGCACACGCCGCAAGGGATAGACACGGCGAACTTCATTTCGATTGGGAGGGCGACATCCCTGAACTGCACAGGCAGTGGAAACTGCACCAGACCGAGGGCGGAAGCCTGGCTGTCCCAGCTACGACAGAGCTTGAAGCCGGCGAAGAGCTTGAACGAACCATGGTAGAACAACCCGAACCGGTCGTGGCCGGCAGGGGAACCGCTTAGGTTCAACGAGCAATTAGCATAAAAAGTTTGAAGTTTGTCAAGTCGCTTGCTACAATGAATCCTCAGCGTAAGATATTTCACACACACTTGCTGACACTTGCGCTCACCAAACACAGAAGTAAACCGCTAAAAATTGAAAACAAATTAATATAAGACGCTTGTATTTGGACGCAGGGTCGTTTTCTCATCAAAGACCGCAACGAGATGTACATATAAGTACCTCGAGTGAGGAATACAGATGAAAAGCGGGTTTGACCCAAGAAGCCGGCGGCAGTAGCATCTGTTGATGCTGAATAGGCCGGCCGGTGCAAAGGTCGTAAAGGGGGTTGTAAATGATGGATGCTTATGCTAAAATAACGGAGGTATTATCCAAAAATAAAAACAAAAAAATAAAAATGCCAAAATCAAAAGCTCAGACTGGATATATTTTTCTTCGCAGTAAAGAAGGCGTGTTTTCGCTTTCTATGGTACTGCTTCTTTCCTTTTCCACGGCCAGTTTTTCCCTGGTAAGCGCTGATAAATACGATGCGCAGATAAACGCTCTGAGCCAAAAGAATGAAAACAACCAGACTGCCAAGCTCCAGCTTGGTTCGCAAGCATCCAGTCTGTCGGACGCCATATCAAAACTGCAGGCTCAGATAGATGCCAAGCAGTCAATCATCAACAAGCATCAGGCCGAGGTCGAAAGACTGAAGGTTGAGATAGCCAAAGCCCAGAAAGAGCTGGACAGGCAGAGAAAGATACTCGGCGAATCCATAAAGACCATGTATATAGAGGGTGATATCTCTACTCTTGAGATGCTCGCTACCAGCAAAAACCTCAGCGATTTCTTTGACAAACAGCAATATCGCCAGTCGGTTCAGAACAAGATAAAGACTACCCTGGATAAGATTACCCAGTTGAAGCTTGATTTGAACACCAAGAAGAAAAAGACCGAAGCGCTGATAAGGGAGCAGGAACAGCTCAGAAACGAGCTTGTCTCACAAAGGCGGGAGAAAGACCACCTGCTGTCGCTTAACAAGAGCGAGCAGGGCCGGATTGATGCGAGAATAAAAAATAACAATGCCAAGATATCAGAGCTTAGGCGTCTTCAGGCCATAGAGAACGCCAAGCACGGAAGCGGCGTCATAGCCGGCGACCCATCCAAGGGCGGTTACCCTGCAAAATGGGCTAACGCACCACAAGACAGTCTTATAGACGACTGGGGCATGTACAATCGTGAATGCGTCAGTTATGCGGCTTGGAGAGTCTATCAAAGCGGGCGCTACATGCCTTATTGGGGCGGACGCGGCAATGCCGCCGAATGGCCGGGCAACACTTCTAACAAAGGCCACACACCGCGGGTAGGCGCCGTAGCTATCGCATATTGGGGCTATTATGGCCACGCTATGTATGTCGAGGCCGTCAGCGGCAATAGGGTTTATGTCAGCCAGTACAATTACCACATACGCGGCGAGTACAGCGAGATGTGGGTCAATGCATCCGATATAGACTGGTTCCTCTACTTTTAGTTGCACCCAAAGCGGAATCAAGAAATCCGGAATGAATCCGGATTTCTTTCATTTTATGTAAATGTGTCTGTGCGCGGCGGTAGGCTTTTACGTTACAATAGATAGGTTAAACAAAATAGAGGGGTTAGAAGCGTGGCGCAAACAAGCGGTTCTCAAAAATCAGGGTATGTCATCAGGGCGGTACGCAACGTGGCGATATTGGCGCTGTTTTTCTTCGGCGGGATAGCTTTCGGCGACCAGCATCCGGGCTTTTTGAGCGACCTTACCGGCAACCGCTCCGTACAGAAAGAGAATCTGCCATCCAGGCTTGATTATTCCGGTGTGGAGGAGGTTTACTCTAAACTCAAGACGAATTTTGACGGTCAGCTGAATGCAAGCGAGCTGGAAGACGGGCTCAAGGAAGGCTTGGTCAAGGCCGCCGGCGACCCCTATACCGAGTATCTCAACGCCAAAGAAAGTAAAGACTTCCAGGAACAACTGGACGGCTCATTCGAGGGCATAGGCGCCGAACTTGGTAAAGAGAAACAGTCCATAGTCATAGTTTCGCCTATAGAAGGCTTTCCCGCAGACAAAGCTGGTCTGAAATCTAAAGACATCATATCCGAAATAGACGGTGAGAGCGCGTTCGATATGAGTATCGAGCAGGCAGTTCAGAAAATTCGTGGGCCAAAGGGTACGAAGGTCAAGCTGGGGATCATACGCGGTAGCGAGAAGCTGGATTTTGAAATCACGCGTTCGACCATAAAAGTCCCGAGTGTTACCAAAGAAGTAGTCGCCGGAAACATCGGCGTCATCAAGATAAGCCGGTTCGGCGACGACACGGTGGATTTGGCAACGAAATACGCCAATGAACTCAAGCAGAAGAATGTTCAAGGCGTCATATTGGACCTGCGGGGCAACCCCGGCGGGCTTTTGGATGCCGCTGTGGGCGTATCCAGCCTCTGGCTGAAAAAGGGCGACACCATATTACAGGAAAAGCGCGGCGGCGAGGTCATAAAGACATACTTTGCCAGAGGCAACCCGGTGCTGGAGGGCGTGCCGACAGTCGTATTGATAGACGAGGGCAGTGCCAGCGCCAGCGAGATTACAGCGGGAGCCTTGCGTGACAACAACTCTGCGACTCTGTTGGGAACCAAAAGCTATGGCAAAGGTAGCGTGCAGGAAGTGCTGAAT